>DAISYG010000005.1:0-54511 GCA_036825435.1 Casimicrobiaceae bacterium | reverse complement strand
ATAAAAAGGTAATTGAAGTAGAAAATCAGAAACAGCGGTGTCACGGTTCTTCGGACAAATATTTTTTATTCTTAGGTGGAATCTCTGGGGTTAAGCCGCGATGGTTTGCGGCAGTTGGTTAAAGTAGACCTGATCGGGTGTGTGTCCATCAAATGCTGAGTGAGGCCTTTTCCGATTATAAAAATCACTGAAACTGGTTGAGCAGAGTCCTACGTGCAGGAGGTGCTGACGCAGTTCGAGAGCATGGCGCAACTGTCCTGCCGTCTTGCCCATGCATGCACAGACGTTATCATTTTGCCTCATGATGCTGCGCATTTTGATTCTGATTGACGCTTTATTTTGATTCGTATATGATTCGCAAAAACATATGGAAGCTACTTTGTCGCCATGACGATCAATCACCTTTCGGAAATGAGCCAAGCGCAACGCGATCGTCTCGCGTTCGTCGAGCTACGCTTGCGTTTCATGGGTGAAATTCGCCGTCAAGACTTGGCTTCCCGCTTCGATATCCAAGCGGCTGCGGCCACGCGGGACATCGCCCAGTATAAGAAATTGGCTCCTAACAACATGGAGTACGACACCAGGGGCAAAGTCTACGTGCGAGCAAAGTGGTTTCGGCCCCTGTTCGACTTCTCGGTTGGGCGCGTCTTCGCTTGGTTGTCTCACGGTTATGGTGATACCGAGCCCGTCCACTTTCGTGGTGTCGTCGCCACCGAGGATACTTGCCTGCCGGGCCGAATCAATCTGGAATTAATCTCAATCTTGACGCGTGCCATCCACCAAGGCGCAGCCGTCAAGATTTCCTACCGTGCCCTGTCCAGTGGTCTGACCACGCGCGCGATCGTGCCCTTCGCACTGGCCAACAACGGCTTGCGCTGGCACCTGCGGGCTTTCGATCGGCGCAGTGGTGAGTTCCGTGACTTTGTGTTGGGCCGCTTCGACGATGCCAGCATCTTGCCGGGTGAGATTGCCGACTACGAAACGTCCGCTCAGGACATCCAGTGGAATCGCATTACTGAACTGGAACTCGTTCCGCATCCGGCCAATGTGCAGCACCCAGATACTATCGAGGCCGAGTACGGCATGGAAAGCGGCGTGTTGAAGGTACGCACGCGCGCTGCGATGGCAGGCTACCTGCTGCGTCGCTGGAATGTGGACTGCACCGACGATCATAGCCTCAAGGGTGGCGAATACCATCTATGGCTGCGCAACCGGCAGGCACTCTACGGCATTACCAATCTTGTCCTTGCGCCGGGCTACGACGAAGACAGCAAGGAATGGTGATGGATATGACTCTTTGCTTTGTCTCCGCCCTCAAGCACTTTCATGACCGAAAGGAGTTTTATCATGGCTAAGTTACCTCCCAACCACGGCAAACAATGGATGCCCGCCGACATTTCGCAACTCAAACAACTCGCCAAGCAGAACACGCCCACGCGCATTATCGGGCTGAAGATGGGCCGCACAGAAGACGCGGTGCGCGCCAAGGCGAGTGAGAGCGACGTCTCGCTCAAGCCGACGAACCAGTCGCCCTACAACCGGCGCAAGCCCTGATCTGCACTCGTAACGAAAGCGAAGGGAGACGTTGTGCTGAAGCTTGAACACATCCAGAAGAACGCAGCCATCTCGGGCTTGGAATTTGGGCAGGTGGTACGTATCGTAACGACCGAGCCTGTCGGCGATAATACTCTGACTGTTTATTACAAGACTGCCGACGGCACGTTGCGCGAGCGGATGCTGTTTCGCACGGACGAAGCCAAACTCTCTCTCGCCGAGGCGGGTCGCCCATGGGCGTTCGATGCGCCAGGCGAGGATTTCAAACTCGCCGCCGAAGCCTACCGGATCAATCTGGCCCACCTGTTCGACCCGATGATGGCCGTGCACACGTCCAACGTCGAGCCATTACCGCACCAGATCACAGCGGTTTATGAGTCCATGCTGCCGCGGCAGCCGTTGCGTTACGTGCTGGCCGATGACCCTGGTGCGGGCAAGACCATCATGGCGGGCCTGCTCATCCGCGAATTGTTGATGCGTGCCGACGCCAGGCGTGTGCTCATCGTCGCGCCCGGTTCGTTGGTTGATCAATGGCAGGACGAAATGTTCGAGAAGTTTGGTCTTTCGTTCACGCTCTTCTCGCGCGAGCAAGTCGAGCAGTCGCGCAGCGGCAATCCATTTGATGATTTCGATTTGTTGATTGCTCGCGTCGACCAATTGGCGCGCGCTGAAGACCTGCAAGAAAAGCTCATGCTCACGCAGTGGGATCTGATTGTTGTCGACGAAGCCCACAAGCTCTCGGCCAGTTATTTTGGCAACAAGGTCAACAAAACCAAGCGGTTCCTGCTCGGCGAGATGCTGGGTTCGATTACCCGCCACTTCTTGCTGATGACAGCCACGCCGCACAACGGCAAGGAAGAAGACTTCCATCTATTCATGTCCCTGCTGGACTCCGACCGCTTTTACGGCAAGTTCCGCGACGGTGCCCACAAGGTTGATGTTACCGACCTGATGCGGCGCATGGTCAAGGAGGACATGCTTCGTTTTGATGGCACCCGCCTGTTCCCCGAGCGCCGCGCCTACACCACCAACTACAAACTCTCCGATCCTGAAGCCGCGCTCTACACCGCCGTCACCGACTACGTGAAGGAAGAAATGAACCGCGCCGATCAGCTCGACGGTCAGCGCAAGGGCACGGTGGGCTTTGCACTTACCGCGCTACAACGGCGCCTTGCATCCAGCCCCGAGGCCATCTACCAGTCCCTCAAGCGCCGTCGCAACAAGCTCAAGCGCCGCGCCGAAGACGAAAAGCTGCGCCAGCGCGGGCAGTTGCTTGCCGAAACCCTCACTTTCACAAACAACGACGGCAACAGCTTGTCCGAAGACATTTGGGAATCCGACGACGCACTCTCGCCCGAGGACTACGAGAACTTCGAAGAAGCCGTGGTCGATCAAGCCACCGCCGCGCAAACCATCCAGGAGCTAGAAGCCGAAATCATCATCCTCGAAGCGCTGGAGGAGCAGGCACGTCAGGTCGTTCATTCCGGCCAAGACCGCAAGTGGGACGAATTGTCCAAGCTGCTGCAAAACACGCCTGAGATGCACGACGTAGCCGGACGTCAGCGTAAACTCATCATTTTCTCCGAACACCGCGACACGTTGAATTACCTTGCGGTGAAGATTCGCGGTCTCATCGGCAACGAGGGTGCCGTGGTGGTGATCCACGGCGGTGTCAAGCGCGAAGAACGGCGCAAGGTGCAGGAATTGTTTCGCAACGACCCTGCCACGCGCGTGCTTATCGCTACCGATGCTGCGGGCGAAGGCGTAAATCTGCAAAACGCCAACTTGATGGTCAACTATGACCTGCCGTGGAACCCCAATCGGTTGGAGCAACGCTTCGGTCGCATCCATCGCATCGGCCAGACCGAGGTTTGTCACCTCTGGAACATGGTCGCTTCCGAAACCCGCGAGGGCGATGTTTTTCAACGTCTGTTCGAGAAGCTCGAAGTCGAACGCGCGGCACTGGGCGGGCGCGTGTTCGACATCCTCGGTGAGGTGTTCGAGAATAAGAGCCTCAAAGACTTGCTGATTGAGGCCATCCGCTACGGGGCCGACCCCGAGGTGCGTGCCCGCCTGCACCGCAGGGTGGAAGGCGCGCTCGACACCCACCATCTCGAAAACATTATCAAGCGCAACGCCCTGTGCGAAGAGGTGATGGACGAAAAGCGCTTGTTCTCCGTCAAGGAGGAAATGGAAAAGGCCGAGGCTCGCAAGCTCCAACCCTTCTTCATCCGCTCCTTCTTCAATCAAGCCTTCTTGCAGCTTGGCGGCGAGCTGCGCTCCCGTGAGCCGGGCCGCTTCGAGATCACCAATGTCCCGGCCATCATCCGCGAACGTGACCGTCAGATCACGGGTCGGGATAGACGCAACGCTGACCCAGTGCTGCGCCGCTACGAACGCGTCTGCTTCGAGAAGCAGTATGTCCGCCTCATCGACCGTGTGGGTGCGCCGATGGCCAGCCTGCTGCATCCGGGGCACCCCCTGATGCAGTCGGTCACCGATATCGTGCTGGAGCAGCACCGTAACAAGTTGAAGCAAGGCGCGGTTTTGGTCGATCCGAGCGATATGGGCGTCACACCAAAGGTAATGTTCATCATCGACCACTCGGTCAAGGAAGGTGCCGACCATACACGCGTTGCCTCCCGTCGCATGCAGTTCGTCGAGATCGACGCAGCAGGCAACACCGTCAGTGCGGGCTGGGCGCCGCATCTGGATTTGGAGCCGATTGATGCCTCCGACATGGCGTTGATTCAGGACGTGCTGGCATCAAAGTGGATCGCTAAAGATCTGGAGCACGCGGCGCTCGCCCACGCGGGCAGTCACCTCGTGCCCGAACACTTTGACGAAGTACGCTTGCGGCGTGAGAAAACCGTGGACAAGACCTTGGCAGCCGTTCACGAACGGCTGGTCAAGGAGATCAACTTTTGGTCAGACCGCTACATCAAACTGCAAGACGATATGGCCGCAGGCAAGGACGTTCGCCTGACGCTGGAAAACGTCCGCCGCACCATCGATGACTTGACGGTACGCCGCCAGTTGCGCGAGAAAGAACTTCTGGGCATGCGCCATGTGGTCTCGGCTACGCCCGTCGTGCTGGGTGGCGCGCTCGTTATCCCGGCAGGTCTGTTGATGCAGCGCAAGGGCATCCCTGCCGAACAAGGAGGCTGGTCAGCAGACGCAGCCGCTCGCGCTCATATCGAACAAGTGGCTATGCGTGCGGTCATGGAAACCGAGCGTGCGCTGGGGCATGACGTGATCGACGTCTTGGCCCAGAAGTGTGGCTGGGACGTGACCAGTCAGCCCAAGCCTGTGGATGGCCGCTTGACGACCACGCGCCACATCGAGGTGAAGGGTCGCGCCAAGGGTCAGTCCACGATCACGGTCACCCGCAACGAAATCCTCTACGGCCTGAACCAAGCGGATAAGTTCATCCTCGCCATCGTGCTGGTGGACGGCGACAAGCACGAAGGCCCGTTCTACGTGCGCCAGCCTTTCACGCAGGAGCCGGACTGGGCCACGACCAGTATCAACCTTGACCTCGGCCAGTTGCTGGCCAAAGCGGAGCGACCATGAAAGATACCAAGATTTTCGACAGTCTGTTTCGCAACGCGCTCGACTTTCTGAACCGTGCACTCGACGAACTTGAGGGGCACCCAAAGTATGCCCTGATCGACTTTGCTGCCGCAGTTGAGTTAGTTTTCAAGGCGCGCCTCGTTCTTATTGGCTCAATGTGGGTTGCCGAGGAACCAACAGAGGCCACTGCCGAGCGATTTGCACAAGGCAAGCTTCGCACAGTTGGCGTGGAACTCGCCAAGAGACGAATCGAATCGCTAACTGGCGAAAGCATTGATCCCTCGTCTTTTAAAGTGTTCCGAGCAATCGCCCGCCATAGAAACCGTGTAGTGCATTTCTTCCATACAGGGCTTGATTCAAAGCAGCAGCGCGAAGCAGTGGCAGGCGAAATTTATGTTGCTTGGTACTACTTGTACCGGCTTCTTACTGGGCCGTGGGGAAAGTACTTTTCAAGCTACTCGAAACTGATTTCGGAGTTCGGCGCAAGGTTGCAGTCTCTGACTCCGTTTCTCGATGCTGTGTTCGACCGTGTGATCAAGAGCAACCCCAAGGCGAATACCTACACGAAATGTCCTGTGTGCAGCTACCAGTCCCTGGACTCAGCAACCGGTGACCGATACCAGTCGGCAATTTGCCACGTCTGTGGGTATATCGAGCCGTCACACAAAGCGATTCAGCACGGCGAAGAGGATTTCGTGGCCAGTTGTGCCGCTTGCGACGGATATCAGACAGTGCTTGCAACAAGCTTTGGCTTCAGATGCTCCGAATGCGGCGAAAGTTTTGCCGACTGCACCACTTGCGAGTATTGCGGTGAACACTGGGTGGGCAATGCTGACCCCGACTACGGCGACTACCTGAGTGGCTGTGACTGCTGCGACGGAGCGCTTTCCAGAATAAAAGACGATTGAGTATGAATATCAAAACCCCAAAAAAACTCATCGAAGTAGCCCTACCACTGGACGCGATCAACAAAGCCGCCGCGCGCGAAAAATCCATCCGCCACGGCCATCCTTCCACGTTACACCTGTGGTGGGCGCGGCGCCCGCTCGCAGCTGCGCGCGCGGTCATCTTTGCCCAGATGGTCAACGACCCAGGCTATGAAAGAGGTCTTGGCCGTGGTGTGAACAAAGAGAAGGCTCAGCTCGAGCGCAACCGCCTCTTTAAGATCATTGAAAAGCTCGTCCAATGGGAAAGCATGAACGATGAGGCGGTGCTCAAAGAAGCTCACATGGAAATTGCCAATAGCTGGCGCGAGACCTGTGAGCTCAACAAGGGACATCCTGAAGCGTCAGTGCTATTCAATCCCGACAACATTCCTGCTTTTCATGATCCATTCGCTGGCGGCGGTGCGCTTCCCCTGGAGGGGCAGCGACTTGGACTTGAAAGCTTTGCCTCTGACCTGAATCCGGTTGCCGTTTTGATCAACAAGGCAATGATCGAAATCCCGCCGCTGTTCGCCAATCGCGCGCCTGTCGGTCCCATCCCGAAGCGGGACAAGCAAAGTAAGTTCGAACAAGATTGGTACGGTGCTACCGGGCTTGCGGAGGATATCCAACGTTATGGCACGTGGATGTTGAACGAGTGCGAAAAGAAAGTGGGGTACCTCTATCCGAGTGTGGCACTCGACAAATCACAAGGAGGAGGACAGGCGACGGTGATCGCTTGGATTTGGGCTCGAACGGTCAAGAGCCCCAACCCTGTCTTCTCCCATGTCGACGTGCCGCTAATTTCGAACTATGTCTTGTGCAGCAAGGCGGGCAAAGAGGTCTACATGGAACCTGTTGTCGATGGGGATACCTATCGATTTGAGGTGAGAAACGGGAAGGCTCCCGATAAGGCCAAGAAGGGAACCAAGCTGGCTCGTGGTGCCAATTTCTCGTGCATTCTTTCCGGGTCCCCAATTGAACCCAGCTACATCAAAGCCGAAGGCGTCGCCGGACGGATTGGGACTAAGCTGCTCGCTGTTGTGGCAGAGGGGCCAAGGACTAGGCTCTATGTTCCGGCAACTCCTGAGATGGAGGCGCTGGCCAAGAGTGCCATTCCTGATTGGCGACCTGAAGTCGACATTTCTGGAACGACTCAGTATCTGGGCGTCTGGCCGTACGGCATGCGTCGGTTTGACCAGTTGTTTACGGAGCGCCAACTAACAGCGATTTCCGCGTTCTCAGACCTCATCGTCGAAGCTCGGGACAAGGCCAAAGCAGATGCGATCGCTGCTGGATGGGCAGACGACGGCGTATCGCTCAAGGATGGCGGCTCAGCGGCTTCTGCCTATGGCGATGCGATCGCCACCTATCTCGCCTTTGTGGTAAGCAAACTAGTCGATATTAACAACGCTCTCGCCCCGTGGGGCCATATTCAAGAATGCCCGCTGCACCTGTTCAGCCGGCAGGCAATTGCGATGGCTTGGGATTTCTCGGAAGCCAATCCCTTCTCGAGCAGTTCAGGCTCTTGGCGCACGGTGCTTAGCGGCATCAAGAAGGGCATGGTACCGACTGTCGAGAGCGCGGACAAGCGCCAAGCGGGTAAGGCAATGAACTTAGACGCCGCAGTGCAGAGCCTTTCCGAGGGGAAGGTGATCTCCACTGATCCACCCTATTACGACAATGTCCCTTATGCCGACATTTCGGACTTCTTCTATGTCTGGCTGAGACGTGGCCTGCGGCCTGTCTACCCCGAGCTCTTTGCATCCATTGCGGTGCCCAAGACAGAGGAGCTGGTGGCAGCTCGGCATCGCCAAGGGAGCAAAGAAGCCGCCGAGCAGTTCTTTCTCAAAGGAATGACACGTGCCATGCACCGCCTCGCGGAGCAGGCGCACACTGCGTTTCCAACAACCATCTACTATGCATTTAAGCAGTCCGACACAACCGACGCAGGAACCGCATCGACGGGCTGGGAGACGTTCATCGATGCGGTGATTCAGGCTGGTTTCGTCATCACCGGAACCTGGCCCATGCGGACGGAGCGAGCGGAGCGCATGCGGGGCCAGGAGTCCAATGCCCTCGCTTCAAGCATCGTGCTTGTCTGCCGCAAGCGCGACGAAGATGCGCCATCCACCTCGAGGCGCGAGTTCATGCGAGAGCTCAAAGACGAGCTAGCCGAAGCAGTTGACCTGATGATTGGCGGCACGCAGGGCATTTCCCCTGTGGCGCCGGTGGATTTGGCGCAGGCTATGATTGGACCTGGTATGGCCATCTACTCGAAGTATTCAGCTGTCCTTGAAGCTGATGGAAGTCCCATGACCGTCCATTCCGCATTGACCCTCATCAACCGCATATTGACGGAAGATACCGACGGTTTTGATGCCGACACACAGTTTTGCTTAGGATGGTTCGAGCAGCATGGTTGGAATGCAGGGGAGTTCGGCCAGGCCGATGTGCTGGCGCGGGCCAAGGGTACCAGCGTCGGAGGCCTGCAAGCCAGCGGCGTGGTGGAATCCGGCAAGGGCGACCTGCGTTTACTCAAATGGAGCGAGATGCCCCGCGACTGGAACCCGGAAACCGACACCCGCGTCCCCGTGTGGGAAGCCCTGCACCAGATCATCCGCGCACTCAATCAGGACGGCGAATCCGCTGCGGGCGGCTTGCTGGCTCGAATGCCCACCAAAGCCGAACCTGTTCGCTCCTTGGCGTACCGGCTCTACACCTTATGCGAACGCAAGAGATGGGCGGAGGAAGCACGCGCGTACAATGAACTGGTTACAGCGTGGAGCGCCATTGAACAAGCTGCTGGCGAGATAGGTGTGCTCGGCTCGCAAGCACAACTGGAACTTTGATCCGGAGGATTAACATGACAAACACCGAATGGTCTTATCCCGGTTCTCGTTGGTGGAAGTTCGACTTTCACACGCATACTCCGGCCTCGAAAGACACCAACGGATGGCAGCAGGCAATTAGCACGCCGAATGAATTGACGCCTGAAAACTGGCTACTCAAGTACATGACCGCAGAAACTGACTGTGTGGCCGTCACTGACCACAACAGCGGCGCATGGATTGACACGCTCAAAGCCGCTTACGCGCAGATGAAGGCACAATCGCCCGCTGGATTTCGGGAACTGACGCTGTTTCCGGGGGTGGAAATCTCGGTACAAGGCGGCGTGCATGTGCTGGCTATCTTTGGCCCGGATGCGGCAACCAGCGACATCGACACTTTGCTGGGCAGCGTTGGTTATCAGGGAACCAAGGGAGACAGCAACGATGTGACGAGCCGGGGCATTGCCGAAGTGATTCAGGCAATCCTGAGTGCGGGGGCTGTACCCATCCCTGCCCACGCAGATGGAGCCAAAGGGCTGCTGCAATGTCAGTCGAATACAAAGAAAAGCGTGATGGACGCCAATACGCTGCGGCAGGCCATGAGCGTGGAAGGTTTATTGGCTGTGGAATGGTGTAATGGCCACAATTCTTGGCCGGAATGCGTGGCGACTGATGAGCTTCGGCTGGCGAAGGTATTGGGAAGTGATTGTCACAGCTTCCAGGGCGCACATGCGCCGGGTTCTGCCTACACGTGGGTCAAGATGGCCAGCCCTACGCTAGAAGGTTTGCGGCTGGCCCTGTTGGATGGCAATGGCATATCCATCAGACGCAGCGATGAAGGTGCGTTTGATCCGTTCAAAATTCCTGCGCACATCATCACGGGTATTGAAATCGAAAATGCGCGCTACATGGGCAACGGCCAAGTTGCACGGCTGGATTGTTCACCATTTTTTAACGCTATCGTCGGCGGGCGTGGTACGGGCAAATCCACAGTGGTGCATGGCCTGCGGCTGGCGGCGGGGCGTGCTCAGGAATTGACGGCATTGGGGCAGGACAGCGAGCCGCGTGTGCATTTTGAAGAGTTTCGCAAGGTGGCCACCGGGCGTGATGGCAAGGGGGCGTTGCGTGCCGAAACAGTGATTCGGCTGGAGTGGCAACACGATGATGATCGGCTGCGTCTATCTTGGCGCGCCAGTGGTCAAGGCGTGGCGGTGGAAGAGTGGCGCGACGGCCGATGGCAGGCGTCTCCTAGCCAAAGCGTGAATCCGGCACGTTTTCCCTTGCGCGTCTTCTCTCAGGGGCAGATTGCCGCCATGGCGAGTAGTGGTCGGCAAACTTTACTTACCATCATTGATGAAGCCGCCGGTGTTGAGCCACTGAAACAAACCTTGGAGGAGGTGAAACGCACATTCTTCGCACAACGCGCCCGCTTGCGCGAACTGGACGGAAAGCTGGCAAGGCAGGCCGAAGTCGAGCGCAGGCTAGATGAAGCGGGGAGAAAGTTGGCAGCGCTATCCAAAGCTGACCATGCGGCAGTTTTGCGCGCCTATGCACAAGCGCAATATCAAGAACGCGAGGTGAATAATCTGTTCGAACAGTTGCGTGATGGCGCTCAGCGTATTGCGGAATTACCAAGGCAAATCGTTCTGGACGATTGGCCCAGCCAGCACTTCACGGAGCAGGATGCCGATCTGCTAGCTTGGCGCAAGGATGCGGATGCGCAGGTCGAACAGGTTCGCGCTGGTTTGCGAGCGCAAGAGCAGAAGCTCAATGCGTTGATCGAAACCTTGCAGCAAGATACCCGTCACACGCAATGGAAGGAACGCGCACAAGCTGCCCGACAAGCGCATGCCACTTTGCAACAGCAACTCGCAGAGCAAGGTGTGAGCGACCCCCAAGCGTTTGCACGACTGACGCAAGAAAAGCAACAACTGGAAATACAGCACAAGACGTTTCAGAAGATGAAGTCTGATCGTCAAGAACTGGAGAAGCAGATTGAATCGCAACAAAAACTGCTGACAAAGAAGCGCCAAGGCATTACGCAAGCACGGCAGTCCTTTATACAAGGGACATTGGCCAACAACACGCATGTGCGCATAGACGTTGCACCCTTCGGCTTCGAGCCGCGCCAGATTGAGCGTGAATTGCGTGAACTGATTGATGTGACGGACAACCGGTTCGAGGACGACATTCTCAAGGTTGAAAATGGCGAGCCTTCGGGCGGGATGGCATTCGCGCTGGCGCAAGCCAATGATGCAGGCAAGGTGGCCGCAGTTAAGCAGAAATTGCTGAATGACGATGCGATGCTGGGTAGGGCTTTCCTCAACAACTTGAAGAAGAAGCGCGAAAAGCCCGAGTTTGCCGACCATGTCTTGGCTTGGTTTCCAGAGGACGACCTGCGGATCGAGTACCAGCGCGATCATAAGTGGATCTCCATCAGCCGAGGCTCGCAAGGGCAGCGTTCAGCCGCCTTGCTGGCCTTTTTGCTGGCCTTTGGCGAAGAGCCTATCGTGCTCGACCAGCCGGAAGATGATCTCGACAACCACCTGATCTACGACCTGATCGTGCGGCAGATTCGGGAGAACAAGTTGCGCCGCCAACTCATCATCGTCACCCACAACCCGAATGTTGTGGTCAATGGCGATGCCGAACTGGTGCATGTGATGGGGTTTGGACACGGACAGTGCTTTGTGCAACAAAGTGGCGCATTGCAAGAGTCAGCGGTGCGCAGTGAAGTGTGCCGTGTGATGGAAGGCGGGCACGAGGCATTCTCGCGTCGCTGGAAACGCTTGGGAACGGAGGTCTGAAATGTTGGCAACACGTAGTGAATTGTTGGAAAAAATCCGCCTCGGTGAAGACAGTTTTTTGGAGCTAAAAGAGGTTCGCTTTGCTGACAGCAAGGTGCGTGGTCCCACACAGAATGACTTGGCGGATGAACTTGCCGCGTTTGCCAACAGCGCTGGTGGAGTGTTGTTGCTCGGGGTTGAAGACAAGAGCCGCACGGTGATTGGCATTGAACTAGACAAGCTGGATGCCGTGGAGGCGCTGGTTCGCCAAGCGTGCGAAGACGCCGTCAAGCCAGCATTGGCACCCATCATAGAGCGCATGACGCTAACCGATGCTGGCGGTAGTGAGCAGCCGATTATCCGCGTTGCGGTAGATCGCAGTCTGTTTGTGCATCAAAGTCCCGGTGGTTATCTGCACCGGGTCGGCTCGTCGAAGCGACCGATTCCACCTGAGCAGCTTGCCAGGCTGTTCCAGCAACGTAGCCAGTCTCGCTTGATTCGTTTTGATGAAACCCCTGTGCCTCGAGCCAGGTTAGGCGACTTGGACGAAGCGCTGTGGCGGCGGTTTGCGCCTCAGCGTAGCGGTGATGTGCCCGAGGTGCTGATGAGCAAACTGGCGATGGCAGCGCGTGATGAACAAGGCGAGTGGCGTCCCTCCGTCGCGGGCTTGCTGATGGGCAGTCATGTGGCGCAACAATATCTACCGGGTACTTTCATTCAGGCGGTGGCTTACCAAGGGACGGATGTCTTGCCGGGAACCGATGCGGCATACCAGCGCGATGCGCAAGACATCGAAGGCCCCTTGGATCAGCAAATCCTGGACACATGTGCATTCGTTCGCAAGAACATGACGAAAGCAGCATTCAAGCGCGCTCAAGGTGGACGAGAAGATGTTCCACAGTTTGACATGCTGGCGGTATTTGAGGCTGTGACCAATGCGGTGGCACATCGTGATTACTCGATGGCAGGGGCCAAGATACGGCTGCGCCTGTTTAATGACAGGCTGGAGCTTTATTCTCCCGGCACGCTACCGAATACGATGACGCCTGCGAGCCTGCCTTTTCGTCAGGCGGCACGCAACGAAGCGCTGACAAGTCTGCTAGCCCGTTGCCCGGTCAGCGATGACGCGCTGGCACACCACCGCAGCCACATCATGGATAAGCGGGGCGAGGGTGTTTCGATCATCCTGGCAAGAAGCGAGCAGCTTTCCGGCAGACTCCCTGAATATCGATTGAACGATGACAGCGAGTTGGTTTTGACTATTTATGCCGCTCGTGTGGAGAAGGAAGAATGACACTCAAACCCTGGCGCGAAATCGCCGAACCCCATTCCGATGTGCGCGAAGGCAAGTTTCAGCAAGCCGAATTCGCGGCCGATTTGTCGCGCGTGCATGCAGGCACGGCCAACGAGGAATACCAGAATCCGGCGCTGTTCTTCCAGCGTACCTTCATCACCGAAGGTATGCGACTGTTGCTGGATTCGGTGGTCAAGCGTTTGGTTGGTAAAGGCGGAGATCCTGTCATCCAACTTCAAACTGCGTTCGGTGGCGGCAAGACGCACACCATGCTGGCCGTGTATCACCTCGCCAAGGGGGAGGCACCGGCCAGCGACTTGCAGGGTGTGCCCGCCATCCTCGACGCGGCGGGCGTGGCCGAACTGCCCATGGCGCGCATCGCCGTGCTGGACGGCGTCAAATCCTCACCCAACCAACCGGTTGTGAAAGACGGGCAGAATATCCGCACGCTGTGGGGTGATCTCGCATGGCAGTTGGGCGGGGCCGAGGGCTTCAAGCTCGTGGCGGATGCCGACGCTTCGGGCACGTCGCCGGGCAAGGAGGTGTTGGCCGATCTGCTGGGTCAATATGCACCTTGTGTCATTTTGATTGATGAACTGGTGGCTTACGTGCGTCAGTTCGAAGAAGGCAAGGCGCTGTCGGGCGGCACCTTCGATTCCAACCTCAGCTTCGTGCAGGCTCTGACCGAGGCACTGAAGGCCGTGCCGACAGCCGTGCTGCTGGCTTCGTTGCCAGAATCTGCGAAGGAGGCGGGCAGCCAGCGCGGCGAGAAGGCATTGGCGACGCTGGCGCATTACTTCGGGCGCATTCAGGCGCTGTGGAAGCCGGTTGCCACTGAAGAGGCGTTCGAGATCGTGCGTCGTCGCCTCTTCAGCAACATCAACGATAAGCTGGCGATGGAATCGGTCTGTCGCGCGTTCGCGGACTACTACATTGAGAACCGCGACGACTTCCCGCAGGAGACGCAGGACAGCAAATATCTGGAGCGGTTGACGCACGCCTACCCGATCCACCCCGAGGTATTTGACCGCCTGTATGAGGACTGGTCAACGCTGGACAACTTCCAGCGCACGCGTGGTGTGCTGAAGTTGATGGCCAAGGTGATCCACCGGTTATGGAGGGACGGCAATAACGACGCGCTAATCATGCCCGGCAGTTTTCAGTTGATGGATGCGGATACACTGAACGAGGTGCTGTACTACCTGCCGCAGGGGTGGACACCGGTGATTGAGCGCGACGTGGATGGCGAGCGGTCGGAAACGTGGGAGATCGAGAACAAGGACACGCGCTTCGGCAGCGTGCAAGCCTGCCGCCGCACGGCACGCGCTATCTTTTTGGGTAGCGCACCCAGCACATCCAACCAAGGCGTGCGCGGCCTGGAATTGGAGCGCGTGATCTTGGGCGTGGCCCAACCTGGGCAGCAGCCTAACCTGTTCAAGGATGCGTTACGGCGCTTGGGCGACAGATTGCACTACCTGAACGCTGCCAATAATCGTTTTTGGTTGGATACGCGTCCAAACTTGAGGCGCGAGATGGAAGAGCGCAAACGCCGCTTTCAGGACAAGGAGGACGTATTCCCTTCGATCCGCGAGCGCGTGCAGCGCAGTTTTGCCAGTGGCGTGTTCGGTGGCATTCACATCTTTACCAGCAGCGGCGATGTACCCGACGACTGGATGCTGCGATTGGTGGTGTTGCCACCGGATGCGGCCTTCAGTAAAAGTGGCCAGAGCCTCGCCATCGAACGTGCGACCGATATCCTGAAGAAGCGCGGCGACCAGCCTCGCTTCAAGCAGAATCGGCTGATCTTCGTGGCGGCCGACTACGACTGCGTGAGTCGCCTGAAGGATTACGTGCGCTCGCATCTTGCGTGGCGCAGTATCGTCGCTGACTACAAGGATAACCGCATCGTCCTTGATAACCTGATGGCCAAGCAGGCGCAGGCCAGCCAAGATCAGGCAGAAGAAACTGTGCGGCGCATGATCCGCGAAACCTACAAATGGTTGCTTGCACCAGTGCAGGAAGCACGACCCGCGAATGGCAAAGGTGGGGGGCTGTCCGATGTGAAGTGGGAGCATTTCCCGCTCAACCCGGGCGCGACGAACTGGTCGCAGGAAATCGAGCGTGTGCTCAAGGAAAACGAACTGCTCATCAGCGAGTGGGCACCCATCCATTTGACCAAGGTGCTGAAGGACTGGTTCTGGAAGGACGGCGCGAAGGACACCAGCGCTCTCAACGTGTGGCAGCAGAGTTGTCAGCAGCTCTACTTGCCGCGCTTGAAAGACGACACGGTATTCCAGACTACGATGGGGGCGGGCGCGGAAAGCCGCGAGTTCTTTGGTTTTGCGCAGGGCAAGGAAACGGATGGTAGCGAGTTGCGCTATGTGGGATTCAGCTACGGCAAACGCACCTCGCTCATCATGGATTCGTCGCTATTGCTGATCGAACCCAATACTGCGGCGGCGTACATGGAAGCCTTGCGCGCGGCCGAGGAGGCATCGCGTGCCAATGCCGTCAATACAGGGGATGCTGCGACGACGGACTCGGTGACAGGCGACAGCAAGACACCGTCGCGTATTGAGGAACCTGGCGCGGGTGGTTTTCTGACTGGCGGTGTGGCAAGTGTCAAGAAGCGGTTTTACGCCAGTATCGACCTCGATCCGATTCAGGCCAAGCGACAGTTCGCCGATGTGGTAGACGAAGTGGTGCAGCAGTTCGCCTTGCGATCCGATGTGAAGGTGCGGATCGCCATCGAGATTCAGGCCGAATCTCCGACGGGCTTCGACGATGGTCTTCAGCGCGCCGTGAAGGAGAATTGCAACGTGCTGAAGTTCAAGAGCGCAGAATTTGAGGCAGGTGAATGAGCGCGCCCAAGGTTTTCGTCAGCCATGCCAGCGAGGACAAAGATCGCTTCGTGGTCGAGTTCGCCCGGCGCTTGCGCGAGAATGGTGTTGATGCGTGGCTTGACCAATGGGAAATGAAGCCGGGTGATAGTCTGGTGGACAAGATTTTCGAGGAAGGACTGAAGGAAGCGCGAGCCGTCATCATCGTCTTGTCCACGATCAGCGTCCAGAAACCTTGGGTGCGTGAGGAACTGAACGCCTCGGTGGTCAACCGCATTAGCCGTGGGACTCGCTCTCTCCGTCTTCGCGCAGAATGATATCTGTCGTAGAGGCAGACCTGTGTGTCTGCTTGGCAGGCTACTCTAAAAGCTTTCGTCGGCGCGAAGATACCGCCACTGTCCCAAAGGCAGTTTCCCCAGCAGTACCTTGCCGATACGTACACGCTTCAAGCCGACCACGCGCAGACCAACGGCTTCGCACATGCGGCGAACTTGGCGTTTTTTCCCTTCCTTGAGCACGAAGCGGAGTTGATCGTCGTTCAGCCACGTCACCTGCGCGGGCTTCAGTGCTTTGTCGTCGAGCGACAGGCCGTGGTTGAGTAGAGCCAGCCCTTCGTCATCGAGTTTGCCTTCGACGCGCACCAGATACTCTTTTTCAATAGAGGAATTTTCGCCAATCAGGCGGCGGGCGACCGTGCCATCCTGCGTCAGAACCAGCAGGCCGGTGGAATCGATATCAAGCCGCCCCGCAGGAGCCAAGCCGCGCAGGTGGGTTGCGCTGAATGCCGGATCGCCCTTTGCCGCGAACAGATTGTCCGGTTTGACGAGTTCAATGGCGGCAGGGTAGTTGTCCTCGGGCTGTGCGGAAACGTAGCCCACCGGCTTGTGCAGCAGTACGGTGACACGTTGCCCTTGCTTTT
Source organism: Casimicrobiaceae bacterium (assembly GCA_036825435.1). Taxonomy (GTDB): domain Bacteria; phylum Pseudomonadota; class Gammaproteobacteria; order Burkholderiales; family Casimicrobiaceae; genus UBA931. The sequence continues at coordinate 37,791 of DAISYG010000005.1, read as the reverse complement.
TCTGTGCCTGTGGCACCAGCGTGATTTCGGCATCAGGCATGGCGCGTGCGCCCAGCGTCACGGCCTGCCCGTTGACCAGCACCCAGCCACGTTCAATGTATTCATCAGCTTCGCGGCGCGAACAAACACCGCGCTCGGCGAGCAGCTTGGAAACACGCACGCCATCTTGCTCGGACGTGCGCGGGGCGGGCTTGGCGCGTGGTGGTTGCCGCCCTGGCGCCGATCTTGGTGTTGATGATGGCGCACGTTCTCCCTCAGAAGAGGTAGAACCATGGGTACTTTTTTTGCGCCGTGCCCACGGTTTGGCTGATGGGGTTTGCCCGCTACGCGCTTTGCGTTCGGACGTTTTGGGCAGATGCAGTGTTTTGGAAGAAGACATGGAGCAAGAAAAACATCGGAGAACCGGGGTTCATACCAAAGGATCAAACGCGACGTTTGTATTCGTTCGTTCGCGTATCGATTTCAATCTTGTCACCGGTTTCGACGAACGATGGCACGGAAACTTCCAAGCCGCTGGCGATCTTGGCGGGCTTCATGACTTTGCCGGAGGTGTCGCCGCGTACCGCAGGCTCGGTGTACGTCACTTCGCGCACAACCGTGTTGGGCAGTTCTGCGGAAATGGCGCGACCTTCATAAAACGTCAGTTCACACTGCAAGCCATCTTCCAGAAACGGAATGGCGTCGCCGAGACTTTCGGCTTCCACTTCGTATTGGTTGAATTCAGCGTCCATGAAAACGTACATCGGATCGGCAAAGTAGGAATAGCTGACTTCTTTTTTGTCGAGCTGGATCGCGTCGAATTTTTCGTCGGCACGATAGATCGTTTCCGTGCCGCTGCCAGTGAGCAGGTTTTTCAACTTCATTTTCACCACCGAGGCATTGCGCCCCGATTTGCTGAATTCCGCTTTCTGTACCACCATCGGGTCGTTGCCAACCATGATCACATTTCCGGAGCGAAGCTCCTGAGCGATTTTCATTACCATAACAATCCTTGCATTTAGACTAAAACCGCCGATGAGCGCCTCAACAATCGTTGGGTGGCGGGCGGCTGAATAGAGAAACGGCGTTTGCAACCAATGACGCCATGAAACATTGCATTATAAACCAGAATGAAGCATCGCCCAAAATGACACGTTGCGGTTTACAGAAAAGAACGCGAAGAAATTGGTAGAATGCCCGCTATCTGGATGGTTACTCTGGACTCCATTCTTTTGACATAAGGGCGGGTTGTGAAAATCATTGATAATGTCAGCGTCACTCTGAAAGACGATTTAAGCGCGGAAATCAAAGAAGGAGCGCGCTTATCCATTGCTGCGGCCAGCTTTTCTATATTTGCTTTCCAGGAATTGAAAAAAGAGCTCGAAAGTCTTGCCGAGTTACGTTTCATTTTTACTTCGCCAACCTTCACCACCGAGAAAACGAAAAAAACGCAACGGGAATTCTATATTCCAAGGTTGAATCGGGAACGTGCGCTTTATGGCTCCGAGTTTGAAGTCAAATTACGCAATGAATTGACGCAAAAAGCCATTGCGAAAGAATGTGCGGATTGGATCAGAGGTAAAACGCAGTTTCGCTCGAACAATACGCAGGAAATGATGGCGGGTTTTATTTGCCTGGAAAATGGAGGACAGGCAACTGCATATAACGCCATTAATGGTTTCACAACAGTAGAGCTTGGTTGCGAGCGCGGCAACAGCAGTTATACCTTAATCAACAAAATTGATGCGCCAGAAAGCAGGCATTATGTGCGAATTTTTGATGAAATATGGTCAAACAAAGAAAAAATGCAGGACGTCACTGAGGAGGTTATTGAAAGCATCAGCAACGCTTACAAAGAAAATCCTGCCGAATTTATTTACTTTATTGCTCTTTACAATATTTTCAGTACATTCCTTGAGGATTTGAATGAAGATGAATTACCGAATGAAATGACAGGATTCAAAGAGAGTGCCATTTGGGGAAAACTTTTTCATTTTCAAAAAGATGCGGCACTGGCAATCATTAACAAACTGGAGCGCTACAACGGATGTATTCTTGCGGATAGTGTTGGTCTGGGGAAAACATTTACTGCTCTAGCTGTCATCAAATATTATGAAAACAGAAACAAGTCAGTTTTGGTACTATGTCCGAAAAAATTGTCCGAGAATTGGACAACATTCAAAAGTAATTATCGCAATAATCCGGTCATCAAGGATCGTTTACGCTACGATGTTCTTTTTCATACAGACCTCTCTCGAGAAACAGGGAGTTCCAATGGACTGGATCTTAGTCGTATTAACTGGGGAAACTACGATCTGGTTGTAATTGATGAATCGCATAATTTTCGCAATGGAGGGGATGTTTCTGAAAGCGAGGATGAAAATGGACGGGATAATCGATATTCCCGGCTTTTGAAGCGTGTGATACGGCAGGGTGTAAAAACCAAAGTATTGATGCTTTCAGCGACCCCGGTAAACAACCGTTTTTTCGATCTTCGCAATCAACTGCAACTTGCATACGAAGGCAATGAAAACAATATCAACGACAAGCTGAAAACCGATAAAAGCATTGATGAAATATTCAGGCTGGCACAGAAGTCGTTTAACGCTTGGGGAAAAAAAGAGGTAGTGCAGAGAACGACAGAGTCACTTTTGGAGATGTTGGATTTCGATTTCTTTGAATTATTGGACAGTGTCACCATTGCTCGCTCGCGCAAGCATATTGAAAAGTACTACGATACGAAAGCGATTGGAAAATTTCCAGAGCGTCTTAAGCCGATATCCGAAACACCCCATCTGACCGATCTCGAGAATGCAATAAATTACAATGAAATCTACGAGCAAATTGTATTGCTCAACCTTAGTATCTATACACCGTCGAAATATATCCACGAAAGCAAAATACATGGTTATCAGATAGAAGGCGAAAAAAACCTGACGACAGAGGGACGCGAGCGAGGACTAAGACGTTTGATGAGCATCAATCTTCTGAAAAGATTGGAAAGTTCGGTACACTCATTTCGCCTGACACTGGAGCGAGTACGGCATTCCATTGATGTCACGATCAGCCAAATCGACGAACATAAGCCGGGAGGAAAAGTCTTTCAAGAAGATTTGACGCAATATTCAAATGAGTTCGACGAAGACGACCAGAACATGGACTTGCTTTCCGCCGGCAAGAAGATGCAATTTCACTTTTCAGACATGGATCATGTTTCATGGCGGCGCGATCTGGTGCATGATCGTGATATTCTTGATCTGCTGCTGGGAATGGTCGGCGATATCACGCCTGAACACGACAATAAACTACAGAGACTTTTGGCGTGCATGAAAAATAAACAAGAAAAGCCGATTAATGAAGGAAACAAGAAGATAATTGTTTTTACGGCATTCACGGATACAGCTCATTATCTTTACGAGCACGTTAGCCGTTACGCGAAAGAGCAGTTCAACCTTGATACGGCGATGGTTAGTGGTACAGGCAATTGTAAGACAACAGTCAAGGGCATTCAAAGTGACTTCAATACCATCCTTACCTGTTTCTCGCCACAGTCCAAGGAAAAAACATTGCTTTTTCCTGATACACCATCAGAAATAGATATTCTGATTGCCACCGATTGCATTTCTGAAGGACAAAATTTGCAAGACTGTGATTATCTGATCAATTATGATATTCACTGGAATCCGGTACGAATTATTCAGCGTTTCGGACGCATTGATCGTATCGGTAGCAAGAACAAGATAATTCAGCTAGTCAATTTTTGGCCGGATTTATCACTTGACGAATACATCAATCTGAAAAACCGCGTGGAAACACGCATGAAAATCACCGTCATGACTTCCACTGGTGATGATAATTTGCTTGATGAACGAGAAAAAGGCGAGTTGGAATACCGCAAGCAACAGTTGCAGCGCTTGCAGGAAGAAGTTGTCGATATCGAAGATATGCAAACAGGCGTTTCCATCATGGATCTCGGGCTCAATGAATTCCGCCTTGATTTGCTGGAGCAGATCAAAACCAATCCTCACATTGAAAATGCGCCACACGGCTTGCACGCACTGACACATGCGGTAGACGACACATCCGCCGGTGTGATTTATGTGTTGAAAAACATCAATGAAGAAATCAACATCAATCGCTATAACCGTCTCCATCCTTTTTACATGATCTATGTCAGCATGGGAGGAGAGGTGGTTTGTAATCATCTATCGCCCAAAAAGCTGCTTGATTTGATGCGCCTGTTGTGTCGTGGCAAAACCTCACCCGATTTATCACTATGCCGCGCATTCAACAAAGAAACAAAAGACGGTCGCGCCATGCAAAGATATTCGGATTTATTGCAAAGCGCCATCGCATCCATCGTTCAAGCCAAAGAAGAAAATGAAATTGACAGTCTCTTCAAAAGCGGCGGTACAACAGCGTTGCAATCTTCGATCAAAGGATTGGATGATTTCGAGCTGATTTGCTTTCTGGTAATTCGCTAACACACCATGCTGACCTTCCCCCAAAGCACTGAATACGTCAAGCGTATTCCCAAAACCCGTTTTTACGAGCATTTGTCAGTGGGTGCGGAGATCAAACGCTTGTTCATTGACCAGATCAACACGATTATCTGGCTGCATAAATTTTCTCCCGAAACCTTGGCTCTTGTGACGGGCAAGCGGGTGAAAGAAATTCAGATCATCCAGATCAAGCTCAACCAAAAAGAAATTGATCAGCGTGTACTGTCGTTGATCGACAAAGGGATTCCCTATCATCTTGTTTTCCTGTTGACGCATCAAGATCAAAGCAAGCTCTGTATGGCATTCAAGGAAAAAACAACCAATAAGGAACATTATGGAATCGGGCGATATTTTGAAACGCCGTGGCTTAACGACGATCAGATCAGCTTGGAAATCAATGGTTTGGATTTGGATGTTGTGTGTGATAACTTTTTGCGTCAGATCGCGGGAAATGCGCTTAATACTCAGGAAAATGGCACGGTTGATCTTAAAGATACCATTGAGAAACAAGACGTGCGCGACAAGTTGAAAAAGCAAATTGTGGTATTGGAAAAGAAACGAGATAACGAAAAACAATTCAATCGACAAGTGGAGTTGAATGCGGAACTGAGGAAACTCAAAGAGATGTTGAACTGTTTATGATCAGATCAAGTCCCCGAAAGGGCACAAAACGCCACATTGAAAATTGTTCTAAAATGTCCATTTCCTTTAGGCGAAACGTTTTCAAGGCTTTTTTGTTGTACAAGAATACGGTCAGAGATATATTTTATTGTCATTGTGATGTCTAAAGTAACGCCAACACACGTTGGTATGTCAAAATTCAATGATGTTTATGCTTGGTAAGAAATATGAAAAGATATTCCGATGCAGAACTTGAAGCCATGCTTAATGATTTGGAATCCGATCTGGTTGAGCGCAAAGAAAGCTTCAAAGATAGCGCGACCAAAAAGGCGCGGCAGGCGGTATGCGCTTTTGCGAACGATTTGCCAAAACACGATAAGCCCGGAGTTTTGTTTATTGGCGCAAAAGATGACGGTACACCCGCAAATCTGGCCATTACAGATCAGCTTTTATGCTCGTTGGCGGACATGAAAACGGACGGAAATATTCTTCCTCTTCCGGCGCTCACCGTAGAAAAACGGATTCTTGATGGAGTGGAAATGGCGGTTGTTACGGTACAACCCTCCGATATGCCACCTGTCAAATACGATGGGCGCATTTGGATACGGACTGGGCCGCGTCGCGCGCAAGCGAGTGAGCAGGATGAACGCATTTTGAATGAGAAAAGGCGTCATAAAAATTTGCCTTTCGATTTGTATCCTGCGCATCCTGCAAGGATTGACGACCTGTCAAAGAATATTTTTGAAAACGAATATTTGCCATCGGCCTACGCGGAGGATGTGCTGGATGCCAATAACCGTACTTATGAAGAGCGCTTGGCTTCCAGCAAAATGATTGCATCAATCGAAGATACAACACCAACCGTGACAGGGTTGCTGGCCGTTGGCAAAAGCCCTCAGGACTTTCTTAGTGGTGCATACATACAGTTTTTGCGCATAGATGGTATTGAACTTTCTGATCCGGTTATTGATGAAGAAAGAATAGGCGGAACATTGGTGGACATGCTGCGCAGAGCTGAAGAAAAACTGAACGCACACAACAGAACAGCGGTGGATATTACTTCCCATCCAACGCATCGGCAGGAAACCACTTATCCAGTGGTGGCGCTCCAACAGATTTTGTATAACGCGGTGTTGCACAGAAATTATGAAAAAACAGCAACGCCGGTTCGGGTATATTGGTTCAATGATCGCGTGGAAATCAATAGCCCTGGTGGACCTTACGGTAATGTTACAAGTAAGAACTTCGGACAGCCCGGCATTACCGATTATCGCAATCCGAACATTGGCGCGGTTTTGAAAAGTTTTGGTTTTATTCAGGCGTTTGGTCGAGGAATTGCCGTTGCCAGAAAAGAGATGGAAAAGAATGGGAATCCGCCGTTAGAATTTGAAACCAGCTCTGCCGCCGTTGTTGGTGTCCTCAGGAGTAAGCCATGACAACACCTGTTCTGACCTTTTTCAACAACAAAGGAGGCGTAGGGAAAACGTCTCTTGTTTATCATTTGGCCTGGATGTTCGCCAGCCTGAACAAAAGAGTGATCGCATTTGATCTTGATCCACAAGCAAACATGACTGCTGCCTTTTTTGACGAGAATCAAATCGAAGAAATTTGGGAAAATGAAGAAATTGGCTCCACGATTTACCAATGCGTGAAACCGCTGACGGGGGTCGGAGATATTGCCGAACCGGTACTACAAAATATCACGAAAAATTTATACATGCTTCCCGGGGACGTCAGCCTGTCCGGTTATGAAGATGAGCTATCCAATGTATGGCCGAACAGCATGAATGAGAATAATCTTTATCGTCCCATGCGCATTCTCAGTTCATTCTGGCAGGTCATGCAGATGGCGTCGCATCAGGTGAACGGCGATATCATCTTGGTGGATATCGGCCCCAATCTTGGCGCAATTAACCGTTCGGTGCTGATTGCAACGGACTATGTTGCCATTCCATTGGGCGCAGACCTGTTTTCTTTGCAGGGTTTGAAAAACCTCGGTCCCACATTGAAAAGCTGGAAGTGGCAATGGTCAAAGAGGGTCGATAATTGGAACGAGAATACCGAAAAAAAATCCTATCCGGAATTCAAATTACCGCAAGGGAAAATGCAGCCGATCGGCTACCTTTGCCAGCAATACGGCGTTCGTTTGGATCGTCCTGTTCAAGCCTACGATAAATGGATCAAGCGGATTCCCTCTGTTTATCAGGAATGTGTTTTGGATATTAAACCGACAGGCGTTGACCAACAAAACGACCCGGATTGCCTTGCCGAAATCAAGCACTATCGCAGTCTGATTCCAATGGCGCAGGAAACGCGAAAGCCCGTGTTTAACTTGACATCGGCGGATGGTGCTATCGGCAGCCACGCCGGTGCGGTGCGCGATGCAGAAAAAGATTTCAGAAAGCTTGCCAAAAAAATTGCGGAACGTATGGAGTTAACGCTTTGACTCTTTTGCTTGAAGCGTTTTCAATAGACAAGAAAACATATGATCGTGATGCACTGCCTTCACCAATATCGTCTGGATTGCCGCGTCGCTTCGCTCCTCGCAATGACGCACGTTTCCCGGATATTGTATGGAGAGAGAAGCAGCTTTTTTCCTTCCTGCTTAATAGGAATAAAGGCGGGCAACGTGCCGATGAAATTAGTTGTAAAACTTTCCCCGGATAGCAATGTGCTTTTTCAGGAATGGCATGGAGCGGAATCATTTTTATACAGAAAGTCCATTTGTTTGCAGAACGGTTATACAAACAGGCGGCAGAAAAATTCGCCCTACGGAAAAATGAAGATTGTTTAGAGGAAGCCAATCATGGAGAAGATGCGGTTTGAAACACCAGATTTGAGCCAGTGCAATATCGAGAAAATCGAAGCCTTGTTTCCGAGCGTCATCACGGAAAGCAAAGATGAAAACGGGAAGCTGAAAAAAGCCATTGATTTTGGTAAATTGAGGCTGCTGCTCGGTGATGAAACCGCTGACGAATGTGATGAGCGTTACGAATTTACTTGGGTAGGCAAGCGCCGAGCGATGGTCGAAGCGGGGAAACCGATACGCAAAACACTGCGGCCATGTGTTGAAGAAAGCAAAAATTGGGAAAACACGGAAAACCTTTACATTGAGGGAGACAATCTCGACGTGCTGAAACTCCTTCAAGAGAGTTATCTGGGCAAGGTCAAAATGATCTATATCGATCCGCCGTATAACACCGGCAATGATTTCGTTTATCGCGACGATTTCACGATGAGCCGCGAAGAATACGATGAAGAAACGGGCGTTTACGACGAGGAAGATAACCGCCTGTTCCGCAATACCGAAAGCAACGGACGCTTTCACTCCGACTGGTGCAGCATGATGTATCCGCGTCTGGTCTTGGCGAGGAATTTGCTGCGCGATAATGGGGTAATCTTTATCAGTATTGATGATGGTGAGATTGCGCAGTTACGGAAGATTTGCGATGAAGTTTTTGGGGAAGCGAACTTTGTTGCACAGGTCGTTTGGCAAAAAATCCATAGTATTAAAAATGATGCGAGATATTTTTCTGTCAACCATGATTTTGCTCTTATATATGCTAAACACATTGATAACTTTAGGATAAATCGGCTATCGCGAACAGAAGAAATGAATAGCCGTTATAAAAATCCGGATAATGATCCTCGCGGACCATGGCAATCGGGTGATCTTGTTGCAAATGGAGAGCGCTCAACTGGATATTACGATGTCGCAAGTCCTATAAGTGGAAAAATTTTCAATGTTGAGCTTGGTAAGCACTGGGTCTATTCTCAAGAGAATCTTATGAGAATGATTGAAAACAACGAAATTTGGTTTGGTATTGACGGAAACTCTTTCCCTCGCAAAAAACGGTTTTTAAGCGATGTGCAAGACGGACGCACACCAAACACTATTTGGCTCAGTGAGGAAGTAGGTCATAATCAAACAGCCTCGCGAGAAGTTCGCGCAATTTTTGATGATAAATCATATTTTGATTATCCCAAACCAGTATCCTTTATAAAGCAAATGATTCAAATCGGCAGCAAGGATTCAAACGACATCATCCTTGACTTCTTCTCCGGTTCAGCCACCACTGCCCATGCCGTGATGCAGTTGAATGCCGAAGATGGTGGCAACCGCAAGTTCATCATGGTGCAGTTACTGGAAAAGACCGATGAAAAAAGTGAAGCGTACAAAACAGGGTATAAAAATATCTGCGAGATCGGCAAGGAACGCATCCGACGTGCCGGTGAGAAAATCAAGGAAGAAAATCAAGCCAAGGCAGATATCAAAAATCTGGATATCGGGTTTCGCGTATTGAAAGTCGATGATTCCAATATGGAAGATGTTTATTACGCCGCCGGTGAATATACGCAGGAATTATTGAGCAATATGGAATCCAACATCAAGGCAGGGCGCACCGATATGGATTTGTTGTACGGTTGCTTGCTGGAGTGGGGGTTGTCGCTTTCTCTGCCGCACAAGACTGAAACCATGGATGGCGTAACGGTGCATACCGTCAACGAGAGTCGCGACAAAGATGTACCGAGCGATTTGATTGCCTGTTTTGCGGACAATATCAGCGAAACAATTATTCAGAAAATTGCCAGACGGCAGCCGATGCGTGCGGTTTTTCATGACCGTTCTTTTTCCGATAGTGCCGCCAAGATCAACGTAGGTGAAATCTTCAAGCTCTTGGCGCCGAATACAAAGGTCAAGGTAATCTGAGAGGAATGCACGCTCCGTACAGTGTTTGTAGACCGGGACAAGCATACAGGTGATAATGAATGAAACTTCAGTTCAAACATCAAATTTTTCAGGAAGAAGCGGCGAAGGCGGTATGTGATGTGTTTGCGGGGCAGCCGTACGCTGCACCGATTTATTTGATTGATCAAGGTGTTCTGACAGGGACAACGAAGGATATCGAAGAAACAGATATTGGTTTTCGTAATCAGGAAATTCAATTGATGGAAAGACAATTGCTGGAGAACCTGAACAAAGTTCAGGGTGAATATCGTTTGAAACAGGATATGGCGCTATCTTCATACGGCGTGATGCTGGAAGACCCTTTGACGGAGAAGAAAACGCGCCACTCGATGCGCAACAATCTGACCATCGAGATGGAAACCGGGGTGGGGAAAACTTACACGTACATCAAAACGATGTACGAGTTGAAACAACGCTATGGGTGGAGCAAGTTCATTGTTGTTGTGCCGAGTGTGGCGATACGTGAGGGCGTTTATAAATCTTTCCAGATTACGCAGGATCATTTCGTAGAGGATTATGGCGAAAAAATACGTTTCTTTATCTACAATTCAAAGCGCTTGACCGATATCGAACATTTTGCCAGTGATAATGCGATCAATGTAATGATCATCAATGCGCAGGCATTCAATGCGCGGGGCAAGGATGCGCGGCGAATCTACATGAAGATGGATAGCTTCCGCAGCCGCAGACCGATCGACATCATTGCCAAAACCAATCCAATCGTGATTATCGACGAACCGCAATCCGTGGAAGGACCGAAAACAAAAAACAGCATTGGCTGGTTCAATCCATTGATGATTTTGCGGTATTCGGCAACGCACCGCGAGGACAACAAGCACAACATGGTTTACCGGCTGGATGCGATTGATGCTTACAACAAGCAGTTGGTAAAAAAAATCGCGGTAAAAAGTATCGCTGTTTCGGGGACAACGTCAACCGATGGTTATCTTTTCCTGCAACAAATCATGGTGTCGAAAAAAAATCCCCAAGCCATGCTGGAGTTTGAGGTGCGCGGAAAAACGGGAGTGCGCAAAATCACACGCAAAGTGTCTGAACGATTCAATTTGTATGATCATTCAAACAAAATGGAGCAGTACAAAGATGGCTATGTGGTTCAGAGTATCAATGGCACCGATAATTCAATTTCGTTTCTGAATGGGAAAAAGCTCTTCGCCGGAAATGTGTGCGGTATGGTCAATGAAGAGCATTTGCGGCGGATTCAAATACGCGAAACCATTGCGTCTCATCTAGAGAGCGAGCGCATTCTGTTTGGCAAAGGCATCAAGGTTTTGTCGCTGTTTTTCATTGATGAGGTTGCCAAATATCGGCAGTATGATGAGGCGGGGAAGGCGGTAGCGGGAGAATATGCGCGTATTTTCGAGGAAGAGTACGACAGCATTGTCAAAGAACATTTTGCGCAGGGGGAATTCGGTAACGGAGATTATTTCCGGTATCTGGAAAATATCGAAGCGGACGCAACGCATCAGGGTTATTTTTCCATTGATAAAAACAAAAAAACCGGGCAAGAGCGGTTCATCAATAGCAGGCTTGAACGCGGCTCGACGGAATCTGCCGATAGCGCAGCCTACGATTTGATCATGAAGGACAAGGAGCGGTTGCTCGATTTTGATGAGCCCGTGCGATTCATTTTTTCACATTCGGCACTGCGCGAAGGGTGGGATAACCCGAACGTGTTTCAGATTTGCACCCTCAAACAGAGCAGCTCGGATATTCGCAAACGCCAGGAAGTCGGGCGCGGATTACGCTTGTCCGTCAATCAATATGGGGAGCGCATGGATGCCGCATTGCTCGGCAAAGATGTGCATAACATCAACAAGCTGACGGTGATCGCCAATGAGTCTTACGATGAATTTACCCGTGCTTTGCAGCGTGAAATTGCCGAAGCAGTGGCGGATCGTCCAGTGGCAGTGACGGAAGCGCTGTTTATTGGTCAAGAGGTTGTCGATGTTTCCGGCAACAGCAGAACCATTGATGCTGAGATGGCAAGAGTGATTTATTTCAGTTTGATCAAGCAGGACTATATTACGACCGAAGGTGAATTGACCAATCAATTTCATGAGGCGAAGAAGAACGAGCAAGTAGTATTTGACGAAAAGCTCGCAGACTATCGAGATTCGCTGATTCAGATTCTTGATCGCGTTTATGATCCGAAAGCGATCAAGATTGAGGATGCACGGACGGGCAATGTTGAGGTTTCCATCAATAGCGCACAGCTTGAACGCGATGAATTTAAAGCGTTATGGGAACAAATCAATGCACAATCCGTTTATACGGTTTCATTCGACAGCGGTGAGTTGGTAAAGAAGGCTGTTGCAGCACTGGATAAGGAGCTGAATGTGGCATCGGTCACGATCAAAGTGACGCGGGGCGAAATGGTGTCGATTGAGTCAAAAGAGCAACTTCACGAGGGCAGCGCTTTCAACAAAATCAAGGAGAATTCGGAGAAAGCTACTTACGTGGTGGCAAGCGGCGCGGTCAAATATGACTTGGTCGGTAAATTGACGGAAGAGACAGGATTAACGCGGAAGATGGTGGTTCAAATCCTCCAAGGTATCCGCGCGGATAAATTTGTGCTGTTTCAAAAGAACCCCGAAGAATTTATCGTGAAATCTGCCAATATCATCAACGGGCAAAAAGCAACGGTGATCATTGAGCACATAAAATACGAAAAAACAGAACAAAGTCATGAAATGACGCTTTTCACGGAGCCCCGCTTGAAAGGGCGCTTGGGCGAAAATGTGATCGCCGCCGACAAGCATGTTTTTGATTATGTGATTTATGATTCTCCCAATGAACGAAACTTTGCAAAATCCATTGATATTTGTGATGAAGTTGTGGTTTATGCGAAGCTGCCCAGCGGGTTTTATATTTCAACACCTGTTGGAAGATACAATCCCGATTGGGCGATTGTGTTTGACAGCAAAAAAGTTCGACATATTTATTTTATTGCGGAAACCAAAGGCAGCATGGATTCATTGCAATTACGCTTGATCGAGGGAGCGAAAATCGAATGTGCGCGTAAACATTTTGCTGTGGTGAGCTCAGAAAACGTCAAATATGAGGTGGCGAACAGCTTCGAGGCATTGATGGACATCGTGAGAGGTTGATGGGGTACACTTGAAAATTACCGCCACCAGGCAAAATAGATGCGCTGGTATTTGTCAATGAAAAGAGCTTTGGCGCGGAAAAGCGAGTAATTCATGGGCTTGATTTCTTTTTTGCCAAACATCAGGGGGCAATTCTTTCTTTTTCCCAGCCGGTTTCCTTTGATCGGGATTGCATAGAAGCGACCATAGCCGGAATATCCTTTGTCCAGTAGTATTTCCTTTCCATCTTCGCGAATAAGTATGCCGGAAATTCCAGAGATGTTCGGGTAGTAAATGATTTCCTTCTGGTAGTTGGTTTTGATGAGTTTGAAATCTTCGTAGTAATAAAACCACAGGTTATCTTCGCTATCAAGGTTGGCGGCATAACATACCCAACTCCAGTTGCCGTTCAGGAGAAATATTTTTGCGAGCCAAATGGCTTCACCTTCCGGTGTCCAGCGCACAGCGGTGGCGTCCTGGTTTTTTATGCGATAGGCTTCGTCGTAATAGGCGGTGATGATATGGTTCTTTTTATCAACAAAGCAGAATTCAATATCGTTTCCCAGATAAAGGGTATGGCAAACCTTTCCATGCTCATCCACGATAATCGCGTTATCTTTTAATGTGAACTCATCGGTATACTGTGTTCGTGAAGAGGCCAGAAGAAATTTTCTGTTTTGCATCGGCACCGTGAAATCGGCACGAATCGGCAGTGCGCCGAAATCGATCAGTGTATGGTGGGTAAGCGTTTCCTGTTTCCAATCAATATGCAGGACAATCGCCTTGTAATGAATATCATTTTGTTTGAGAAATCGGAAGTCGGAACGGTCGGGGGAAAAGGCACACGATGAAAAAGCGAGATAGACACAATCGTCGTTGCCGATACGACTTTCCACCAATGCGTAATCGGCGATGCGGTAATGGCTTTGCAGTGCGGCGATATCGATGCCCCCGAACAACGAAAGCGGTGCAGAAGCCAGATTGCGACGACGGCGGTATCTTCTGTGACGGGGGTCATAGTAGGGAAGGCGACCAGGTAAAGAAGCGATGGCAAAAGCCAGATCGTCCGATGCTGCGGCTTGAATGCTGTACCGCATGGCAGATCGTTTCAACGCACGCAGGCTTGCGGATAGAGAGAGCCATTCAGCGGCAGGCGAAGCTTCGTTGAGCGCATTCCATGCCAACGTAAAGCGGATCAATGCACTTTTCTGGGGCTCCTGCATTCCGTTTGTGTAGCGTGCCAGCAAGGCGAGCAGCTTCGCCTGCTGCGCATTGTCTTTTTGTCGGTACGCTTGCCAGATGAACGGCTTGCCTGCCCAGATGGCGCGCACCAGCGAGTCTTCGCCGCGCACGAAATTCAGGTCGCACAGCCACAACAGGCGGTCGTAATCATCCTGTGGCAGGAAGGGGATGCGCACAATGTGCAGCGAATGCGCGGACGCGCTCTGTTGCCAGGCGTCGATTTCTTTGTCGGCGATGCCATCGGGCACGAAGACGACAATGGGTCTCCGACTTTGGTTCCAGGTATCCAGAAGTTCGTTCAGGTGTGGTGTGTCGTAGCAGAACAGGCTGATTTTCAGCGCATCTTCGGGGAGCTCGGGGCTGCCCAATGTTTTGAGAAACGTTTTCTGTCGTTCTGGTGCATTTTGGAAGCGGTCACGGTGGCGGGTCAAATCCTTTTCGCGCAGCAGACCGCCGCTTTTTTCGGTGAATCCCGGAAAGAAGAAACGGCGCGGAATACCGATGTTGGGCGGTGGGGAAGACATGCCGTGCAATTCATCGACGAAGGCTTCGGCGGAGAGGTATTCGAGCACGATCCAGAGCGGTTTTCGTTCGTCGGCGATGTCATTGTCGGGCGGGAAATCTTGCGCCAATGCTTCCAGCCAGTGCGGTGGCAGCCCGCCGCCGAAGGCGTCAATGATGACGTTGGGCCACACGGATGGCAGCGCAGCGGTATCGGTCAAATGGCGGATGGTGATGTGGGCAACGGTTTGTTCGTCAAGTTGTGGGTTGACCTGCGGTTGGATTTTCGCCAGTGTATCGAGGTTGTCGATCCAGAGGGTGACATCGATGTCGAATTCATTGGCGAGTTGCCGGGCGAGACGAAAGCTGATGCCCGCATCGCCGTAGTTGTCGATAACGCGGCAGAAGATATGCCAGTCCGGTGTTGGTAGATTGTTTGTTTTCAATGAATTACGATATATTTTTAAAGTAAAACATCATGTTTTGCTGGGCACGAATCGGCTCGCCGCAAACAGCACGGCAGCACAGGTGACCACGGACGCAGCCGCAGGCGTGTCGAAAAACAACGAGAGCAACAGGCCACCGATCAGGGCAAGCAGGGCGATGATGCTGGCAAACACGGCCATCTGTTCCGGCGTGCGTGCAAAGCGTTGCGCGGTGGCGGCGGGGATGATCAACAGTGCCGTGATCAGCAGCACGCCGACGACTTTCATTGCGCAGGCAATGACCAATGCGACCAGCAGTGTGAAGATTGCCTGGGTGCGGCGTACGGGGAGGCCTTCGACAAACGCCAGCGATTCATCGACGGTGACCGCCAGGAGTGCGCGCCAGATGATCATCAGCACGACGAAGGCGATGAGGCCGCCGCCCCAGATCCAGACGAGGTCGGTAGTGGAAACGGCGAGCAGGTCGCCGAACAGAAACGCGGAGAGGTCGAAGCGAACCGCATCAAGGAATGCCAGTGCCACCAGCCCGAGCGCCAGCGACGTGTAGGAGAGCATGCCGAGCAGGGTATCAACGGTGAGGCGCTCGCGTGTTTGCAGGAAAACGAGCAGCAACGCGATGGTGATGCAGACGATGAGGATACCGAGCGTTGGCGACAGACCGAGCAGAAAACCGAGGCAGATGCCGAGCAGACCGGAGTGCGCCAGTGTGTCGCCGTAAAAGGCCATGCGGCGCCAGACGATGAACGCACCGAGTGGCCCGGCGATCAGCGCAATGCCCACACCGCCGAGCAGGGCACGCAGCAGGAATGGCGATTGCAGCATGGCAAGCCATTCATTCATGATGTGGCTCCTGTGGCGGACAGCCTTCGTGCAGATCGTGTACGTGGTCGTGATGGTGGTGGTAAGCGGCAAGATGCTGAACATTGTGCGCGCCGAACAACGCGAGGTATGCGGGATCGTGTTGCAGTGTTTCCGGCTTGCCCGAGCAGCAGATGTGGTGTTGCAGGCAGACAACTTGGTCGGACGATGCCATGACCAGATGGAGATCGTGCGACACGAGAAGAATACCGCAGTGCTGGGTATCGCGGATGTAACCAAGCAGGTCGTAAAAAGCGTTCTGCCCGCTGACATCCAAGCCTTGCGCCGGTTCGTCGAGCAGCAGCAACGATGGTTGTGGCAACAGCGCCCGCGCCAGCAGCACGCGTTGCCATTCTCCCCCGGACAAGGTGTGCACTGAGGCGTCGATCAGATAGGCAACGCCAGTTTGTTCCAGAGCAGCGAGAATCTGTTCGCGGCTGGCTTTCACGCTCAGCGTGACGAAGCGTGCCACCGTCAGTGGCAGCGATGGAATGAGCGACAGCTTTTGTGGCACATAACCCAGTCGTGCTTGTGGCTGCCGCCAGACGGTGCCACTGTCCGGCGCGATCAAACCGAGCGCGATTTTGAGCAATGTTGATTTGCCTGCCCCGTTGGGGCCGATCAGCGTGACGATTTCATTTTGATGTAAAACGACATTGACCGTGTCAAGGATCGTTCGCTGATGGCGAGCGAAACTGATGTCGCGCAAACGCAGAAGTTCAACATCGTTGGTCATGATGATACATCAGTGGTTTGGTTGGTGTTGGACAATGATATAGTACTCCTCTGATTTATGGCTACTTCCGTTCGTTTTCCCGACACCATGAAATCATTCATTGTCATTGTCGTTTTTCTTTTGTCACTGCCGGTTTGTGCTGCGCCCAAGGTTGTGGTTAGCATTGCGCCATTGCACTCGTTGGCAATGGGCGTGATGGATGGTGTCGTCGAGCCCGATCTCCTGTTGCAGGGAAACGTCTCGCCGCACAATTTTGCACTGCGACCATCTGACGTGAAAAAGATCAGCGAAGCGGACCTTGTGTTCTGGGTCGGTGTGACGATGGAAGGTTTCATGGAGAAAACACTCACGGCAAGCAAAGCGAAATCTGTTGCGCTGACGGATTCGCTCGCTGTACGCTTGCCGCCGCGGGTGGGCGGCGCGTGGGAAGCACATGACCACGACGACGACGAACACCACAATCACGATGCGCTGGACCCGCACGTCTGGCTTGATCCGACGAATGCGCAGGCAATGGTAACCGTGATGGAAAAGACATTGATTGCGGCGGATGCGGAGCATGCTGCACAGTATCGACGTAACGCGACGGCAGTACGCGAACGTTTGCAAGCACTCGATCAGGAATTGACAATACTTTTGGCGAACGATCAGCAAGCGCCGTTCATTGTTTTTCACGATGCGTTTCAGTACTTTGAAAAACGCTATCATTTGCATGGCATTGGTTCGATAACGGTCAACTCGGAGCAAAAACCATCGGCAAAACGTTTGATTGAATTGCGCGAGCGTATTCGAGAAAGCGGCGTGCGTTGTGTATTTGCCGAGCCGCAGTTTGGCGATGGTTTGATCAACAGCGTGACCGAAGGTAGCACTGTACGACGCGGGACATTGGATCCGTTGGGGATGAACGAAGCGCCCGGTAAAAATGCTTATTTTTCGATGATGCGCCATCTTGCGCAAGCGGCACATCTTTGCTTGAGCAGGGGATCATGAGTACGCGAGAAAAATTGCAGCGCCATGCGCACGATATGCGCGATTTTGATGCGCGTGATGCTTTTGCGCGCGATCCGCAACGCGCCGAAAAATTGGCTTTGCCGTTCGGTGATTGGCGTGTTGACTTTTCTCGTCAGCATATCAGTGACGAAACATTGGTATTACTGCGCGAATACGCGCAGGAAGCGGACTTGTCGCGTTGGGTGAGAGCGCTTTTCGCCGGCGAAAAATTGAACCATACCGAAAATCGAGCAGCGCTGCATACGGCGTTGCGACAATTGGGCGATGTGCCATTTGCGGAACACGAAATAATGAACAATATTCGCAATGCGCAGAAAGCGATGGAAAGTTTGTCGCAACGTTTGCGTGATGGCGAGTTGCGTGGCGCGGGCGGACAAGCCATTCGCGCGGTGGTAAATCTCGGCATCGGCGGTTCATCGCTTGGCCCTCAACTGGTGTGCGACGCTTTGTGGTGCGATGGTGATTTTGATGTGCGTTTCGCATCGAATCTCGATGCGGAAGATTTGGCGCGCGCACTTGTTGGCTTGGATCGTGAAACAACGTTATTTGTTGTCGCGTCCAAAACGTTTACCACTGAAGAAACTTTGATCAACGCACATGCGGCGTTGGCGTGGTTGAAGGAAAGCGGACGTGATGAATCCATATTGCTGCGGCAACACTTCATCGCGGTGACGGCGAATCATGAAGCGGCGCAAACATTTGGTGTCGCTGCCGAGCATGTTTTGCCGTTTTGGGACTGGGTCGGCGGACGTTATTCGCTGTGGTCGACGGTCGGCATCACCATCTCGATGCAGTCCGGCTGGTCGGCATTTTCCGAGTTGCTGGCGGGCGCCGAAGAGATGGATACGCATTTCCGCGAAACGCCCGTCGCGCGCAATGTGCCGATCACAATGGCACTGATCGACTGGTGGAATACATGTTTTGCGCAAAAAAAAGAACGCGTCATCGTGCCTTATGCCCGCGGTTTGCGTTTCCTGCCCGCTTATCTGCAACAACTGTTGATGGAAAGCAACGGCAAAGCGATCGATTGGGATGGCAAACGTTTGCAGAAAACGACGCACATGCCTTCCACAACGTCGGTGTGGGGCGGCATCGGTACCGATAGTCAACACGCGTTTTTCCAGTGGCTGCATCAGGGAACGCATAGAGCCAATATTGAGTTGATTGTGCCGGTGCGTTATCAGGGGCGGCAGCAGCGAACTGGTTTGCTGGCGCATGCGTTGGCGCAAGCACAGGCGCTAATGTGTGGACGCGATCATGATTTTGAAATTGATGCGACAAATACTTCGGAAGCAGATGTAATACGCGCTGCGCGTGTTTGTCCCGGCAATCGCGCCAACACGATGTTGTTGCTTCCCGATTTGAACGCCTGGCATCTCGGTGCGTTGCTGGCACTTTATGAGCACCGCACATTTATCGAGGGCGTACTGTATCGTGTGAATCCGTTTGATCAATTCGGTGTTGAATTGGGTAAAGTGTTGGCACAACCGTTGCGTACCGCACTGGAGAACGATGTCGATCTTGCCGATGTTGATTCCGCGACACAAGCACAGCTTGCTTATGTGCGACAGATGCAAAAATAAATAATATGTCTGCTACAACAAAAAAAACATCCCGGTCGCCACAGAAAATGAAACGTGTTACCGGGAATGATACGTCGCCGGAAAGCAAAAAAACACTTTTTGCGCAGATTGAACCCTGCTGGGTGCTGACTGGCGCCGACGGTGAAGAGGTCGATGCGCGATTGCTGATGCTTCTGGAAGCAATTCAGGAAAGTGGATCGTTGCAACAGGCGGCAAAAATGATGGGGCTTTCTTATCGCCATGCATGGACATTGGTGCGTCCGTGGACAGGTGCGGAAGGACTATTATTACTATCACGCGGGCAGGGCAGCACTCTGACTGAAGCTGGTGAAGCGTTGATGGCGCAGGTGGAGAAGGCGCGTGCACGCTGGCACGATGAAGCCGCGCGCTGGCAGGATCTGGAGATTCGCCTGAAAACGGCACCAGCACAAAAAATCCGTATTTTGGCCAGCCACGATTTGCTGCTGGTGGATATGCAGATGCTGGCTGAAAAAAAAGGCGTGCATCTGGAAATCAACTTTTGCAACAGCGCCGATGCATTGCGCGCGTTACGCAAGGGCGGCTGCGATGTCGCGGGGTTTCATATGCCTTCAGACTCTATGCAAATATTGCATCGCTATATGGCGACCATGCTTGGCGACATCCCCAATCTGACCACACGTTCGTTGTTTCGCTATACGCAGGGCCTGATGTTGTCGCGTAAAAACGCACAGCGTATCAAGAATTTGAATGATCTGGCGCGACGCAAAATTTCCTTTGTCAATCGTCAGCGTGGCTCAGGCACACGCTTATTGTTCGATGCGTTGTTGAGCGAAGCGGGCATTGATCCGATTCGCATCATTGGCTACAACAATGAAGAATTTACTCATCATGCGGTGGCGGCAACCATCGCTGCCGGTGCAACGGAAGCAGGGTTTGGCAACGAGGCTGCAGCGCGTTTTTTCAAATTGGCGTTTGTACCACTTGTGGAAGAAAGTTATTACTTGGCGTGGCGCAATACGGCTACGTCGCGGGAAATTCTGCCGCAACTGATCGGTTTTCTCGACAGCAAATTCTGGCAGGATAAAATCAGCAAGAAATCAGGTTATCAGGGAATCAAGTTGCAGGATTCCATAATCGAGAACCCGTATTGATTTCGCTCTCATTGATTGCGCTCAGAGCGTATCACGCGACAGAATTCTCCATAACCTTCTTTTTCCATCGCTTCATACGGTATGAAGCGAATGGAGGCGCTGTTGATGCAATAGCGTAGTCCACCACGGTCTTTCGGTCCGTCGTTGAAAACGTGACCGAGATGCGAATCGCCAACGCGGCTGCGCACTTCGGTTCGTTTCATGCCATGGCTGTTGTCGGGACGTTCAATGATTATCGCTGGGTCGATTGGCTTGGTAAAGCTGGGCCAGCCGCAACCGGAATCGTATTGGTCCACAGAGCTGAATAAAGGCTCACCGGTGACGATATCTACGTAGATACCCGCTGCTTTGTTGTTCCAATATTGGCCTGTAAAGGCGCGCTCGGTTCCGGCGTGCTGCGTGACGTCGTATTCGATATTGGATAGACGCTTTTTCAGTTCTGCATCAGAAGGTTTATGGTATTTTGACGGATCAACCATGATATTTTTTTCCGCTTTGATGTCTTTGAGACTATCGAAGCTGATGTGACAATAACCGTTGGGATTTTTGCGCAAATAATCCTGATGATATTCCTCCGCCAGATAATAGTTTTTCAACGGCATGAGCTCAACCGCCAATGGTTTGCCGTATTTTTCCTGCACGGTGCGCATGATTGGCTCGATCACGGAACGATCACGTTCGTCAGTGTAGTAGATACCGGTGCGGTATTGCGTGCCGACATCATTGCCTTGCCGGTTGACACTGGTCGGGTTGATGATTTTGAAAAATTGTTCGGTTAGCGTTTTCAGGCTTATTTGCGTTGGATCATAACGGACGTGAACGGTTTCGGCGTGCCCGGTTTTCTGCGAACAAACTTCCCGATAGGTTGGGTGTGCCGTGCTACCGTTGGCGTAGCCGACCGTGACGTCGGCGATACCGTGAATACGTGAAAAATATTCCTCGACACCCCAGAAGCAGCCACCGGCGTAATAGATTTCTTTCAGAGCGTTTGCCGAAGCTTTATCGGACGAAGTGTTGGCCGAGACAAAGACGGGCTGAGTGGGCAAACGTTTATTTTGTACCAAGTTCAATGTTTGCAGGATCTGTTCGTTGCTTTCGCTTCCCGCCACGATTTTGGCAATGTGTCCCTCGGCGTCAAGGTACAACGATGTCGGTACGCCGCGGATAGCGAGCGCTTGACTGAGCGCGGCATTTTCATCAAACCATACCGGGAAGGTCAGTGTCTGTGACCGTGCCCATTTGTCGAAATCGGTTTTGTTCATTTCATTGTTCACATTTGGCGTGATGATGGAAATGATTGCAGTATTGGTGGGTGTTTGCCGCATCAAGGCTTCGAAGTCTTCCAGACCGGCGAGGCATTGTGGACACCAGGTTGCCCAAAATTTGATGTACACCGTTTTTCCGCGCAGCGAACGCAGGGGCGCAGAGGTGTCGTTGAAACGGTCGAATGACCGTGAATAAAGCGCATCAGGAATGATCATGGTGGTGGCGTCGGAGGTGGCGGGAGCGGCGGATGATGGCGCGGAAAGGAACATCATGCTGCTCACGATGGCAATAAAGGCGGCGTGAAAAAGTTTCATATTTTGAATATAACGTTTGCGGAAAATTTCTGTGTCACAAAAAAGCGCTCGACAATACAAGATTAGTCGTCCGCAGGCGCGGATTTCTTACAGTGTCATGGTCAGCATGAATAACAACAGAAATTAATGCGCGCCAGAAATGGCGATTGCGCACGCTAAGTTACTGAAAACGCAGGGATTGATGCTTGGCTTTGTCCGAGTGTTGCCCTTTATTGAATGCGTCGCATCCTGTATCCTTCTACTTTCATTTTGGATGTGCCATGTCGGAACTGGATCAGGAAATTGAATCGTTGAAACTGCCGCCACACTCACTGGAGGCGGAGCAAGCGGTATTGGGCGGGCTGTTGATCGACAGCGAAGCATTGGATCGCGTTGCCGACTTGTTGACGCGCGATGATTTTTACGCAGACGCACATCGTCTGATCTTTGAGCATATCGAAAAACTCAGCAATGCAGGGAATGCGGTTGACGTGATCACGCTGTCTGAAGCGCTTGACGCCATGCAAAAGCTCGATTACGTCGGCGGGCTGGCGTACGTCGGCGCGCTGGCGCAGAACGTGCCGACAGCGGCAAATATTCGCCATTATGCGCAGATTGTGCGTGATCGTTCGGTACTGCGGCAATTGATCGGCAGCGCGGGCAAAATCGCCGACAATGCCTATAACCCATTGGGCAAAAGTGCAACCGAAGTGCTCGACGAGGCCGAGGCGACGATTCTGAATATTGCCGATCAGGGTTCGCGCGGACAAAAACAGTTTGTTGAAATCAAAGAAGCACTAGGCCATGTAGTTGACCGTATCGAAACGCTTTATCAGCGTGACGACCCATCCGACGTGACCGGCGTACCGACCGGATTTAGCGATCTCGACCTGATGACTTCCGGTTTTCAGGAGGGCGATTTGGTGATCGTTGCGGGTCGCCCGTCGATGGGTAAAACGGCGTTGGCGTTGAACATTGGCGAATACGTGGCAGTTGAAAAGAAATTGCCGGTGGCAGTTTTTTCAATGGAAATGTCATCCACGCAATTGGCGCAAAGGATGATCGGTTCCGTCGGTCGCATTCCGAGTCAAAACTTGCGCGTAGGGCGTTTACGCAACGACGATTGGGATCGTTTGACGCATGCGCTTGGTCGTTTGAACGAAGCGCCGATACTCATCGACGAAACCCCTGCGTTGAGTTCCATCGAGGTGCGCTCGCGGGCGCGACGTCTGAAACGCCAATATAAGCAATTGGGTCTGGTGATCGTCGATTACCTGCAATTGATGCGCAGCACGGCACAGGGCGAAAATCGCGCAACGGAAATCTCGGAAATTTCGCGTTCCCTCAAGGCGCTTGCCAAGGAGCTGCATGTGCCGGTGGTCGCGTTGTCGCAGTTGAATCGTAGTTTGGAGCAGCGGCCGAATAAAAGACCGGTGATGTCGGACTTGCGCGAATCGGGCGCGATCGAACAGGACGCGGACGTGATTCTGTTTATTTACCGCGATGAAGTGTACCATCCCGACTCGCAGGACAAGGGAACAGCGGAAATCATTATCGGTAAACAGAGAAATGGTCCGATCGGTACGATACGGCTGGCTTTCCTCGGCGAATATACTCGCTTCGAGAATTTCGCTCAGCCCGGAAGTTATTAATTGTTTTCATACGCGGTCACGATTTACTATCAATGCGCCATCTTGTTGTTCCCATTTCACTAAGCAATAGTGCAGCCAAGCTCGATGCTTTGTTGCCGCAGTATCAATGCGGACAATGCGATTACGTTGATTGCGCACATTATGCGCAAGCGTTGGCACAGGGGAAAGCCTCACCGACACAGTGTGCGCCGGGCAGGCGTACTGTTGCCGAGAAACTGGCGCAGGTAGCGCATGTATCGTTGCCTGAGGATGTTGTTTTTGCAGAAATTGCGCAACAATGCGTCATGATTGATGAAGCCAACTGTATCGGCTGCACGCGTTGTTTGCGAGCGTGTCCGCTGGATGCGTTGATCGGCGCGCGCCGACGAATGCACAGCGTATTGTCATCGCTGTGTTCTGGCTGCGGCTTGTGTGTGCCGACGTGTCCGGTTGATTGCATGACGTTGATTGCGACTGAACGAGTATGGACACAGCAGGATGCCGATGCGGCACGAGCGCGTTACCATGTCCGTTTGCGGCGATTAATGAAACAAGCGATGACACAAGTTTCGTCGGTGGCGGCAGATGAAAAACAACATCGACAACAAGTGGCACAGGATGCTCTGGCACAAGCACGCGCACGTCGTTTGCAATGGGCGCAGCGCAGTGAGGGGAAAGACGAATGAAACCTGCACAAGTGCGCGTTTTTTTTGAGCGGCTTGCTGCCAACGATCCGCAGCCAAGGACGGAGTTGTGTTATCGCTCGCCGTTCGAATTATTGATCGCGGTGGTGTTGTCGGCGCAGGCGACAGATAAGAGCGTCAACAAGGCGACAACGCGCTTGTTCAAAGTTGCCAATACGCCGCAGAAGATATTGGCGCTCGGCGAAGAAGGCTTGATCGAATACATTCAATCCATCGGGCTTTTCCGTACCAAGACGCGTCATATCATTGCGTTATGCAAGATTTTGATTCAGGAGCATCATGGAAAAGTACCGGATAACCGCGAAGCACTGGAAAAATTGCCTGGAGTTGGCAGGAAAACGGCAAACGTAATATTGAACACGGCTTTTGGTCAGCCGACAATCGCTGTTGATACACATATTTTCCGTGTCGCCAATCGCACGGGACTGGCGCCGGGGAAAAATGTACGCGAAGTCGAAGAAAAGCTTTTGCGTGTGGTGCCCGAGGAATACCGACTGAACGCACATCATTGGTTGATTCTGCACGGGCGCTATGTCTGTACCGCGCGTACGCCGCATTGTTCAGAATGTATTGTCAACGATTTGTGTGCATTTGAGGAGAAAAGCTCTTAAGGCATATTTAAGCTAGCGCACTTGTGCTGTTACTTTTCGACGTTTTCTTAATGATTGTTATGGCAGAAACAAGTCCGTGACATAAACACGATATTACAAGCGATGCTTCTCTCGATTTGTGGTTAAGATGGGAGCAGAAAAATTCTTATTGAAGGAGGTCGTGATGAAAAAGCATTTTCTGGTTTCCTTGTTTGGTATTTGTTGCTTGGCATATTTCCCGTTTGCTGTTGCTCAGGAGGCAGCGGCTTCTGACACTGCTCTTTCTGAGCAGGAGTATGAAATCATTTCGCTGGAGCGCCTGGATGCGCTGCTGGCACCGATCGCGTTGTATCCTGATGCATTGTTGGCGCAAGTCCTGATGGCGTCAACTTACCCGATGGATGTGATAGAGGCCGCACGTTGGCGGGCGATGAATCCAGACGTAGAAGGCGAGCGTTTGCAAAACGTGTTGGAAGCGATGAAGTGGGACGCCAGTGTCAAGGCGTTGGTGATGACGCCCGGCGTATTGCAGCAAATGAACGATGAGCCGCGCTGGATGCAGGAGCTTGGCGACGCAGTGCTCGCTGATCAAGCACGAGTCATGGAGCGCGTGCAATATTTGCGGCAACAGGCCAAGGCAACGAACGGTTTAGTTAGCAATGATAAGCATGTTGTCGAAGTGAAGAGGGAAGAAGATACGGAACAAACGTATATCGCGATTGCACCCGCTAGTCAGGAAGTAGTCTATGTTCCTTATTATGATCCTGTTGTTGTTTATGGTGATTGGTGGTGGCCATCGCGCCCTGTGTATTGGCGTCCGCCTTATGGCGCAGGATTCACTTCCGGCTATTATTGGGGAAACGGCTATCGTACATCGGTCGCGTTATGGGGTGGTTTCAGTTGGCGAAATGGTTTAATCACGATCAGCGTCCCACTTTATACACAGTATTATCGAACGCAGCCAATGGTTGTTGGTCCGTATAGCGCATGGTGGCGTCCGGCGCCGATGTATGCGCCGCCTTATTATTATCATGGTGGTGTGCGCGTTGTGAGGCCGCCACGTCCGTGGTATCGTCCGTCGCCACCATATTATGGCGATCATCGTCAGCGACCACCGTCTCATGTAAGACCACCGCATCATGATCGGCCGCAGGTACGTCCACCGCAACAGGACAGACCACCACAACAAGGCAGACCGCCACAGCAGGATAGGCCTCCACAGCAAGGAAGGCCACCGCAGGGAAGTAGACCTGATGATACCTATCTTCGTCCGCCTCAAGGAAACCGTCCGACGCAGGTTCAACCGCCACAGGGAAGCAGACCGACGGAGAATACCCGTCAACTCCAAGGAAGCAGCCCATCGCAAGGCAGCAGACCAGCGGGCAATAATAGCCGCCAAATTCAAGGAAGTAGTTCGCCGCAGGCGAGTAAACCGACGCAGACAATGCGGCCACAACAACAGCTTCAATCGTCACCGGCGAGCAAGCCAGCGCAGGTTGTGCGACCACAACAGCAGATTCAATCGTCACAAGGAAGCAAACCGGCGCAGGTGGTGCGTTCAACCAATAATGGTTCTGGAGCGCAGCGCTCATCAACCACGCTGGGGCAAGCCAGCAGCAAACCGGCGGCACAAAGTAGCAAACCAAATGCTACGCTTACGCGGTCGGCAAGTGGTGGGCAGAAGCAAGGTACGGCGATGCTGCTGCGGCATGATTAAAGCCTATCTAAACATTATGAAGGTGGTAAAGCTTTAAATCGTGACAACGAAAATGCTGGATGTTCTATTAGGATATCCAGCATTAATTGTTCAGAAACAATTTCGATTGTGTGTTGAAACGGCTTGATGTTATCGAAAAAAAACCATGACCCTATTCCAACTCTTTCGTCACACCCGTTCTTACATCAGGCCTTACCGCTGGCTGGTGGGGTTGGCGTTGGTGTTGACGTTTATCGGTTCGTTGACGGCGCAGGTGAATGCGTGGGTGTTGCGCTATACGGTGGATGAGATTACCGGGCTGGTGGATGCGCATCGGGGCTTGCAGGATGGTTTACACATCCTGACTTTCATTTCGGTGATTTTGATCGGCAAGGAAATCCTCAACGTTTTCATTCAGTTCGGGCAGAAGTTTTACGGGGAGCGGCTGAGGATCATGGTTTCGCGCGATCTGGCGCAGGCGGTGATCGAGCGTATCCTGACGTACCGAATGGCGTTTTACACGATTGACGGGAATCAGCCCGGCAAGTTGCAAACGCGTATTGATCGCGGCGTGGAAAGTTTGAGCCGCCTGATTCAGAATTTTTTCATCGATATTCTGCCGCTGTTTGCGAATTCGATTGTGGCGTTGATCATGATGTTCAGCGCCAATTTTTATGTCGGCTTGCTCGGTTTCGGCATTGTGCCGATTTATTATTTTGTCAGTCGTCGCCAGGCCAACAAGCTCAGTCGCGCACGGCGCAAGATCAAGACCTTGCGTGAGGATAAAAGCCAGGGCATTTTGAATATTGTCGAGTCGATGCCGGTGATCAAGTCGTTTTTGCGCGAGAAGATCGAAGAGGATAAACAGCTTGATTTGCAGGACAGTCTGACGGCAACGCAGATGAAGAGCCGCAAGACCAGTTTCATTTACGACGGTTCGAAAACTTTCCTCGAACAGATTTGGGTGGTAGCAATCATCCTGTTGACGACGTATTTCGTGCTGAAAGGGGAGATGACGGTAGGTGCGATCATGTTCCATCTTTTGCTGTTCAGCAATGTTTCGGCGCCGGTGCGTCGTTTGCATCTGATTTATGATCAGATGAATGATGCGTTGATTTATTCGGAGGGTTTCTTCGATATTCTGAATGCCGAGAGCGAGGTGGAAACGTCTGGCGATTATCGTCCCGAATCGGTGCAGGGGCGTTTTGCCATGCAGAATGTCTGTTTTACTTATCCGGGCAGCAGCAATCCAGCGCTGAAGGATATTACGATGACGATCGAGCCGGGCAAAATTACTGCATTGGTCGGGCTGTCGGGCGCAGGGAAGAGCACGCTGATCAATCTGTTGGACAAGTTTTATGTGCCCGATTCGGGCGAGATTCTTCTCGATGGTGTGCCGTTGGCGGATTATGATTCGGCGTTTGTACGCGGCCAGATCGGGCTGGTGTTGCAGAAGAACCATATTTTCAACGGCAGCATTGAGGAAAACATTCGCTACGGTGATCCTGATGCGAGTTTCGAGGCAATTCAGGACGCAGCGAAGAAATCGTACATTCACGATCAGATCATGGCGTTGCCGGAGCAGTATGCAACATCGGCGCTGGCGTTATCGGGTGGGCAGCAGCAACGCATCGCGATTGCGCGCATGTTTCTGAAAAATCCGCCGATCATTTTCATGGATGAACCGACGGCGAGCCTTGATGCAGTGGCTACCGAGCAAATCAAGAACAGCATGGACGCAATCAAGGAAGGCCGCACGGTGGTGATTATTTCACACAGCATTTCGCAGATTATCGACGCGGATTGTATCCATGTGATGCAGGATGGGCGCATTGTTGAAAGTGGTACGCATGAAACCTTGTATGCCGAGGCAGGCGCGTACAAGGATATTTTTGATGCGATGGCGCGCAGTTTGAATGTGGAGAAGATTGCGCGGACGTTCGAAGATGGAGAGCATCTATAAAAAACCGCGCTTCGTTGCATTGAAGCGCGGTCTTGTTGTCAGGCATGATGCCTTAAGCAATCATTTCCATTTTTCCATATCAAGTGCTTTTTCGTTCTTGCTGACGAGCACGGTACCCACGATGTCGCCGGTCACGTTCATACAGGTGCGTCCCATATCCAGCAGCGCGTCGATACCGAGGATCATCGCGTAGCAGGCGGCGACTGCGGTGCCGGTTTCGAGATTCAGCCCGACGGATTCAAGCGCCATGATCAGCATCAGTGCGCCCGCACCCGGTACGCCAGCGGTTCCGATGGCGGCGAGGGTGGCGGTCAGCATTACGGTGAATTGTTGGCTGTAGGTGAGTGGCTGATCGGTGGCGAACGCGATAAACATGGCGCAGACAGCGATGTAAATCGCAGTGCCGTTCATGTTGATCGTTGCACCGACAGGCAGCGTAAACGAAGAAATGGAACGCGGTGCGCCCAAGTTGTCTTCGGAAACCCGCAGGCTCACGGGAAGCGTGGCACTGGATGAACGGGTCACGAACGCGGTGATCATGGCTTCATTGGCGCCTTTGAGGAACTTGATGAAACTCAGCCGGTTGAATGCCAGTAGTCCGCCGTAGCAAATAAACAGATGCAGGATCAACGCGAGGTACACGGCGAAGGTGACGAAGAGCAACGGGCCGATCAACTTGGGACCTTGCTGCGCGAAAACGATGGCGATCAGGAAGAACACACCGATTGGCGCATACTGCATGATGCCGCCCACGATTTTGTAGATGATTTCCGCACAGCCGGAGCAGAAGTTGAACACGGTGTTGGCTTGTTTGGCGATGAGTTCGTTGCTGGACTCTTTGAGCATTGATAACGCAATGCCAAACACGATGGCGAAGAAGATGATCGGAAGCACATCACCTTTGGCGAGCGATTCCACCGGGTTGGTGGGCACGATGTTCAGAAGGATCTGCGATATCGGTGGCGAAGCTGCGGCTTTTCCGGCAGCGCCATCCACGCCGACGATGCTCAGCCCTGCGCCAGGTTGCAGCAACGTGGCGATCAGAAGACCAACCGCCACGGCGATCAGTGTGGTAGCCATGTAGAAAAGAACGGTTTTGATGCCGATGCGCCCCAGCCTCTCCGGTGCGATGGCCGCAGCACCTGTAACCAATGAGAAGAAGATCACCGGAACGACGATCATCTTGAGCAAGCGGATAAAGACGTCGCCGAAGAACTTTGTGTTGTCTATGAATTTTTGGGCGAATTCGGGCGTGTAGCCCAGAATAACGCCGACAATGGCGCCTAAAATCAAACCGATTAAAATACGAACGAGCAGGCTGGTGTTAAAGTACCAGCCGAACCAACCGCCTTTTTTGGCCTGTATTTCTGTCATTTACTTTCTCCCGATGGTAGTTGAGATGAGCGGTTAAAATGCTGCTTAAGCAATAACCATATCGCGAATGCGATTATAGTGGATTGCAAAGTGTCGGTAGACAAGAAGAAGGGATTTAGTTTGATGAAAATCAAAAGCACCCAAACAAAATGATGGCGCATACTTTACCAAACGCAGGTGAATGCATGGGTATGCTATGTGGTGAAATAAATTGCTATTGTGTGCCATTCCATGTGCTTGAAAACAAAGCATGCTAGAGGAGAAAACATTGAAGAGCAGTAATACAAAAACAGACAAAATGCTTTCATTTCGCCTATATCAATTGTTCTTTGTATTTTTCCTCGTATATGCCGCGTATGCCTTTGCCGAAAATAATAGGAAGGAGCTTGACCTTATTGAAGCCGCGCGCAGCCAGATCGGTGTGACCAAATACTATGATGGCGCTTACGTGCGTCTAGCGTATCCGAATGGTGATGTTGCCATAGAGCGGGGCGTGTGCACGGACGTGGTGGTTCGCGCGTATCGGCAAGCGTTTCGATACGATTTGCAAAAAAACGTACATGAAGACATGAAGCAATCATTTTCGAGCTATCCCAAAAACTGGGGATTGACTCAGCCGGATGCCAATATTGATCATCGCCGCGTTCCCAACCTGCAAACCTTTTTTACTCGGAAGGGCGCATTGATTAACGAGCGCGATGCGCAGAATTTCAAGCCGGGCGATCTGGTAACACAGATGATTGGGGGAAGGTTGCCGCACATCGGCATTATTTCCAATAAACGTAACGCGAAAGGCACGCGCTATCTGGTCATCCATAACATTGGCGGCGGAACGCAAGAGGAAGACATTCTTACAGCGTATCCGATTACCGGCCATTATCGTTTTTTCTCTGTGATGAATGAAAATCAGCAGCCATAATGCGGCTTGTTTGATCAACCAGTTTATTGAATAATGTGCGCGGAAAGGAGCGTTCATGAGCTATCTTCAAAACGACAAACCCATCACGCTGACAACGCTGGTGCAGATGCGCGCCGAAGGTCGGAAAATTGCAATGCTGACTTGTTACGACGCCAGCTTTGCCGTATTGCTGGAACGTGCCGGGGTTGATATTGCGTTGGTCGGCGATTCGCTGGGTAATGTCGTACAAGGGCAGTCATCCACGTTGCCGGTGACGCTTGAACACATGATTTACCACACGGAATGCGTGGTGCGTCGAAGCCGCAGGATGTTCATCGTTGCGGACATGCCTTTTGGCAGTTACCAATCATCACCGGCGCAGGCGATGAAGAATGCGGCGAAGTTGTTGGCGGCAGGCGCGCACATGGTGAAGCTGGAAGGAGGTGCACACATGACAGAAACGGTTCGCTTTCTGGTGGAGCGCGGTGTGCCGGTGTGTGCGCACATTGGGCTGACGCCACAGGCTGTGCATCAGTTGGGCGGTTATCGGGTGCAGGGGCGCGATGAGGCGTCAGCGACGCAGATGAAAAATGATGCGCTGGCATTGGAGCAAGCAGGTGCGGCGATGGTGGTATTGGAGATGACGCCTGCTGCGTTAAGTCGCGATATCACGAAAAGTTTGACGACGATGGCAACGATTGGTATCGGCGCAGGCGCGGACTGCGATGGGCAGGTTCTGGTGTTGCACGACATGCTCGGCATTTACTATGGCAAACCGGCGCGTTTTGTGCGCAATTTCATGGAAGACTCAGTGAGCATTGGTGACGCCGTGATGCGTTATGTTAATGCTGTGCGCGACGGCAGTTTTCCGACGGCGGAACACAGCTACTAATTCAAGAACTGGATTTTCTCAAAAAAAATCGGAATATAGCCATCTTCTGAATGCATTTATTTTTACATTCATTTATGTACAGACTTGAAAAAAATCATTCATGCACAGTCTGCATGAACGTGTTGTTCCGCGAATATCAAAAATTTTTTCGCCACCGCGTTGACACAAATCAATAACCTTATTAGATAGCTCGGGTTTAATGTCGGCAGCGCGAAGGCCTGCTGTTTTTGTGAAAAAGAGAATAGGGTCATCGCTCTTATTTTATGAGAATGACCATAAGACAATTCATTTCGAGGAAAGAAAATGTCTGAAACCTATTATGAACTTTTTCGCCGACAAGGCATATCCCGTCGCAGCTTCCTTCAATTTTGCAGTTTAACTGCCGCTTCATTAGGTTTATCCGAAGTCGGCGCGCAGGAAATTGCCGACGCCCTGCAAACCAAAGAGCGCGTGCCGGTGATTTGGCTGCATGGGCTTGAGTGCACCTGTTGCACGGAAGCCTTTATTCGCTCATCGCATCCGCTGGCCAAAGACGTGATACTGTCGATGATCTCGCTTGATTACGACGATACGATCATGGCGGCTGCCGGGCATCAGGCAGAAGAGCATCTTGAGCAAACCATCGAAAAATACAAAGGCAAATATATTCTTGCGGTGGAAGGCAATGCTTCCACGGCAGACGACGGCGTTTATTGCATTCCAAACGGTCAGCCTTTCCTTGAGAAACTGCGTCATGTCGCGAAAGATTGCCAAGCGGTTATTTCGTGGGGTTCATGTGCATCATGGGGCTGTGTGCAGGCGGCGAAGCCAAACCCAACCGGTGCGGAACCGGTTCACAAAACATTGAGAGGCATGGGTAAAGACATTATCAAAGTGCCCGGTTGCCCGCCTATTCCTGAAGTGATGACGGCGATCATCACCTTCATCATTACCTATGAGCGTTTGCCGCAGCTTGATGCGCAGGGACGTCCCAAGATGTTCTACAGTCAGCGCATTCACGACAAATGCTATCGTCGTCCGCACTTCGATGCGGGTCAATTCGCCGAAAAATTCGACGACGAAGGCGCGCGTATGGGCTACTGCCTGTACAAACTTGGCTGCAAAGGACCGACGACGTACAACGCTTGTTCAACGGTGCGCTGGAATGATGGCTTGTCGTTCCCGATTCAGTCCGGTCACGGCTGCATTGGTTGCTCGGAAGACAATTTCTGGGACAAAGGCTCATTCTACAAACATCTGCCGACCATCCTGCCTCCGGGCTGGGGCGGTATTGAAAGCACTGCCGACAAAGTCGGTTTGACCGCTGTAGCGGTTACCGGCGCGGCGATTGCGGCGCACGCGGCGGCCTCGGTCATCAAGCAATCGCGCAGTCAAACAAGCAACGATAAACTGGCGGTGAAGGAGTAATCAATCATGGCGAACTATCCATATCAAACACAAGGGTTCACGCTGGATAACAGCGGTCGGCGCGTGATTGTCGATCCGATTACCCGTATCGAAGGTCACCTGCGCATTGAAGTCAACGTTGACGAAAACAATGTGATTCGTAACGCGGTTTCCACAGGCACCATGTGGCGTGGTCTTGAGGTCATCCTCAAAGGGCGCGACCCACGCGACGCTTGGGCGTTTGTTGAACGCATCTGCGGTGTATGTACGGGCTCTCATGCGCTCGCCAGTGTGCGTGCAGTGGAAGATGCGCTGGACATCACGATTCCCAAAAACGCAAACATCATCCGTAACCTGATGCTGGCGACGCTTTTCGCGCAGGATCACCTCGTGCATTTCTATCACCTGCACGCGCTGGATTGGGTTGACGTCGTTTCGGCGCTGAACGCCGATCCGCGTCGCACATCGCAATTACAGCAGTCGATTTCCTCGTGGCGCAATTCATCGCCGGGTTATTTCCGCGATGTGCAGAATCGCCTGAAGAAATTCGTCGAAAGCGGGCAGTTGGGCATTTTCTCCAACGCCTATTGGGGACACCCGGCTTATCGCCTACCGCCCGAAGCCAACTTGATGGCGGTGACGCACTATCTGGAAGCGCTCGATTTTCAAACGCAAATCGTCAAGATTCACACCATATTCGGTGGCAAAAACCCGCATCCGAATTGGCTGGTTGGCGGCGTGCCTTCGCCGATCAACATCGACGGCTCGGGAGCGGTCGGCGCTATCAACGAGTTCCACCTCAACCTGGTTCGCGACATTTGCGACCAAACACTTGAATTCATTGAAAAAGTTTACATCCCCGACCTGACCGCAATTGCCGGTTTCTACAAAGATTGGGGTTACGGCGGCGGTATTTCCAGCCAGAACCTGATGAGCTACGGCGAATACCCGATCGCGCCGGGCGCGCACGACAACAGCAATCTGCTGATGCCGGCGGGCGTCATTCTGAACGGCAATCTGAACGAAGTACAAGATGTCGATCTCAAGGATCCTGAGCAGATTCAAGAATGGGTCACGCACTCGTGGTACAAATACGCCGACGAAAACAAAGGCTTGCACCCGTTCGATGGCGTCACCGATCCCAACTTCGTGCTGGGGCCGAACACCAAGGGTACGCGCACCAACATTCAGGAAATCGACGAAAACGCCAAATACTCTTGGATCAAAGCGCCGCGCTGGCGTGGAGAGCCGATGGAAGTCGGTCCGTTGGCGCGCTATGTGGTCGCGTATGCACGCGGCAACGCCGAAGTCAAAGAGCAGGTCGATGGTCTGCTGGGTGCGCTCGGTCTGCCGATCACCGCACTGTTCTCAACCTTGGGACGCACGGCGGCGCGTGGTCTGGAAGCACAATGGGCGGCGCGCAAGATGAAACAGTTCTACAACGAACTGGTTGCCAACATCAAAGCGGGCGACACCGCAACGGCGAACATGGAAAAATGGGAGCCGAAAACCTGGGACAAAGAATGCCAGGGCGCAGGCCCCTGCGAAGCACCGCGCGGCGCGTTGTCGCATTACATCAAGATCAAGGATACGCGCATCGACACCTACCAATGCGTGGTGCCGACCACATGGAACGCCAGCCCGCGCGATCCTGACGGCAAGATCGGCGCATACGAAGCCGCGTTGATGAATACGCCGATGGCTGATCCCAACCAGCCCCTCGAAATCCTGCGTACGATCCACAGCTTTGACCCCTGTCTGGCCTGTGCGACGCACGTGTTGAACGATCAGGGCGAGGAGTTGGTCAGAGTCAAAGTTCGCTAAGGAGACGTCATGGAAATTGAAAAATATTCAGGGCGAGTATTACCGGGGCCGGTTGAAAACATCTATGTCTATCAAGCGCCGGTGCGCTTGTGGCACTGGATTACCGTAGCGATGATGTTGCCGCTGATGGTGACCGGTTATTTCATCGGTAGCCCGCCGCCGGCAATGCACGTCGGCGCGGACGCTACCTTTTTCTACACCTTCGGCTGGATTCGCATCATCCACTTCTCGTGCGCGATGATCTTCACCGTCGCGTTCCTGATGCGCATCTACTGGGCGTTTGTCGGCAACCATCATTCGCGCGACATCTTCCGTCCGCCGATCTGGCGCTTGAACTGGTGGAAAGGACTGTGGGATCAGACGCTTTATTATCTGTTCCTCAAAAAAGAGTCGCCGTCCTGGGTTGGCCACAACCCGCTCGCACAAATCGCGATGTTCGTTTTGTTCGTGGTGGGCACCGTTGTCATCATCCTCACCGGCTTTGGTCTTTACGCACAACAGTGGGGCTGGGGCACGGGCTGGATGAACCTCTTCGGCTGGACGCAAGTGCTTCTCGGCGAACCGCAAGCCGTGCGCACGCTGCACCACCTGATGATGTGGTACCTGATACTCTTTGCGATGGTGCACATCTACATGGTCTTCCGCGAAGACATCATGACCAAAGAATCCGTGATCGGAACCATGGTTGACGGTATTCGGATGTTCAAAACCAAAGAACACTGATTCACTGATTTCAATATTTTCAATAAAAAACCGGCAGCGAAAACTGTCGGTTTTTTTGTTTTTATTCAAATTGTTATTGGCGCAAATTGAAGTAATTTATTATGTCTGTTTTCGGAAGCAGAGAGTAAGCGGTTTCAGAAAAAGTCGCAACACTTCGTTTAACCTCAGAACCATGCAAAAAACCATAGGGTGGAACAACTGAATTTTTTACTGATTCTTGACCACCGACACGTTTGTTGCATTTTTGTCATTTTCTCACCGTTAGTGACGACAATAATCATGAAAAACGCATCAAAAAAACGAAACCCATTTATACTGCACACATTCTTTTGTTCCAATGGCATCGCTAATAATTAGAAAGTCAACTTTGAACGGAGATCGACATGAACCATTCCTTTCCGAATATGCGCTTGTACAAAAGTACCCTCGCAGCAACGGTTTTCATTTTCGCGACAAGCTTCGCGCAAGCAGCGACGATTACAGTCAATAACGATTTTGATGGTACCGATCAAGGCATCGGTATTTGCACGTTACGCGACGCGGTGGCGGCGATCAATGCCGGAAGTGATCCTGACCCATCTCTGAATGGTTGTACGAATGGTGACCCCAGCGAAGGTTACGGCACCAATGACACCATCCAGTTCGATTCCACCGTTTTTAATGCATCTGCTACGATTGAAGTGGTGAATGGCGGCGAGATCGAAATTGAAAAAGATCTGATTATTACAGGTCCAATTGATCCCGTGACCGATGCTCCCTTGATCACGCTGGATGCCGGTCCCGGCGGCACAGCAAACAACCGCATCTTCGATACTTACCCAAGCGATACATTCACCGTCGAAAACCTGATCTTCAAGAACGGCAATGACACAGGCAGTCAGGGCGGTGGCGCCATCCGAGGTCCCAGCACACTTCTTACCGTCCATAACTGCGTGTTTGAAGATAATCAGGCGGCAGAGCAAGGAGGGGCAATTTATGTGAGACTGAATGCCGTCGTGTCGAAAAGCACGTTCTCTGGCAATATGGCCGATTTCGGCGGCGCGATTATGGGAGCGTTTAGTTCTAACGTGGTTGCTGTTATCGCAGTATCGGACAGTACGTTTTCCAACAATACGGCGGATTACGGTGGCGCAATTGATGGGGACAAGATCGTCGTATCGGCGAGCACCTTCTTCAATAATACGGGCACCACTGACGGCGGTGCGATCAATGCCTACGGCGCCGCCGTTGTGTCGGCGAGCACCTTCTTGAACAATTCAGCAACAGATCATGGAGGTGCGATTCGAGCGGCGAAAAGTCTTGATGCTCGTCATCTGACGATGCTCAATAACATGGCAAATGAAGGCGCATCGGTTTATGTGGATGGCTACGAGGGCAGCAAAACCATGGAAATCCACAACAGCATCATCATAGGCGAGAATTTGGGCAATGCCAGCGCTCATTGCGAGATGGATACTACCAACAGTCCATCAAACATCGGCTCCTACAATCTGGAATGGACAGTGGGCGACACCGCACTTGTGGCCTCTTGCGGAACGGCCGCACCAGGTATTACAACGATGCCTGCTTCTCTTGCTGACATCATCGCCACCACGCTCGCTGATAACGGCGGATTAACGCAAACCCTCGCGTTGCCCGGCAACAGCCCGGCTTATGCTCAGGCTGATCAAACTGGTACGTCGCAAATGTGGGATTTCGCGGCAAATGCCGGTGCTGGCGACTGGGTAGATGCCACCGAAGATCAGCGTGCTTTTGCACGCAAAATACTCGGTATGCGCGATTTAGGCGCGTATGAAGCAAATGCGACGGCAGGGATGGTTTTTACTCCTGCGGCGTTGAGCGGTATCGAAGGAGAATCGTTTTCCTCATCAATAGGTTCTGTGACAGGGTGTCAGGGCAGTTGCACTTTTGTCAGCAACAACCCACCTGCGGGCATGACGCTGAACGGAAATGGCAATCTTTCAGGCACTTTGCCCGATACGGGAATCGTGACGTTTGATGTGACGATTACCGACAGCGGAACAAATCAACTTGAATTCAACCACGAAGTGCAATTTTGACAACAGGAAGAAGGGTCAGGAT
>DAISYG010000004.1:0-57751 GCA_036825435.1 Casimicrobiaceae bacterium | reverse complement strand
TGCTCGCTTGTTTCCCGCGCCTCTTGCGATGCTCGGCGGCTTCAACGGGGGACCCCAAAACCCAAGCAACTGTTTTTCTCAATGGGAACATCTTCTTTTTGAGTCGCCTTTCAGAGCTTTTGCCTTGAACACAAGGCGCAATAAGACTTCCCAGACATTCTGCAAAACTTTCCCCGGACAGTAGTGCGCGCAGGCGGAAATCCAGAAGCCAACACTCATCGCGCGTAGCGCGATCAAACTTCACTGATGCCTGACCTCTGTCATCTGATTTCTGATCACTCATCAATCCCCACCGCAATCGACGAGTAGCCGCAATCGACGTAGGTGATCTCGCCGGTGATTGCGCTCGACAATTCGGAGAAATAAAATGCGGCGACATTGCCGACTTCTTCGATGGTGACATTGCGGCGCAGCGGCGATACGTGCTCGACGTGTTTGAAGATTTTGGAGAAGCTACCAATACCTGCTGCCGCCAGACTTTTGATCGGCCCGGCGGAAATCGCGTTGACGCGCAAACCTTCCGGCCCGAGGCACGACGCCATGTAGCGCACATTTGCTTCCAAACTGGCTTTGGCAACACCCATCAGGTTGTAGTTCGGAATCGCCTTCATCGCGCCAAGGTAGGAAAGCGTCAGTAGCGATCCGGCCCGTCCCTGCATCAACGGACGCGCACCCTTTGCCATCGCGGGAAAGCTGTAGCTGGAGATATCGTGCGCGATACGGAATGATTCGCGGGAAATGCCATTCAAAAAATCGCCGGCAATGGATTCGCGCGGCGCAAAGGCAACGGAATGCAGCATGCCATCCAGTACCTGCCACTCATTGCCGAGTCGCTCAAAAAGCTGCTCAATCTGGGTATCTGACGACACATCGCAGGGCAGCAGCGGGCAATCGCCAAATTCGGCAGACAGTTTGGTCGCTCGGTCTTTGACGTCATCGTTCATGTACGTGAACGCCAGTTGCGCACCTTCGCGGTGACACGCTTTGGCAACGCCGTACGCAATTGAACGGTTTGACAACAAGCCGCTAATCAAAATTTTCTTATCGTTGAGAATTCCCATGAGTTTTCCTTGTCAATCGTCTTTCAGGCAAGTCAATAATCAGTTATCAAAGAAGGTTGCCCAGCGGATCAAGCAGCGACGACGGCGTATCAAAAACGCCGCAGGCGACGACTTCATTGCGCACACCCGGTTTCAGTTCGCTAACGTTTCGTCCACTGAAAATCAAAACACTGCGTTTTTTGAAGACGCTCACATCCAGCCGTTGTGGGTTGGGCAAACGCGCGATGGTTTGCATGTTCCCGACAGTATCCGCCGTCAACAACGGAACCCAGATCGCCGGATCACTCGGTGTTTCCGGCGGCGCCCAGAGTTTACCCGCCGAAAACGCATTTGGCGACGAGCAATTGCCGTTATCGAAGAAAGCAACACGATAATCACCGAATGTCGCGCCCGTGATATTCGCCGAAACCACCCAGCGATCTTTGCGCGCGGCAACCGACACAAAACCGTGAACCGCCGAACCGCCCTTGCTCAGCAGATCCGCGCGCAGAATCGTTTCTTTCTTCTCGCGTGGCTCGTTTTCGACTGGCGCCTGCGCCGCCTTTCCGCCGCACGCGGCAAGCAGCAACGCGGTAAACGCAGCCAGCACAACGCGCGTGAATGTCATCCGATGTTCCGCCATTTTTGATCCATTTCTTGTCAGGGCATAATGATAGTGCAGTCGCCGGGTTTTGGCATGCTCATTCCCTGTGATAAGGATGGTTATTCAGCAAACTGACGGCGCGATAAAGCTGCTCGGCAAGCACGATGCGCACAATTCCGTGCGGCAACGTCAACGGCGACAGCGACCAGCGCTGATCCGCTTCCTTTTTGAGTGACGCATCCAGCCCGTCCGCACTGCCGACAATCAGCGAAACATCTCGTGCTGCAAGCCGCCATTGCGTCATATGGTCGGCAAGTTGCCGCGTTGTCCAGCTTTGTCCACGCTCATCCAACACAATTTTGACCGCGTTTTCGCATGACGCCAGCACGCGACGCGCTTCGAGCGTCAGTATTTGCGCAATGCTTTTCCCTTGCCCGCGTGGCTCGGGTTTCAGTTCGACCAGATCAACCGACCAGTCGCGCGGCAAACGATTGAGGTACTCCGCAACACCTTGGTTGATCCAGATCGGTAGCCGCTGACCGAAGGAAACGATTTTGATCCGCATTCCTCAGGCGTTATCTTGCGCCGTTCGCCGTTTCGGTGTCGGCGGCGTCCACAATTCTTCGAGATTATAGTAAGCGCGCACTGCAGGTTGCATCACATGAACGACGATATCGCCGCCATCAACCAACACCCACTCCCCCGTTTCTTCGCCTTCCATGCCAATAATATCCGCGCCCGCTTCCTTGAGCTGATCGCGCACATGGTTGGCGAGCGCGCGCGTTTGCCGCGCCGAAGAAGCGCTGGCAATGATCAATGTATCGTACAACGCGGTCAA
The DNA here is from genome assembly GCA_036825435.1 of Casimicrobiaceae bacterium. Classification (GTDB taxonomy): domain Bacteria; phylum Pseudomonadota; class Gammaproteobacteria; order Burkholderiales; family Casimicrobiaceae; genus UBA931. Next base: position 55,269 of record DAISYG010000004.1, on the reverse strand, counting down.
TTTGCGAACATCCAGGACGGTAATATCCTGGGCTTTGATGTCTTCAAGCGCCGTCACGGCGATTTTTTCCAGTTTTTGGGTATCTGATTTCGTCATAGGTTTCCATAGTTAGCGCGATACAGCCCGCGCCGCGCAATATAGGACAAAACTGCCTCCGGAAGCAAATGCGCGATGCTTTCGGCGTGATTTTCCGCGATCGCAGTGCGAATCGCCGTCGCTGACGCCTCGTTCGGCGGCATCGTTAAACGATAAACCAACCCGGCTTTTTGCTGTTGTAACGCTTCCGCTGTTGTAACTTCCCGCCCACGAAGAAAAACGCGTAATTCTTCCGGTAACACCAATTCCGTTGTGCGCGTCATCACCACGAAATGCGCCTCATCAAACAACTTTTGCCACTGATACCAACCGGTCAACTCGGCGAATGCGTCATCGCCGATGACCCAAAGCAGCACGGCGTCCGGCATCTCGGCGTGCAGTGATTGCAACGTACACAACGTGTAATTCGGCTCGCCCGCCTGCGCACGCTGAATTTCCCGTTCGTCGATCACCATGTCGGACAACCCATCAAGCGCCAAATGCAACATCGCCAAACGATCAGCAATCGACGCCCCCGGTGCGCCGCGATGCACCGGCACGCCCGCCGGAATGAAACGAATCTCATTTACAGGCAAAGCAGCGCGAACTTGTTGCGCCGCTGCCAAATGCCCATCGTGAACAGGGTCAAACGTTCCACCAAGACAGCCGATGTATCGTTGTTTGAGAAACAAATGTTATCGCCTTATAAAATTTATTAATTACCGCGATAAAAGAATAACATTAATTACAATATAAAGCCAAAAGCAAACCGAATATTGGCAATTCGAGAAACGGATATGATAGAGTGATCAAGTTGTTTCTATTCACTGAGAGAGGTTGTTTATGAAAAAAATTCTGTTCGCCGCGCCTTTGGCGGCTCTGCTCGTCGCCGCACCGTCCTTCGCACAAGACGGTGAAGCGTTAATTCAAAAATACAAATGCACGGCTTGCCATAAAATCGATAAAAAATCGGTCGGTCCTTCCTATCAGGAGGTTGCCAAAAAATACGCCGGTAATGAAGCCGCCAAAGCACAAATGGCAGAGCGTATCAAAAAAGGTAGCCGTGGCGTTTGGGGCACTCCGCCGATGACGCCACACCCCAATATCCCCGACGAGGACATCAACACCATGATCAATTACATCATGACTCTCAAGTAATTATTGTTTTGTCCGACAACGCCGCGCATGCCGCGGCTTTTTTATAGCTAATATTTATTTTCAAGCCCGCCGTACGATCATCACACCCGCTTCACGCACATCCGTCAACACCGCCGGTTTGCGCACCACCACTTTTACCGACGCCGCAGCAAATTCGTCAAGCAGCAACTGTGCCACCGTTTCGACAAAACGCTCCAGCAACAAACAAGAATGCGTTTGCGCGTGTTCTTTGATCCGTGCGATCACCTGTGCATAATCAATACCATCGTCCAATGCATCGCTGGTAAACGCCTCTTTTGACGCTGGTTCGATCTCGAGATCCAGCAACACGGTTTGCGGCAAGCGTTTTTCCCACGGCTCGACGCCGATTACTGTATTCAATTTCAAGTCGCGGATGATAATCAAATTTTCTGTCATGGCTGATCTCCGCGCATCGCGGATAAAATAAACTACAATCATCAGATTCTAATCGAAGTCGGAAATTTCGTGCTCATCAACATCGTCACCGTTATCGCTTCCTATCTGCTCGGTTCAATGTCGTTCGCCGTAATCATCAGCCGCGCAATGCATTTGCCCGACCCATACCAACACGGTTCCGGCAACCCGGGCGCCACCAACGTTTTGCGCACCGGCAACAAAAAAGCGGCGGTGCTGACCCTGCTTGGTGATGCCCTCAAAGGCGCGGTCGCCGTGCTCATCGCCGCAACCCTCGCCGAAGCATTTCCCGAAACATCGGCATACCTCGTGCCCGCCGCCGCGCTCGCGGTTTTCCTCGGCCACCTGTTCCCAATCTTTCACCGCTTCCGCGGCGGTAAAGGCGTCGCCACCGCCGCAGGCATCATTTTTGCGCTGAACTGGAAACTCGGCTTGCTGTTGCTGGCGATCTGGCTCATTATCGCCGTCGGTTTCAAAATCAGCTCGCTCGCTGCACTCGTCGCCGCACTGGCGCTGCTCGTCAGTGCGTTCTGGCTATACGGCAACAGCGTTTTGAGCTGGATGTTCGTGATCATGGTGCTTTTGTTGATCTGGCGGCACAAAGACAATATTGCGCGCTTGCGGCGGGGAAAAGAGGAACGCATTCAAAAAGACACCAAACCATAGGAAACGTTGATTAATGTAACGGGCGTGAGCAAAACAAGGCGCGCTTTTACTAGGAAGTGCGACGAAAAAGCGGAGTTTACACAGATGTAAATGAGCATTTTGAGGAGGATTCCAACGCCGTATTGCGCGTGCGCAGTAATGAATCAATGCTTCCCATAAACAGGAGAAACAACATGGCTCACGTTTTACTGCAAATCGACTTCCCATTTTCCGGACCATGGGGACAGAAAATGGTGAATGCGATGAAACCGTTGGCGGAAGACATCGCCGCCGAACCCGATTTGTTATGGAAAATCTGGACAACCAATGAAGCCACCGGCGAGGCGGGTGGTATTTATCTTTTCAGCAACGACGACGCGCTGGAGTGCTACCTCGAAAAACACACGAAACGACTTGAAGCGACCGGCATCCGCAACATCCGCGCCCGTCGCTTTGATGTGGTTGATGGACTGACCAAAATCACGCGTGGGTCGGGCATTGCTGAGTAACAATAAAGGCGGCTTTAACTACTAAACAAAAAGTTCATCACGTCACCATCCTGCACCACGTAATCTTTTCCTTCGGCTCGCATTTTGCCTGCTTCTTTTGCACCTTGTTCGCCGTGGTATTGGATGAAATCGTTGAACGCAATCGTCTGCGCGCGAATGAAGCCTTTTTCAAAATCGGTGTGGATTACGCCCGCCGCCTGCGGTGCGGTGTCTCCCACGTGAATTGTCCAGGCGCGCACTTCTTTGACGCCCGCCGTGAAATAGGTTTGCAGACCGAGCAACTGGTAACCGGCGTGAATCACGCGATCAAGTCCCGGCTCATCCATGCCCATATCCGCCAGAAAAACATTTTTGTCTTCGTCGTCGAGGTCGGCAATTTCTGCTTCCAACGCCGCGCACACGGGCACCACCGAAGCATGTTCTTGTTCGGCGTAAGCGATGACTGCATCAAGCAACGGATTATTCTGAAAACCGTTTTCATCGACGTTGGCAACGTACATTGTCGGTTTCATCGTCAGTAGAAAAAATGGCCGCAATAACGCTTTTTCCTCATCGAACAAATCCGTCGCGCGTGCTGGTTTTCCTTCGCTCAACACCGCATACACTTTCTGCAACACGGAAAACAAACGCTGTGCGTCCTTGTCGCCACCCGCGCGCGCGACCTTTTCGTATTTGGTCATTTGCTTTTCAACTGCCGCCAGATCGGCGAGCGCCAGCTCGGTGTTGATGATTTCGATGTCGGAAACCGGATTGACCTGTCCGGCAACGTGCACCACGTTTTCATTGTGAAAACAGCGCACCACATGCGCAATCGCATCGGTCTCGCGGATGTTGGCGAGAAACTGGTTGCCGAGCCCTTCACCCTTCGACGCGCCCGCGACTAATCCGGCGATATCGACAAACTCGACCACCGCATGTTGAACCCGCTGTGGCTTCACAATCGCCGTCAATTGATCGAGCCGCGTATCCGGCACTTCAACGATGCCAACGTTTGGTTCAATCGTACAAAATGGATAATTCTCGGCGGAAATTCCCGCCTTGGTCAGCGCATTGAAAAGCGTGGATTTGCCCACGTTCGGCAAGCCGATAATGCCACAGCGTAAACTCATACAGAAGATTCCTTTTCTTGAGGCTTTTTGCGCGGCTCGACATCCGTATGCAAAACATGCGTCGCTTCCGTCACGTCGCCCTGCGCCAGCAGCGGCCATACGTCGAGCGCTTTTTTCATCGCGTTTTCAATCGCCGGCAACTCTTCATTTGTCGGCGGCTTCAATACATAATCCGCCACCGCCTGCTGCGGTGTTTCGGATTGACGCGGATGACCGATACCGAACCGCAGTCGCCAGAAATCAGCGCCGCCCAACTTTGCGCTAATATCGCGCAAACCGTTGTGACCGGCAAAGCCACCGCCTTGTTTCAAACGAACCGTTCCGGGAAATAAATCAAGATCATCATGCACCACCAACATTTCTTCCGGTGCAATGTTGAAAAACTGCGTCGCCGCCAATACAGAACGTCCGGAAAGATTCATGTACGTCATCGGTTTGAGCAGACGCAAACCATTATTAACTTTTGCCAATTCGCCAAAAAATTTGGCTTCATGCGAAAACTTTACACCCAACATGCACGCCAGTTCGTCCGCCCACCAGAAGCCGACATTGTGTCTCGTATTCACGTAGCCACGACCGATATTGCCAAGCCCAACGATTAATCGAAAATTTGCCACTCACTCCGCTTTCAATCAATGCTTCAAACCAAAAACAAAATCGCCCGCGCACAGAGCGGGCGATTTCATGATCGGCATGAAGAAACGCCCGCTGTTATTCTTCTTCCTTGCCTTCTTCAGCAGGTGCAGCCACCGGTGCGGCCTCTTCAGGCACTTCTTCCTCGGTGATGACTTCTTCTTTCACCACCGACGCCGTAACGATAGTCGGATCAAGTCCATGCGGCACAACCGCCGTCACACCCGCGGGCAGCTTCAGCGACGACACATGGATCGCCGCGCCGACCGTCATCTCGGAAAGATCGATGTCAATGTATTCCGGCAAATCTTTCGGCAGACAGGAAACTTCCAACTCGTTCATGATCTGGTTGATCAGCGCGCCTTCCAGTTTCACCGCTGGCGACAATTCGCCGTTGATGAAGTGCAGCGGCACGCGCATTGTGATTCTGCGCTTCGGATCGACGCGCATGAAATCGACGTGCAACACCTGTTGCTTGTACGGATGCATTTGGAAATCGCGCAACAGCGCCTGCATCGGTTTTTTATCCAGCGTGATGGTCAGAATCGACGAATGGAACGCTTCTTTGCGCAGCGAGTGATAAAGTTCGTTGTGATCCAACGTGATCGGCATCGGCTCGGCATCTCCGCCGTAAACAACGCCTGGCACGCCGCCTGCGCGGCGAATGCGGCGGCTGGCGCCGCGACCTTCTTCTGAGCGCGATTGCGCTGTGATTTCAAGCTTTTGACGGCTGGTAGCCATGTTTCTACTCCTTTGTGTCTGCGGCCTTCCCGGATGCCGATTAAACAACTGATTGGCAACGGGTCGTCCGCGGTTGGCGACAAGCGCCTCCGAATGCGAAAGCGCGAAAGAGCGCGATTATAGCAGGTTCGCACGCGGAGAGACAAACGCTTGCTGTGCCGTCTATGCCGTATAAGCGCGACAAGCCGTTGAATCTTGTAACGTTACGGTTTACAATCAAGCATGATTATCGATTTCCGGCATAAAGGTCTCCAATCCTTTTTTCAAACCGGCTCCAAAAAAGGAATTATTGCCGTACACGAAAAAAGATTGAATATCATTCTCGCCATGCTGGATGTCGCAACAACGCCCAAAGAGCTGGATCTGCCCGGTTTTCGGCTTCACCCGCTCAAAGGAGACATGAAAGATCATTGGGCAATCTGGGTCAGCGGAAACTGGCGAGTCGTTTTCCGCTTTAACGGAACAGATGTCGAGTGCGTTGATTATCAGGATTACCATTGAGGAAAACTTCACGATGATTCACAACCACCCACACCCGGGCAAAATGCTCCGAGAAACCGTGTTTGAACCGCTCGGTCTGTCAGTAACGGAAGCCGCTGAACGCTTGGCAATGTCGCGTGTTGCGTTGTCCCGCGTGCTGAATGGCAAAGCGGGCATCAGTCCTGATCTGGCGTTGCGCCTTGAGCAAGCTGGTGCGAGCACGGCACGCTTCTGGATGAACCTGCAATCGAATTATGATCTATGGCTGGCGATGCAACATAAGCAGCCGCCTGTACGTCGTTTGGCAGCGTAAAGCCACTTGTTTTGTAGTCTTGATGTGACTACAATATGGTATCTATCGCAGGAAAAACCATGAAACACTCTGACACCTACGTTCGTGCCCGCATTGATGCCGATACCAAAGAGCGCGCCGCTGATGCGCTTGAAGCAATGGGGCTATCCATCTCCGATGCCATCCGTTTGTTGATGTTGCGGGTGGCGGATGAGCGCCGCTTGCCTTTTGAGGTTAAAGCGCCCAATACTGCGACGCGCGAAGCCATCGTCGAATTGGAAGCAGGAAAAGGTAAAAAATTTGCCGACGTTGAAAGCCTGATGGCTGATTTACATGCGGACGATTGAACGATCTTCCATTTTTAAGCGCGATTTTAAACGAGAAGCCAAAGGGCGATACCGAAACGCTCTTGATCGTGAATTGATAGACGTGCTTGATTCTTTGATTCATGATCGACCATTGGACGCCTGTTATAGTGACCACGATTTGAGTGGTGAATGGGCAGGTTATCGCGAATGCCACATAAAACCGAATTTGCTGTTGATTTATCGAAAATCGGGCGCTGATGTTCTCAGATTGGCACGGCTCGGCTCTCACAGTGAACTCTTTGGCTAATGCGCACCACTCTGGCTTTATAATGCGCCATCGCCAACCGTTTTAACCATGATCGCCAAACCAACTCCGCCGAAAAAACTGGGAACACCGCCCGGTACGCCGAAGATCCCGGACTACATCTGGCCGGCGGCTCCGCTGAGTGGCTTCAAGGAACTGTGGGCACATTCGTTGTTCGTCAAATTCCTTGTCGTTTCCGTCGCGCTGCACATTTTTGCGATCAGCACCATCACGTTCTCCAAGCCGGTGCGCGAGATGTGGAACAAGCATCAGACGATGGAAGTCGTTCTGGTCAACAGCGCCACCAAATCCAAGCCGACCAAAGCCGAAGTCCTCGCACAAGCCAATCTCGACGGCGGCGGCAACGTTGACGAAGACCGCAAAGCCAGCACACCGCTACCCAAGCTGCCCAAACCCGAAGCGCAGACGCAGCTTGCCGCCGAGCAAAAAAAGCGCGAAGAGTTAGAGCAACAAGTGCAAAAGCTGGTGGCGCAGACAAAAGCGGAAAAGCCCGTTCCCAAAGAAGCGCCCGAGCCGCAACCAACGCCGCCAAAAGTCGAAACAACGCCGACCGCCGCGCAATTGCTGGATCGCTCGCTGGAACTGATGCAGCTTGAAGCTCAAATCCAGAAAGACATTGAAGCGTATCAGAAACGCCCGCGCAAACATTTCGTCGGCTCGCGTGCCGAAGAATACCGCTTCGCCCGCTACATCGAAGATTGGCGCCTGAAAGTGGAACGTATCGGCAACCTGAACTATCCCGAAGCGGCGCGCCGAGAAAAACTCTACGGTGCGCTGCTCATGACCGTTGCCATCAAAAGCGACGGCAGCATTCACGAAGTGAAAATCGACCGCAGTTCCGGGCACCGCATCCTCGACGCCGCTGCCGAGAAAATCGTTGCCATGGGCGCGCCCTACTCCGAATTTCCCGCCGACATCAAACGCGATGTCGATATCCTCTACATCACCCGCACTTGGTCATTCACCCGCGACAACGCGCTGGAAACGCGCTATGCGCCGAGGTGAGCTACTGCTCATTGCTTCGCTCTTACCCGCTGTTCCGTAATCCACGCCGCTACCATGTCTTTATCCGGCGGTGGCTTGCCCATCCAGCGACTATTGTCGCCATCTAAACGAAAACCGGCGACCTCATTCTCATCGTAATACACATCAACGCGATCTCTGTCGTCTCCGCGCAAATGCACCACATATTTCGGTGGTTCTGGTTTTTCTTTCAAAAAACTGCCCATAAAAGGTGAGCGACACACATTCAGCCCTAAAAATTCCGCAATAGATGGTGCGATATCGCTTTGCTGGAACGCATCATCAACCACTTTGGGCATATCAACCTTGCCCGCCACAACCATCGGCACGCGCGCAAAAGCGCGGTCACCATATTGCTCATACTCACCCGGGCGTAGCGGCGTCATCGTTCGATGATCGCCGGTGATGATTAAAACACCTTTTTCAAAAAAGCCGCTCTTTTCCAACGCCTCATAAAAATGGGCGGCTTGCCGATCCATGTACCGAAACGATCCTTCAAAATCGTTGGCTCCCGTTTCCGGGTTGATAAACGGTGGATGTGTCGAAACCGTCAGCATCACTGCGACAAAAGGTCGTTCATCCTCCTGTGTTTCCAACCACTGCAAAAAACGCGCATAAAGCGCTGAATCCTCCGGCGCATCGAATTGCCAACGCTTCATCCCCTCGTAAAAAGGATGGCGGCTGCCTTCAATCGTATCGAACTGAAGGTTGCTCAACCAGTCGCCGAGTGCAAGAAAAGACAAATCGCTCGTGGTAATAAATGCCGATTCATAACCTGCTTTCCGCGCGACGTTGGGAATACTGAACGGATCATTCTCAAAATGCGAAAACCCCGCGTAAAGCTCCTCTTCAATCGGCAGCGGAACTTCCCCCGCAATCACCGCGATCTCTCCTCCCGCTGTCATATAACTGTTCGCGTAAAAACGCGGAAAATAATGATTTGTTTGTGCAATTTCATCCAGATGCGGCGTCCAATTTTCGCTGCCTCCAAAAAGACTGCTCTGCCAGGACGACCACGACTCCAACAAAAGCACAATCACATTCGTGCGCTGAACATTTTCTTCCTGATGACACGTTTGTGCGATTTCGCCAGCCTGCTCAATCAGATTACTACGCAGCGGTTCCGTCACCCTTTCTGTGCGCGACGACGGACGATTGACCTCAAAAATATTCCAAACCGCATTCCCGTGAATATAACGAACCGGAAATTGACTCATTATCGCGGCAGACAAAAGGCAAGCCAGAGCAAGAGAGCCTAATGCCATTGCTTCTTTTTTCCGCTGCCGCCCGACGCAACAAACCGTCAACACCGACGCAACAAACAGCACAACAGCAACCGCCTTAAGCTTCCCGTATGGTGGAGCAAACCACGCCAAGATAACACTCAAGCTCGCTTTGGTATCTCCGGAAAAACGAAAAAAATCGGCAAAAATGAAACGTTGATGGAAAATGTCATCAACAACAAACGCCACCGCGATCACAACGATGATGAAAATGGCGCTCAACCGAAACAGAAACTTGAGAAAACGCAGGGGAAACTTATCTGAAAACGCATAACCCAGCGCCAGCAATACAAGCGCCAGCGCGGCGAGCCATAAATCATGCGCAACCGTCGGCAACCAAAAACAGCCGACGCAATTTGAATATGTCCCAAAATTTTCTTCGTTTTTCAGCGCACGAGCGACGAAGAAAAAAGCCAACCAGAACGGAAGTGACCACAAGGCGATATGTTGCCATGCCGCGCCCAAACGTCGCAAAAACAATATTGGTAAATGATGAAGCGCCACGATCATGTCTCATCATTCGCAGCAGACATCATCAAACGCTCTTCCTGCCCGGCTTGGGGGCAGGAAGAACCATTTGGCACGCCACTAAGGGTTTTTCAGGGCGTTCCCTGCTGCACAGCATCCGCGCCTTCTTTGGCTTTCTGCTCCATTTCTTCGGGTGATGGAAGACGAACAACCAGCGCGTCGATTGCTTCCTGATCAAGCTGCGCACTCGGGTCGTCTTCGATGGCAACCATTTTTTTCGCCCGTTGCTCATCGATAAAATCCCGCTTGAGTTTCGCCATGATGATCGGTTCTGCTTCTTCATATGAAAGCGGCTGCTCGCCCTTTTTATCCTCTAGACGAATCAGGTGCCAACCAAATTTGGTCAGAACAGGCTTGCTGATTTCACCTTTCTCTTTCAGCGCAAACGCCGCTTCCGAAAACTCCGGCACCATTTCCGAAGATGAGAACCACCCGAGCCTCCCCAGTTTGGATGCCGACCCTGGATCGTCCGATTCCTTGGCAACCATATCTTCAAAAGTAGCCTCACCACTCACGATCTTGGCGCGAACCTCTTGCGCCTGTTTCAGCCCTTCTTCCATATCGTATTTATGAGCATCAAACAAAATATGAGACGCATCCACTTGCGCGGGTTTGACATAATCTTTCTTGTTCAACAGGTAGATTTCTTTTGCCTTCGCCTCGTAAACCGGCTTTTCTTTCGCAAACAGTTCTTCGCTTTCCTTTTCCAGCTTTTCTCTTTGCAATCGCGCATAGATTCGCATGGTTTGGACATCGACCATCGCTTTTGCCTCCGGCGTCTGGTCGAGCTTGGTTTTTTTCGCTTCGTTCGCCAACGTTTTGCTACGCAGCAAATCAGAGAGCATTTGGATCACCCGCTTTTCGCTGACGGCAAAAGCCGTTCTTTGTTCTTCGGGTAACATCAAAATCGCTGCGTCAAAATCGCTTTTGCGTACCTCAACCTTATCGGTTTTGACCAGCACCGGATCGGCATCAATCACTTTCTCCTGCGCCACCAACGCAGAGCTTGGTGCCAAAAACAAACCGGCAAACAGAATCATTGACCATGGTTTCATTGCTTTATCTTTCTCCAAAAACAGTAACGCAGCTGATTATAACGCGCTCGCCATTCACGGGAGAAGAAATGATGTTTTTTTATCAAACGGCAAAGAAACTAAAACGTCTTTGCTGAATAGAAGTGCTATGCCTTTGCCAACACCGTCTGGATTGCCACGCCGCCTTCGCAGGAACAACACCACAGAAAATAAAAAAACGGGAGCAAAGCCCCCGTTTTTAAACAGCGTAAAAATCACACTGAGGATTAGTCGATATCTCTCTGATAACGATGGTCCATACGGCTTGCATAGCTCGCCCACACTTTACCGTAAGCACTGCTTTCCAATGCTTTGTTGTTGAACAACTGGGTAGCAAAGCCAACCATCGGCAGACCGTTATAAGTAGCACCCGTTGGAGCCAGAACACCAACAGCCGGGGCAACACCTGTTCTCAGATCGATAACGCTCCGCGTTCCAGTTGCGTCAAGAAGGTGAGCGGCATACTGAACCGGAGCATTTATGATCTTACTATCATAATCGGCGAGGAGGTTCGCCCTGTCGACTTTAATGTTCAGGATTGCCCAACCGTTATCATACTCAGACGCCATCTTGTTGACGTTCTCGGAATGGAAAACGCTACGGTCAGCACTTGAAGGACCTTTGATTTCGATCACGTTGGCTTCCCAGCACAAGCTTGCGCCAGGAGCGGTCGGATCAACCACAGGCGACCAGCCTTCGCCATCTTCAACCACTTCGCCCTGCTCTTCACGGCTGTAAATACCGAAGGTGATCGAATCACATGATCCGCCTTTGGCAAATACGTTCTGGAAGAGGGAGCGCGGCTCGAGTTGATCGGTAGCACGGTCAAAGTGCAAGCCCTTGGTCGGCATGGTCACAACCCAATCGGTCGCGCCACCTACGCTGTCTGCCGTCATGTACTCGTTCATGATCGTTGAACGGGTCAGCACAGCAGCAACGGCGTCAAGACCCGGCAGATAAACACTGCGACGGGCTCCTTCTGTCTTCCAAGCTGTGGCAGGCACGCCAGTTACAGGGTTCCCTTCAATAAAGTCCGTCCCACGCCAACCGGTATTGATGACTGCAAAGTTGCCGTCAACAACGATGGAGTTTGCCGGATAAGCCATCGACAGGTTCGGGTTCATCGTGCCCGATGGGAACCATAAGGTACCTGCAACGCGGGCAGACGGAGCACCAGGTAGGTCTCCTGCCACTGTCGTAGAGTCAAAGAAGCCGTTTAACGCAGTTGCTTCATAGCCCGCAGCACGCGCCAGACGCGGATTCAACACCGTCATGCCACCGAAAAGGCCGCCTTTAGGTGTTGTCAGATCGTCTTTAGCCCACTGGTCAGCGTCAATTGCGTTGTGACCGCCATCTTTCACTGCGGCACAGTTTGGTGGCGCCCACTTGCCATCAGCGTCAGCAGCGTGCTTGATCGCGGTGTAAGTAGGGCTGTTTTTGATAATTTCCGCCATCTCGATCAGCTCGACATAGCCTTCACGGGTACGGTCAAGTGAAGCATCTTCACCATCTGCCAGCGAGCTGCTGAACAGAGAGTTTCTGAACGCTTGACCGGCATCGCCTTGAGCCAAGAGATTGCCGTAAGTACACGACGTGTCGCTGGTCTTGATCGAAGCGCCGCTTCCGTTATCAAACACCGCTGCCGCCCATACGTCGTACGGAGACAGATAGAGGTTGAAGTCGAGCACCTCGTGCGAGGCTTTGCCTTCAAGGAAGCGAACTTTGACCGCTTTGCCTTCATCCGTCGAGTTGACAATAGAAAGCAGCGAGTTAAATGTATCACCATCCGCATTGGCGCGAACGGTGTAGTACGGGTAAATCAGAACCTGCCCCAAGCCATCGGGATTGATGCTTACTGCTTGCGCAGCGCCCACCATTCCCAGCGCGCCAAGACCAGCCAGCGCAGCGCAGAGCGATTTCTTTTTGAAAGTATTCATATGGAAAAACTCCTTTAAGTTCCTGTTTAAAGTGATCACTTTAATCCAACAGCAGAATGATTCTATTACATCCATAGCCCATTGACAAACACTTCGGGCTTTTTTTTTAGGTATTATTTATTGTGTACCATTTATGTGACAGTTTTGGTGTCAATTAGAAAAATTGACCCAAGCCTGACCGTCTAAAAAAAACCATTTTTCGCCCGTCCAAGTCGGGATATCCTTGACCCTGCCATAATCATATGTCAAGACAAAGCGCACGAGGCAAACATCTTCTTCGCATTTAATCTCTTTGAACTCGGCATTTTTGTACTTGATCGCACCAAAATTACTCTGAAACGCTTCAGCCGATAAAGTCTTGCGCGTGGCTGGCGACAGGTAAGCGTATGCTTTTTCAAAGTTTTCTTCTAGCAAAGCACCCCAGTATCCATTGAAACGCTTTTCTACAATCTGCTCTTTTGTCATCCCCTGATAGGATTCTGCAGCCGTCGAGGTATCGTCTTCTTTAACCGTCGCCGTTTCGCATGCCGCCAGAAAAGATACCGAAAAGAAAGCCAACGCGAGCCATTGCGCTGTTGTTACAATTTTTTCTTTCATTATGACTCCTGATTTCGTTAAGCGACCTGCTATAAGCCACCTGAAATTTATGAGAAGCGAAGCATAATCGCCAAGCGGGTGTCCGTCAATCTGAATCGCCTGCTTTACCTTTTGCGTTACATTTTGCTCACAATTTGCGGCTGATGTGATTTTGGCAAATAGTGAAAAGTGGGATGGCGTTTTACCTCTGCTGCGACCGTCTGGATTGCCACGCCGCCTTCGGCGGCTCGCAATGACAGCCGTTTCTTGGATACTTCGGCGGAAAAAGAAAGTTTTGAACTTGAGAGAGGTTGAGGTTTTTTCTGATTTCTGATCTCTGACATCTGATGCCTGACACCTACTCTGTCTCCAACGTAATCCGTTTCATCGGCAAACCCACTAAACCAAAAACAGCAGAGCTGACGAGAGATTTGATATTCACCGCATCATATAACCAATGATGAATGATGTTATTTTCCTGCGCACCTTCGGCAAACGCCGCGTCGATGCTGTAATCCCCCGGCGGCATCACCGGCATGCGGAATTCAAAACGAGCGGTGAAGCGCCCGCCCGCGTTGATGGTTGGCGCGGCATCACGGTGGGAGAGATAGGTGTTATCGCCGAACACGACTTGCCCGAGGCGGTCTTTCAGTTGAAAACCAATAATCGGTTGTGTGATTTTTTTTTCGACAGCACCTTTGATTTCGACCGTCACCATCTCACCGCCAACGATCCAGGATAAGGGTGCTTCATTGTCGTCAAGCAGGCGCACGGTGGTTATGCGCACAGCGCCAGTACCGAAACCTTTGCTTTCGGGGTTGAAATAAAAAACTTCGATGTCGTTGCGCAGGTTCGAGGCATTGATGAAATCCTGCCGCATGTCGCGGTAGTCTTCCGGTGTTGATGTGGTTTTTGGCAAGGCTTCAGCGACAGCCTGTTCAGGCGCTTTCAGTGCTTCAATGTCGCACAGCGCCGCCAGATATTGCTCGGTGACTTCTTTGGGCGTACCCATCGCGGCGACTTGACCGTGTTCGAGCCAAATCGCTTTCTGGCACAAGTTGGTGACTGTCCCCAGTTCATGGCTGCAAAAAAGCAGCGTGCCGCGTTCCATGAAGCTTCGTAGAAAGCGCATGCACTTTTGCACAAAGTAGGCGTCGCCGACTGAGAGCGCTTCGTCAACGACGAGGATGTCGGCATCGACGTGCGCGATCACGGCGAACGCCAAGCGCACGAACATCCCGCTGGAGTAGGTTTTGACCGGCTGGTTGATGAAGTCGCCGATGTCGGCAAACGCGGCGATGTCGTCGAAACGTTCGTCGATTTGCGTCTGATTCAAACCGTACAAACCCGCCGCCAGATAGACATTTTCGCGGCCGGTAAATTCGGGGTTGAAGCCCGCGCCCAATTCGAGCAGCGCAGCAATATTACCGTGCGTTTTCAGCGTGCCCGATGTCGGGTTCAGTGTGCCGCAAATCAGTTGCAGCAGCGTCGATTTGCCACTGCCGTTTCTACCAATGATGCCCAGCGTTTCACCGCGTTTGATCTCGAATGAAATATCGCGAAGCGCCCAGAATTCCTTGAAATATTGTTTGCGTCCGCGCATCAGCATTTGCAGAAGGCGGTCGCGCGGCTTTTCGTAGATTTGGTAGCACTTGCTGAGGTGATCGACTTCGATCAGCGTTTCAGAGGACATCGGCAAAACCTTTCCGTGTTTTCTGAAACCACCAAAAGCCAACCCATGCGCTCAGTGCGCCAATCAACAGCACGATAACGAACCAGAGCAGCCCCGGCATTTTGCCCCAGAGCAAAACGTTGCGTGTGTGCTCGATGAACGTCGTCAGCGGGTTCAACAACATCAGCTTTTGAAAGCGCTCCGGCAGTGCGGTGACAGGATAAAAAATCGGCGACATAAAGAGCAGGATCGTCGTCAACACGCCGACTACTTGCGTGATGTCGCGCAGATAGACACCAAGCGACGCGAGAAACCAACACGCGCCCATCGTCAGCAGCACGAACGGGAAAATCACCACAGGGAAAAGAAGCACCGTCAACGGTGGAATGCCAAAGAAAATCACGTAAAAAATCAGCCACACGAACCAACCGATCAGGCCATGAAACAACGCCGCGCCGACGATCACCAGCGGCAGAATTTCGAGCGGAAAGACGACTTTTTTCACGTAGTTGGTGTTAGCAAGAATCAGACTCGGCGCGCGGTTGATGCACTCGGAAAAGAAGTTAAACACGAGCAATCCGGCAAAGAGCACCAGCGCAAATTCGGTTTTGGAATCGCTGCCAGTATTCCAGCGCGCGTTGAACACGACGCTGAACACGAAGGTGTACACGGCGAGCATCAGCAGCGGCAAAAGGAACGACCACAAAATACCCATCATCGAGCCGCGATAACGCCCAGCAACTTCGCGTTTGATCAGCGCCAACAAAAGCCCACGATGCTCTCGAATACTCGAGAGCATCGCAAACGGCGAAAGCGGCATGGCTTGCATGGATCGCGTCAGCGCTCCGGGCGATCAGCTTGGCTTATTCTTCTTCGTCCGGTTTATTGTCTTCCGGTCTTGCCCACACCGGACGCTCGCCCAGCTTTTCGGAAAGGTCCGCCGGCAACGCTTTGCTCTTTTGCAACACGCCTTCCAGATTATCCATCCGGTAACGCAAATCCTGGATGATCGCACGACGTGTTTCATTGTCGTGCACAACACGCGGCGTAATGAATATGACCAATTCAGTACGTGTGTTACTCCAGCTTTGACTACCAAACAGTCCACCCAAAACCGGCACACGAGAAAGGTACGGAATCCCTTGGTTTGAATCGTTGACATCATCTCGAATCAAGCCACCAATGACCATCGTGCCGCCAGAAGGTACCATTAACTGTGTCGTAATCGCACGATTTGTCAACGGCGGAGCAACCCCGACCTCCAAATCTGAAGCGCCAACGTCTTTTCCGCTAAATTCAATTTCCGTTTCCATGCTGACATTACCGCCCTCGTTGATGTGCGGTGTAATCCTTAAGCGCACACCCACATCAATATATCGATAATCTGAGGTAACATTATCGTTGGTGCCACTACCAACATACGTTGTCGATCGAACAGGAATTTGGTCTGTAACGTCTATGGTTGCCTCCTGATTATCCAACGCGGCAATATGAGGATTCGCGACCAATTTGACGTTGCTCGCCTCACCCGTTGCATTGATGATGGCATCGATTGATTTCCCCGGCTTGATCACCAAGTTGAACATATTATTGGCAATCTCTCCCGGAGCACCTAGCGGAGAAACCGCGCCTAATCCACCATAAATATCGCCCGAACTAAACCACCACTTGGAGCCATAACTGGTTTGGTCATTCAGCTTGACTTCCGCCAAAGTCACTTCAATCATGACCTGCCGTTGTGGTACATCAAGTTTTTTCAGCGCTTGTTCGACAAGCTCGTATTCGCGTGGTGTCGCGACAATCAAAATCGCATTATTATCTTCGTCGGCAACTACTTCAATATCTTGTGCAAGACCCATCCCCGAACCAGAAACAGAAACGACACCTCCGCGTGATGTTGTCGTTCGCGATGCTGCCGTCGAAGCCACTCCAGGGCGATTCGCTGTCGTCGTCGCTCCCGTGCGCGAAGTTGTTGTTCCTGCTCGATTTATTGCTGTTGTTCCTGCGCGGTTCATGGTTGTATTTCGCGTTGAGGTTGCCCCTGTATTTCTTGTGCTCGTCCGAGAAGAAGACCCGCCCGTCAGCGAAGATGCGCGCGTCGCTGTTACACCCGGCGCCAACGTCGGCTGACTAATCGTCCCCGTTGACGATCTTCCGGTAAATGCCTGCTGCAAGAGTGGCGCAACGCGATCAGCACGCGAATATTTAAGTGCATAAACATAAAGACGCGGCACGTCACCCATCCCGACATCATCGAGGCGGTCAATCCAGATCTTGATTTCGTCGAGATATTCGGCGCGTGGCGTCAGCACCATGATCGCATTCAGCCGTTCAATCGGGATGAACTTTGCGCCGCCTGCGAACAACGCGCCTTCCGACGTACCCATGATCGCCTGCATTTCTTCGCCAACGCTTGCCACATCAGCATATTTGAGTGTGAACACACCCACCGACATGCCCGCCATCCAGTCGATATCGAACATATCAATGGTTTCCATCAGGTGACGCAACTCCAATTCGGTACCCGAGAGGATGACCAGATTGCGCGTATCGTCGGCGCGCATTGCCTGCGCATCTTTGGCGAATGGCTCCAGAATCGACATCATTTCGCTGGCGCTGACGTATTTCAGAGGCACGATCTGCACCGAGAAACCTTTCGGCAACGGGCGCTGAGAATTGCCAAGCTGCGGCGTGACACTGCCTTTGACGCCCGCCGCTGCAGGCAGAATTTTGTACACGCCTTTTTCCTTGATCATCGTCGCGTTATTCATGCGCAGCAGTGTTTCCAACGTCGCGTACAGCGCATCACCATTAAGTCCGCCCGTCGAGCGGATCGTGACCTGCCCGTTCACGCTTGGGTCGATCAAATACGCTTCGCCGAGAATATCGCCGAGGATATTGCGGATCACTTCGCGCAAATCGGCCGCTTCGAAGTTGAGCACGATGTTTTCAAGTTTTTTCGGGTCCTGCGCCGTGGTGGTCGCGCCGCGCACCGGCGTTGTCGGTACCGCGCCACCGGGCTGCTGCCCTTTGACCATGATGCCGGTTCCTTTGAAAATTTTCACGCGGTCTTCTTCTTCAGCACCCGTTTTGACGCGATCTGCCGTTTCGGCCAGCGCACGCGAAAAAGGCGCTTCAACGGAACCCAATGCTTCGGTCACCCGTGGACTGACATCAACGAACTCCGGCTCGTCGGTCGTCGCACACGCGGACAAAAAGAAACCGGCGACGCAACAAACGATCGCCTTTTTCGTCATTCTGGAGGTGGGTCGCAATTCACTCATCTCTTTTTCCCATAAAAATCTTCATCAATCTTCTATTTAACGTTTCTGCTGCTGCCCCTGCTGGGCAGCCTGCTGCGCGGCGCGTTGGGCAGCACGTTGTTGTGCTGCCTGTTGTTGCTGAAGCACGCGTTGTTGCTGTGGCGTCATCGGTTGTTGTCCTTGCGGTGGTGCGGCAGGCGTCACGGCGCCTTTCGGACCCGCCGCAACTTTCAGCAGAATTTCCTCTTCTCTGCCACCACTGGACAGCTTGACGCGGTCTTCCGTGACTTCGGTCACGTCCATGCCGTTTACCTTGTCGCCAACGCGAACGGTTAACGGTTTATTGTCTTTGATATTTTTCAGGAACGCCAGCTTGGTTTCGCCAACAAGTGCCGTGCCCGTCAGCAGGTAATCGGATCGTTCCACCGGCGTGCCTTGTTCCGTCGTTTCTTCCGCAGGCGGCGCCGGTTCGCGGGTTGGCGTGAACAACGGACGTTCGGCGGTGGCTTTCATTGTCACCAAGTCGATTGGCCTGAATTCGGGCATCAGCGTCACTTCCAACGGCTGCGCGGCGGGCAACTCCACCTTTGGCGGCTTTTTGCGCACAGAGGTGCCAAAGCCGGTTTCCCAACCGATGATCAGGAGCAGGATCACCGCCAGCAACACGCCGATTTTGCCGAACGTTTCCAGGCTCATCCCGTTTCCTCCTCGCCTTCCTCTTCTTCACCGCGATATGCCCAGGCAATCACTTCCATCTGCACGTTGATTTCTGGTTCTTTACCCGCTACCGGTTTGTAATTGCGATTGACATTCACTGGTCGCAGCGTGAGTGTATCAATCACCAGATACGGGACCTGCGACTCTAGTTTGTTGAGCACTTTTTGCAGGTTTGCCGTCGTGGCGAAGAACTGCACATTGACGCTGATGCGGTTGAACGAGCCATCTTCCTTGGGCGCGACGGTCTGGCTGGTGGTGATGCGCGCGCCATTGCCCTGAATCGCTGAGCGAACGATATCCTGGAGCTCAGCACCCGCCAGGTTCGTCGCCGTGTTGTTCAAAAAGAAACGGCGAGCGTCACGACGCTGCACGGCTTCGAGCACGGCTTCAACCTGCGGCTTTTGCGCAACCAGCCGTTCATAGCGTTCAAGCAAATCTTTCTGCTGCGCGATTTTGCCGTTGTAGCGATGGTGCAAAGTCCAAGCGGGCGCGATCAGCGCGGCAAGAATCGCCACGACGACCAGCACCAGCAGTGCAATGGCAACACCGCGCGATTGTTGAGGCGTCATGCGCACGCTCATTGTCCGCCCTCCTCAATGATTTCTTCGCCGCCTTCTGCCGCGCCAACGCCTTCCTCACCGTTTTCTTCCACACCTTCTTCATGCGCGTCATTTTCTTCGATGGACGGTGTTGGCGGATAAGGACCAAAGCCTGAAGGTTGTGGTCTTTCTGGCTTGGCGCGCTCCTGGTCCTGCGCTGTCGGCATTCTTGGCACCATCTGCGTTGCCGTCGGTACAGGTGCAGGCTCGACGACTACTGGTTCGGGAGCCGCAGGCGTCGTTGGAGCAACTGTTGCTGATGGCGGCGTTTCAGCAGGCGCCGGTACGGACGAAGGTGTTTCGGATACTGCTGATGGCGCGGACGGCGAAGGTGGTGGTTCTAGCTCTGGTTCCGGCTCTGGCGCCAGCACCGAAACGCGCTCATCTTTTTCCTTGTGTTTGATCTGCGCGCCGATGTTGAAGCTTTCGCTGTCAGTTTGCTGGATGCGCACGTTCGGCGCGAGCGGTGCCGCCTGTGTCAACAGCGGCGACTCTTCAAGACGTGCGACTAGGTGACTGGCATTTTCGGACTCGCCACGCACCGCGAGGTTGCGCTGTGTTTCGTTGCTGCCGACCACGGTTTTGATGTCCATCTGATTGAGCCAGGTGTCGTCGGGCATGATCTGCGTCACCTGTTCCAGAATTTCGACATTTGTCGGATACGCATCCTTGCGTTCAAGCACGAAATCGTAATCGGCAACAATTTGATCCAAAGTATTGCGCAAATTTTCGACTTCCTGCGCCTGATTGCGTACGTTATTGACCAACTTGCCCTGCTTCTTGGCGTAATCGCGCTTCTGCCAGATCGGCAGTGTAATCGCCGCTGCCAGCAGCAAAAGCAACAAAAAGGAAAACGCGGCAGTAACGCCATACTGTCGCATCGTCATCGCCGATTTCTCTTCGCCGGGCAGCAAGTTGAACGGACTTTCGGCGTGTTGTGGCGGATCAGCGAGCAATGCTGCAACGTCACCGCCCATGTCACGAACCATTTGAATCGCCTTATCCGCCTGTTTGCGCGGCAACGCGACAAATTCGACACTGATTTCATTTTTATCGCGATGATGTTCGATAACGCGTGCGTCAAAATACAGGTCTTCGGCGCGGAACGGCGTGTGTCGATCCAAATCGTAGGTCAGCGCCTGCTTGAGATTTTCTTCGAGTGCGTCAGGCAAATGCAGCGTACGCCGCAACACCTTGATGGTCGGCAGCGACAAAGCCACCGGCGAACCCAATCGCGCAAACGCCGCCTGCGCAATCTGAAAGCGCACTTCCGGCGTACCATTCAAATCAATGGTTTCTTTTTGAACACGGGCAACACGCCCATATTCCATGGTCGGTGTCCAGATCGACAGTGATTTTTCATCGAACACGGCGGCAGGTAACAGCTTGCGCTGCTGTATCCGCGAACGAAAGCGTGCCGGCAAGAGCTGGACGAGCTCAAATCGCCACCACCGCCAGAACGTTGTCGCTTTTTTCTTGATCAATGAGGCTGCTTCTGAAAAACCCAAGGCCAATCCCTAAACTGAATATCCGTAAAATTCTATACCGTAAGCGCGTATAAATTACGCTGTTTATGGAATTTTTGTCGCGTCTTGCTGGATTTTGTGCCTTTTTGGCATTTTTGCGTCACATTTCTTTGACTTTCGCGTCCTTGTTGCGCGACCAACCTATCGAAGTGTTGTAAATTCTCATCTTTGTTGTCAGTAAAATATTTATTTCTGCCTCTTTTTATACATTCTGTCTGTTAATATGCTAACATCCGCTCGTTTTAAAAAATTTTTAACATCGTTACGCGTTACTTTTCAGAAACATGAACCACTCAAGGGGGATCTGCATGTCACGTATTACCAGAGCAATTTTTGCCGCCGCATTTTTCCTAATAGCACCTGCGGCTTTTGCTGCTTATGAAACTATCCCCGGGAACCCATTGACCATTTATGTCAGCGATGACGGTTCTTACCAGAGTGTGCATGCGTCACACCCTGGAAACGGTCAGTTTTACCCTACGGATTCTACTTTAGGTGATGCCGGGTGGTTTTTCCGCACCTCCACCCCGACTTTGTTTGCGCCTGATCTTAATGGTGCTGACCATTCAAACACAGCTGCTAGTAATTTGGGCGCACGTACTATTGTAACCCCTATTTCGATGACCACTCTAACCGGAACCGGCGTCGCGGCGGACCCTTATACGGTTGTCGCCGTGGTTGATTTAGGCACTACGGGACTTACTGCAACCATCACGACCACTTATGTGGACGGTGATGAACACTTTACACAAAAAGTCGAACTCGCCAATAATAGTGGCGCAAGCGAAACGGTCAACATTTTCTTCGGAGCAGATATTTACTTGGCCGCAGATGATGATGGAATACCTTCTTTTTACCCATCCCACAACACTGTCGGTGGTTCCGATTGCAACGCAAGAAATTACAATATTTTGTTAATTCCACTCACCCCTATGGATTTTTATACCGCCAACAATTTTGGTAATGTCTGGAGCCAAATCGGCAGTGGAGCACTGGACAACTCAGTAGCCAGTGGTTGCATAGACAACGGCGCCGCGTTGCAGTGGGACAGAACCATTGATGATGGTGATACGGTCACGATTGAATCCCAGGTTTCATTCGGAGCAAACCCGTTTGCTTCTGGAACGCCTGCTCCCGTTCCCGCTCTGCCAGCTGGGCTTCTTGCCATTTTGGCTTTAGCCGCCGGATTAGGCGTTATGGGCAGGAAGCGTTTGCTGTCAAAATAAATAATCTGAATTAATACCAGCGCGGGTTTCATTTTTCATTGAAAAATCGCAAACCCGCGTTTTCATTTTCACGTCTCAAAAAACACCGTAAACGCGGGTCAGACAAGGCGAAATTTGACGAAAAAGCGCAGAAATTTCTGATTCTCGACATCTGACACCTGTTCCCTGAATCAACCCTCGCTCCATAGCATTACGGATAACGGCATCTTCACCTGTCCCGTATAACGCAACACCGCGATTCGCGTGAAGCGCACGCCATCTTCCATTTCGACCTCGGCAATAATCCGCCACACTGAGCTGCGTCCGCCGCCGCCCATGAAACTGGGTACGGGCAAACGATTGGCGAGCGCTTCGGCGCGACGTGCCAAAAAATCGTCAACAGCAGCATCGGTCGCACCCGGAATGCAGAGCAATACTTCGCGCGATGCGGTTTCGGTGTTGACGCCCTGCTGCCGCGAATAAACGGTCAAATGCGGCGCGACTGCTTCGTACAGCGATGCCGTCATGCCCAACACCATGCCCAATTCTTCGACCGATTGAAACGGTGCGTTGGGCGGCTCATAGTCGAGCTTGGCGGCACGATAATCGCGCGCCTCCGCACCGTTCGGACGACGCATATCGTCAACATCGCGCCAATCGACAATCACGTCCACCATGCGACTGGCTTCCATTTCATCCAGCCCGCCGCCGATGATCTCAAACAAACCTTGTAGCAGTTTATCGTTGGCGGTGTTCAAGTCGATGAATGCGCCCTCATCGACAGCCTTGATCTCCACGACTGCGCCGTCTTCTTCCCAACTATAGGTACGCCCATCGGGGCGCCATGCCGCGTCTTGGTCAACGCGCGGCACTACCAATTCGAAAATGGCGCGATTCACGGCGCCATCGGCAATCCAGCGCGCCTGTGCCGCCGACACGGAATTTTGCGCCGCCATCGCTTCATCGCGCATCGCCAGCGCAAAGCCGCCCGCGATCAATGCCAGCAAGACAGTCGTCCATAAGACGATGATCAGTGCAATGCCGCGTTGATTAGATGACCGATGACAGATATCAGGTATCAGTGAATTCGGATTGCGCTGCATGCGATGGCTTTTTTCTGGTTTTTGAATCTTTACGCCAAAAAGCCCCTCTCCCCTAACCCCTCTCCCGCAAGCGGGCGAGGGAAACTTATTGGATCGCGCTTCGCGCGAAGATTCATTTCTGATTTCGCCCCTCGCAATAACATCCGTTTCTTGGTTATTTTTGCAGGGAAAGAGCGTTTTTGGTTTGAGCAAAGCACAGGTTTTTTCTTTCTCCTGTCTCCTGTCCCCTGACCACTGAATTCTGATCCCTGGCATCTGACATCTGATCCCTGAAGTCATACCGCCCCACACCTTCCGCTGCTTTCATTCCATGAGCGACAGCCCGCCGCTTCGTTTTTGCGCAGTTCGACAAAGAGCGTTGGCCAAGCGATACCGTTTTCAAGGATAACGTCGAGGCGCACCATGTCCGGTAAACGTTGCGGATTTTTCCAATCTTTTTGCCATTTCGGCTCGTCTTCGAGCGTTGCGTCTTCCGGCAATCCGTAATATTCAATGTTGATGTTTTTAACACGATCTGCCAGTACCGAATATTTGGCGTCCTTGAACTGCGGCATTTTTTTGTCTTTGACGTCGGGGATCGTGTATTCCAAAATCAATTGACCGCCTTTGACCAAACGCAAGCGCCAAACCCACAGCCCACCGGACAGCACGCGCGATGGCAGCGCGGAAACGTACATGATTTCTTTGCTGTCGCCAGCGAAAATCAGCGGAAATTCTTTTTCTTCGCGCATTCGCAGTGGGTGCGCATTTTCCAGATGACTGCGCAGAAATTCCTGCGTCAGTCGCATCGACGCCGTATCGTCCGCCAACAATTCGCCCGCGTCGCGGCTTTTCCCCGCCAAGCCAAAAACGCCGGCGAGCGTTGCGGCGATCAGCGCCAACAACGCCATCGCGACGATCACTTCCAACATCGTGAAGCCTCGCTGTGTTGGTGGAAAATACGCTGCCGTTTTCATCGGTCGGGATCCATCGTGACTTTGGTGGTGGCGATGGACAAGGTTCGCTCCGCGCCCATGCCCGGAAATGCCACCGTTGCCACCAAACGATAAATTTTCATCGGCTGAAGCGCATCCAGATTCATCACGCCGAACGTTTCCCCAATATCCGCTGGCGGCACATAAGGCTCGATCACCACCTCCCATTTCACTTCGCCGTCTTTGCCGCTTGTGGTTCCGGGGCGCAACGGCATTTCCATCGACGCCAACGTGAGCTGGCTTTGCGCCACTTCGAGCGCCCGCCCCCAAGCGTTCGCCGAATCAATATTATTAAGTGCGCCGCCGAAAAGTCGCGACAGCGCTGCACCGAGCACCGCCAGCACGACAAACGCCACCAACACTTCCAGCAATGAAAATCCGCGTGTTCTGTTCATCATTCGAGAATGCGCACCCGCCCCGTCAGCCAATCGACATCGACTTCGTACTTGCGCTCGCTACCTTCGCCCGCGCTAACGGTAATGCGACCGCCGTTGGAACCACCATCGGGGAAAAAGCGGATGCTCGCCGTGGTGTCGTTGATCAGATCGTCCTGCGCAGTGAACACTTCCAGATACACATCTTCCGGCAACTGCTGCTCTTTCGCCATGTGTTCGATTTGAAAACGACGGTGTTCGAGATCAACCACCAGAAACGTTTCTTCGCGCAACGACACCGCTTCGGAACGCGCCAACCGCGCCGCCGCCGCCAGTTGCCGCGCCGAGCTACGCAGTTCGGTTTCGGATGGTCCTTCGCCGCCTAAAATGGGAATGGCGATGCCCACTGCCACCGCCATCAACGCCAAAACCACCAACAGTTCCAGCAACGAAAAACCACGATTGCGCCGAGTCATGCGCACCGCCAATCGTTTTCGATCAGTTCAGTTCGGCGCTGGAAATATCGCGATTCACGCCTTCGCCGCCGTCCTGCCCATCCGCACCCAACGAAATGATTTCGTACGCTGCGCCGTTTTTACCCGGCACCATGTAACGGTATTCGTTATCCCATGGATCGCGCGGAACGGTATTTTTGTTCCAGTACGGGCCGTTCCAGCGCGATACGCCTTGTGGTTTCGTCACCAGTGCCTGCAAGCCTTCCGATTGCGACGGATAACGCCCCACTTCGAGCTTGAACAGGTCAAGCGTGTTAACGATATTCTGAATGTCGATCTGCGCCGCCTTGACTTTCGCCTGCTCGCCTTTTTCGCCAAAGTTTCCGGCAACGATGCCCATCACCACCGCGATTAATACCAATACCACCATGATTTCCATCAGCGTCATGCCACGCTGAAAAGCATTTGCTTTCTTGAACTTTTTCAACTTCATGTGTTTCTCTCCATAATCAGACCGTGCGCGGCCTTCCGTTTCTTTCTGTCGTTTCATTATAGTCAGCAACATAAACCAATAGCCGTTTGTGTAAAAAACGCTCCTGCCCCGACGTTATCCTCGCGAAGGCGGGGATCCAGTCAACGCGGCTCATTCTTCTTGATTCCCACCTTCGCGGGAATGACGCCACAGGAATAGAAACGTCTTGACTTTATCCCGTTATTTAAAAATTCAACCATTTTTCAGCCCACCATATCGGTCATGCCGATCACACCGAGCATAATCGACAACACGATGAAAAAGATGATGGCCGCCAACACCAAAATAATCACCGGCTCCAGAAACGCCAGAAAACGTTTGATCGCCGTTTGTACTTCGCGATCATAAATATCGGCGACGCGTCCGAGCATTTCTTCAAGCTGTCCACTCTCTTCACCGACGACAATCATTTGCGTCGCCAGTTTCGGATACACGCCCGTGCTCGCCAGCGGTCTTCCAAAACCGCGCCCTTCGCGCAGTTCCATGATCACACCGTCAAGCACGCTCGACATTTTCATGTTGGTCATTGTGTCGCGCGTAATCGCCAGCGCGGTCAGCAGCGTAACACCGTTCGCCAGCAACGTGGACAAGGTGCGCGCAAACCGCGCTGTTTCCGAGCGGGAAATCACATCACCGATGCGTGCGCGACGCAAAATCCAGGCATCCCAACGTGCGCGAATATTGGGTTTCGCCATCATTCGTCTGATCACCATGACCACACCGATCAGCCCCGCCAGAATCGCCCACCACCAGTCTTTGACAAAGTTGCCGACGACGACGACGATCTGCGTCATCACCGGCAGCGCCTTGCCCGAACGCGCGAACGTGGTTTCGAACTGCGGCACGACCCAGATCAGAATTACCGCGACGGAAACAATCGCCACCATGATCAGAATCGTCGGATAAATCATCGCCGACTTCACCGACTCGCGCAGCTCTTTGTTGCGCTCCATGGTGTCCGCCAGCCGCGTCAACACTGCCGCCAGTGCACCGCCCGCTTCACCGGCGCGCACCAAGTTGATGTAAAAGCGCGAGAAGACATCGGAACGATTTTCCAGCGCTTGCGACAGCGCTTTACCGCCGCGCACGTCATCGCGGATGCCCTGCAAAAGTTCGATCAGCGGCGGCGCTTCCGCGAGTGCAATCAGCGTTTCCAGCGCTCGATCCAATGGCAAACCGGCGCGCAACAATGTCGCCAACTCGCGCGTGAACGACATCAGTTGATCGCTATTGACTTTTTTCGACGCGAACAGACTTTGCCGCGCCGCGCTGCTTTTCCCGGCTTTGCTCGCCGCCGCGCCCGATGCACCTGCGGTGATTGAAATCGGCATCAGCGCTTGATCGCGCAAACGATCAACGACATCGCGTTCGCTCGGCACATCCATCACACCCGTGACAACTTCGCCACCGGAACGAACGGCTTTATAGCTGAAATACGCCATGGTTAATTCTCGCGAGTTGCGCGCAGGACTTCTTCAATCGTGGTGACGCCCGCCAGCGATTTACGTAATCCGTCTTCGTACATCGTGATCATGCCGTCGGCGATTGCCTGCGTTCTGATTTCGCCCGATGTCGCGTGACGCATCACTAGCGAACGCACGGCATCGGTCATCAGCATCACTTCGAGAATACACACGCGCCCGATATAACCCGTCCCCGCGCACGTTTTGCACCCCTTCGGGTGCCATAGCTGAATTTCCTTGTCGCCC
This sequence comes from Casimicrobiaceae bacterium, assembly GCA_036825435.1. Taxonomy (GTDB): domain Bacteria; phylum Pseudomonadota; class Gammaproteobacteria; order Burkholderiales; family Casimicrobiaceae; genus UBA931. The sequence continues at coordinate 28,010 of DAISYG010000004.1, read as the reverse complement.
GGCGACAGCTTGCGTAAGCCGAGCTCTTCAACGACTTCGGGCAGCACGGTATAAGGTTCTTTGCAATCATTGCACAGTGTACGCACCAGTCGCTGCGCCTGAATGCCGACAACCGTTGAGGTGAGCAAATAATCTTCAACGCCCATGTCGAGCAAACGGTTCACCGTCGAAGCGGCATCGTTCGTGTGCACCGTGGACAAAACCAAGTGTCCCGTCAACGCCGACTGCACGGCGATTTGCGCGGTTTCCAAATCGCGAATCTCACCGATCATGATGATGTCCGGGTCTTGGCGCACAATTGAGCGCAACGCATTGGCAAAGGTCAAATCAATTTGCGGTTTGACCTGAATCTGATTGATGCCCGGCATTTGATATTCGACCGGATCTTCGACGGTAAGGATTTTCACGTCGGGTGTGTTGACGCGATCAAGCGCCGTATAAAGCGTGGTGGTTTTACCCGAGCCAGTCGGCCCCGTCACCAACAGAATACCGTTCGGCTGCATCAACGCCGACAAAAATTGTTCCATCGACTTGCCGGCAAAACCGAGCTTGTCAAAGTCGAGCGCGACGCCGCCTTTGTCGAGAATACGCATGACTACCGATTCGCCGTACATCGTCGGCACCGTCGAAACGCGCAAGTCGATTTCCTTGCCCTGTGTGCGCAGGCGAATGCGCCCGTCCTGCGGCAGACGACGTTCGGCGATATCAAGGTTGGCGATAATCTTGACGCGCGAGATGACCGCTGCTGATAAACGCTTCGGTGGCGATTCCACTTCATGCAATACGCCGTCGATCCGATAACGTACAATGAGGCGATCCTCAAACGGTTCGATGTGGATATCGGACGCGCGCATCGTCATTGCATTGGTGATGATCAACGACACCAACCGGATCACCGGCGCTTCCGATGCCAAATCTTTCAACTGCTGCACGTCGGCGTCAAAACCGAGATCATCGCCGGTTTCAAACGTTGCTTCATCGCCGAGAATTTGCCCGACTGCCGAGCGCCCTGTCCCGTACAAACGTTCCAGCGCCGCCTCCAACTCCGACGGCAACGCCACACACGGCACCACCTCCTTGCCGGTCGCCATGGCGAACGCGTCGATCGTGTATTCATCGCCGGGATTTGCCATCGCCAGCATCAATTCTGTTTCGGTTTCCTGCAATGGCAACGCCTGAGCTTCACGCAAAAAACGCGACGACACGCGCTCTTCGAGCACCGGCAATTCGGGAAATTGATCGGCACGCACCAAGCGAACTTGATACAACTCCGCGTACGCCTCGGCGACATCAATCGGCGCGACCAGACCGAGCGTCGTCAGCATCGTCGCCAAATTGCCATTTGAAGAATCGCTCAGCAAGCGCTGGGCTCGCTCCAGTGATGATTGATTCAGCTTGCCGTGTGCGATCAGAATCTCGCCTAAAGAAGCGGATACATCGTTGCTTGTTTCGCTGTCGGACAGGGTAAATTCGCTCATGACCTAACCCTTGGTATTCTGAAATTATGCAGATTTTCGATCATAGCATGATCCTATCCATGCGTAAGATATGACTTTATCTTTGTAACGATTTTGAAATGGTTCATGCCGATCTTGAATGTCGACTTTCAATTTGCGATGCTCGGGACAATACCGGTTGGGCTTTTCCATGCCTTCGGGCACAATGAAAAAAGAACTTGATTGCACGAAAAATGTAATCGCTTATAAATATTGAAGGAGCAAAGCATGTTTTACACCAGCAATTACAAATCACCTCTGGGTATGATCACTCTGGCTGGCGATGATGAAAATCTCATCGGGCTTTGGATAGAAGGGCAAAAATATTTTGCGGCATCCATGAAAGGTCGTGCCGGGAAAAAATCTGAACAACCGATTTTCGTCAAAACAAAAAAATGGTTGGATGCGTATTTCGCCGGTAAAAAGCCCGCCATTTCACAACTATCGCTTGCGCCCATTGGCAGTGACTTCAGTAAGGCCGTTTGGAACATCATGTGCGAAATACCTTATGGTCAATACACCACCTATGGCGAAATTGCCAAGAAGATGGCAGTCATGATGAACAGGGAGAGCATGTCGAGTCAGGCCGTCGGCAGTGCTGTGGCGCACAACCCCATTACCGTCATCATTCCGTGTCATCGAGTGGTTGGCAGCAACGGCAGCTTGACGGGGTACGCTGGCGGTATCGATAAAAAGATTCAATTACTGGAGTTGGAAGGCGTGGACATGTCGAATTTCTTTGTTCCGAAAAAAGGAACGGCTCTGTGAACGGTAAACATTTTTCTGCCCGCCGCCTGTTTCGCTAACTGTTCTTTTTTTTCTTTGCTTCTCGATCGCGACGACGAAATTCTGTCAACTTCTCCGCGATTTTGATTTCCAGACCGCGCGATGTCGGACGATACCAGTTCGGTTCTTTCATCCCTTCAGGCAAATAGGTTTCGCCCGCAGCATAGGCATCCGGTTCGTCGTGTGCGTAGCGATAACCATCGCTATAGCCCAGTTCCTGCATCAATTTGGTTGGTGCGTTGCGTAAATGCATCGGCACTTCGCGTGAGCCGTCTTCGCGGATGAAACGCCGCGCCGCGCCGAAGGCGACATAACCGGCGTTGCTTTTCGGCGCAACGGAAAGGTAGATCACGGCCTGCGCCAATGCCAGTTCACCTTCGGGTGAGCCGAGACGTTCGTAAGTTTCTGCGGCGTCGTTGACGATTTGCGCCGCGCGTGGGTCGGCGAGACCGATATCCTCCCACGCCATGCGCACGATGCGTCGCGCCAGATAGCGCGGATCGACGCCGCCATCAAGCATGCGGCAGAACCAGTACAGCGCAGCATCGGGGTAAGAACCGCGTACTGATTTGTGCAATGCCGAAATCTGATCGTAAAAGGCTTCGCCCCCTTTGTCGAAACGGCGCAACGAGCGTGCTAGCGCCGACTCGACGAAAGCCACATCAAACGCTTTTTTCTCGCCCTTTTGCGCAGTTTCTTCGATGGCTTCGGCGAGGTGTTCAACCAGCGTAATCAGCCGTCGCGCATCGCCATCAGCGTAGCCCGTCAACACTTTGCGTACATCGTCTGGCAGCGTCTGACCGGGCAGTGCCACGGCAAGCGTGCGATCGAGCAATTGTTCAAGCTCGCTTTCGCTGAGCGCATGCAACACGTAAACCGTTGAGCGCGACAGAAGTGCGCTGTTGACTTCAAACGATGGGTTTTCGGTGGTGGCGCCGATGAATACAAACAGACCGCTTTCGACGTGTGGCAAAAAGGCATCCTGCTGTGCTTTGTTGAAACGATGGACTTCATCAACGAAGAGCAGCGTCGTGCGCCCCTGTTCACGCGCGAGTTGTGCTCGCATCACAGCATCACGAATATCCTTGACGCCAGACAACACAGCGGAAATGGCGATGAAGTCTGCGTGAAACGCATCCGCCATCAACCGCGCCAGCGTGGTTTTGCCGACGCCGGGCGGCCCCCACAGAATCATCGAATGCGGTTTGCCGAGTGCAAATGCCGTCGATAATGGTTTGCCCGTGCCGATCAGGTGTTGTTGCCCGATGACTTCATCAAGCGTTTTCGGACGCAGGCGTTCGGCTAGCGGTGTGGAAGGCGGCAGCGCGCCTTTTTTGGACGCACGCGGACGAGAAAACAGATCGTCGCTCATCGCATGCCGTGGTTACATAGGTACTTACGAAGCCCACATGATGAACGTGGCGCCGAAAATGCTCAGCAGCCAGAACAGCAGTGAGCGCCACGCCAGTCCGATCGCCGAAGGCAACGCCGTGGGCGTAACCTGAACCGTCGGCGGCGGGTCGCCAAGTTCGTCGTGCACTTCGTGCGATGGTTCGGCGTTCGCTTCCACCTCGGGCTCGTCGTCGGGATCTAGCCCACCTTCGCCCTCCATGGTTTGCAGCGCGATCTCTTCCTCTTCGTCCTCGGGCGCTTTCTGAGGCGCAGCCGGTACACGCGGTGTCCAACTCAGCCCGAGAGCGCCCATGCCGGTCGCGAGCAACACGTTTTCATTGTTGGTGTTGTCAAACAAACCGAAGTTGTCCGGCAACACCCGCCATTGATAAATCGCGTCTTCAAAATTGCCGACGATCGCAAACGTGAATGCCAGCAAGCGTACCGGAACCCAGTCAACAATGAACAGAAGCCAACGTGCCGCGCGTCCGAGCTCCGCGCGCGCCGCGCCGACGATGGAGATATCGTCACCCGCGCGAACATCACTCCATTCGCGGCTGATGGCGGTCAACATCCAATACGCGATCGCACCCGGCGCGCCCAGAATATAAAACCAGAACATCACACCGAAAACGCAACGGTACATTGCCGTTGCACCACCTTCGATGGCACGCAATGCGATGGCGTCAGACGACAGCGCGTTGCTTTCTGCACCTTGCCAATCATGCAGCGCCTGCCGTGCCTTGGGCAAATCGCCCTCGCCGAGCGCATCGCGAATATCGGTCAGGTAATGGCTGAAGTGGCGGAAGCCCATCACCAAATACAGCGCCAGAACGCTCCAAATCAGCCACAGCCACCACACCGGCTTAACCAACTGATCAATCAACACCACCAGCAGCAATGGCAACAACGCGATGATCGTCGCCGCCCACGCGCCGCTGCCCGCGAGCACGATTTCGAGATAGCGCAAGTAGCGCACATAGAGATTTTCAAAGCCGCGCCGCCAACCGGCGACCCGCCACTGCTCGGCAGCGATCACGATAAGAATGACCAAAAGTTTCATAATAAAGAAAAGTTTGCTTGTCGCCTGTAAACCATGATTATAATCCTGTTATGATCGGATCAAGGAATTGCTTTCATGGCGCGCGAAACATTGGAATATGATCTGCTGATTATTGGCGCTGGTCCCGCCGGACTGGCTGCCGCGTTACGCGCCAAACGCCAAGGTTTGGCTCAGGGACGTGATCTCCATATTGCCGTGATCGACAAAGCGCCGACGCCGGGTGCGCATTCGCTCTCTGGCGCGATCCTCAACCCGCGTGCCCTCGACGAACTGTGGCCTGATTGGCGGCAGCATAATCCGCCGTTGCAAGGCAAAGTCAATGAAGAAAAGCTGGTCTTTCTCGGCAAACGCCGTGCCTTTCACATGCCGCCGTGGAGCGTGCCTTCGTTACTCAGCCACCGCGATCAGGATTTGGTCAGTCTGGGACAATTGGTCGCTTGGCTCGCCGAAAAAGCTGAAGCAGAAAATATCGACATCCTTTCCGGCTTTGCGGCGGTCGCGCCGATCTTCGCCAGCGAGCGACCCGATGCGCCGCTTCTCGGTGTGATCACCGGTGATTTTGGCGTCGCCCACGATGGCACACACAAACCCAACTACCAGCCGGGCATCGAACTGCGCGCCCGCTATACGCTGATCGCCGAAGGTGCACGCGGCTCGCTGGCGCGGCAAATCATCGATCGTTTCTCACTCACGCAGCACGCATCTCCGCAGAAATACGCGCTGGGTTTTCGTGAGCTTTGGCGTATTCCAGAAGCGCAGCACACACCGGGACGCATCATGCATTATTTGGGCTGGCCGCTGACTGGACAAGCGGCGGGCGGCGGCTTTTTGTATTTTCTGGAAAAGTCGACCGTCGCCGTCGGTTTGATTGCACACTTGAATTACGAAAATCCGTTCTTTTCGCCATTCGGCGAATTTCAACGCCTGAAAACGCACCCTGAAATTCAGACGGTGCTGAAAGGCGGCGAGCGTTTGGGTTACGGTGCGCGCGTCATCGGCGAAGGCGGCGTGCAGTCGTTGCCAAAATTGGTTTTCCCGGGTGGAGCATTGATCGGCTGTGCCGCCGGAACGGTCAATCCGCCACAAACGCAGGGTATTCATACCGCGATGAAAAGCGGCACGTTGGCGGCCGACGCCGCTGTGGATGCCATCATGCAAAGCCGCCGTCACGATCTGCTCTCCGCGTATGAAAGCAGCTTTCACGCTTCGTGGGTTTATCGCGATCTGCACGCTGGCCGCTTCTTTACCCCGCTGCTTGGCAACGGCAAATGGCATCGACTGCTCGCGGTTGGTGCGGCCGTCTGGGCGCAACAAATCGGCATCACGCGCTGGCTGCCGTTCACACCAAAATATCGCTACCCCGATCATCAGATGATGCGCCCACAAGCGGAAGTCACCGCCATCGAATATCCACCGTGCGACAATGTTTACTCGTTCGACCGCCCGTCGTCACTATTTCTGAGTCATCTTTCATACACGAAAGACCAACCGATTCACCTCCATCTGCGCGACGAAGGCATGCCGGAGCGCCTCAACCTGCCGCGTTACGGTGGCCCGGAAACACGCTATTGCCCGGCGGGCGTCTATGAGTATGGTCGCACCGGCAACGAAAGCCAAACCGCATTTGCGCTGCGCATCCACGCCGAAAACTGCCTGCAATGCAAAGCATGCGATATCAAAGACCCAACGCTCAATATTACTTGGACGCCTCCTGAAGGCGGCAACGGGCCACAGTATGTCAGTATGTAGTCGGCAATAACCCTCTGCACGAAGGTAATGCTGCGCCGGAGTATGCTTCAGAAAACCAATAAGACAGACCATGTACGAAAAAACCTTCAACGTTCCTTATTACGGATTGGATCCGCGGGGGAACGTCAAAACCGGGCTGCTGTTGCAGTTTTTTCAGGAAGCCGCAGCATTGGATGCCACCAACCGGAATATCGGGGTTTTCAATCTGCAACAACAGGATATGACCTGGGTGCTGCGGCGCTATCGTGTGCGGCTGTACGCTCATCCTGGCATGGAAGAACTGAAGGTACGAACCTGGTATGAGCCCAGGCGGAATCTGTTATCCGTCCGCGTCTTCGAGTTACGTGATGCCGCCGACAAGATCATCGGGGATGCCTGGTCGAGCTGGATTGTCGTGGATCTGGTGCGGAATCGGCCTGTCCGGTTGGATCGCGCCCTGCCGCCAGAGTATTACGAAAGTACCGCCCCGACTGGCCCCGTCATCGAAGAAGCCATCGAGATGGTCGGAGACCATTGTGATCTGGAACGTTCGTTTCGTACCCGCTGGCGAGAGTTGGACATGAACGGGCACACCAACCATACCGTCTATTTCGATTGGGCAATGGAGACGATGCCTGACGAAATCATCAGGGATTACGTGCCCAGCGAACTGGATGCCGAGTATCTGGCCTCCGCACAGCGCGAAAACGTGATCACAAGAACGCGAAAACTCGCGGAATCCCCGCCCAGATTCGCCCATTCCATCAAGATCGCCAAGACCGGGGCCGAGGTTGCCCGTATTGCGACCACCTGGCGCCCTGCTTGATTTTCAAGAATGAGCATCCGATATCGGATCAGATGACAGGGTATCCGTAAAAATTGCGCTACAATGATCCGGACATTTCCATCAGAAAGGAGGAGACGATGAAACTCTGGAGCAATAGCTTTATTGACCAAGCCGCAATCCCCGAAGAATTCGCTTTTGCCGTCATCGACCCCCATCAGCATGTCGCGCTCTCGACCAACCGCAATCCGCATCTGGCGTGGGACGATGTTCCGCCGGGCACGCAGTCTTTCGCGCTGCTGTGCCACGACAACACCGCGCCCAGTCAAGGCGATGATGTGAATCAAGAAGGCCGCGAAGTGCCGGAAAATTTGCCGCGCGTTGATTTTTTTCATTGGGTTTTGCTCAATATTCCTGCCGACATGCGCGCCATCGAGGAAGGCAGCATGAGCCATGAGATCACGCCGCGCGGCAAATCAGGTCCGAAAATCCCGGGCATCGACAGCGCGATGCGGCACGGCATCAACGATTACACCGGCTGGTTTTCCAAAGACCCGGACATGCGCGGGGAGTATTATGGTTATGATGGTCCGTGCCCGCCGTGGAACGACAGCCTCATTCATCATTACATTTTTACGTTGTACGCGCTCGATGTACCAAAACTGGAGATTACCGGCACGATTACCGGCAATGAAATCCGCCAAGCCATTGAAGGGCACGTACTTGCCGAAGCGAAGATTACCGGACACTATACGTTGAATCCTCGCCTCATTATTTGAGGAAACAGCCATGAGTAAGCGTTTACTTTCAGTTATCCCGATGCTATTGTTGCTGACCGGTTGCGGCGTGGAAACCGCTACCACTGCGGCGACTGCCGCACAAATGAAAGCGGAGGAGGCCAAACAGGCGCAGCAGCAATTTGAACAGGCACAAAAACAGATTGACGAAATGAATCAGATGGTCACGCAGCGCATGGAAGAAGCGGAACAAAACGCCACCGCCGCGCCATCCACTTCCCCAGAACCTTAGGAAGTGCTGATTCATTGCTGCGCACGCGCAATACGGCGTTGGAATTCTCCTCAAAATGTTCATTGACAACCATGTAAATTCCACTTTTTCGTCACGCTTTTTGGAAAAATCCGTCTTGTCTTGCTCGTGCTCGCTACATTGATCAGCATTTCTCTTAAAAAAACGCTACTATATAAAACCATGTTATGAGCCGTCGGTTGTGTTTCAACCGACGCGGTTTTTTTGTTGTCATTTTTAGGAGCTTCCATGTCCGCCGTCGCTAAAGTGCTTTCCATGATTGATGAGCACGATGTCAAATTTATTGATTTCCGTTTCACCGATACGCTCGGCAAGGAACAGCATGTCTCCGTTCCGGCTCATACGGTGAATGAGGATCTGTTCGAAGAAGGGCATCCATTCGACGGCTCGTCGATCGCCGGTTGGAAAGGCATCCAGGCTTCCGACATGCTGCTGTTGCCCGATGCGGGCACCGCCAAAATCGACCCGTTCATGGAAGATGTGACGCTGTTCATGAATTGCGATGTGATCGACCCCGCCGACGGCAAAGGTTATGCGCGCGACCCGCGTTCGCTGGCGCGTCGTGCTGAAGCGTATCTCAAATCGACCGGCATCGCCGACGAAGCGTTTTTTGGTCCCGAGCCGGAGTTTTTCATTTTCGACGCCATTGAGTGGCGCATCGATATGTCCGGCTGCCATTATCGAATTTTTTCGGAAGAAGCGGCATGGTCAACGGCGGAAAAATACACCGACGGCAACACCGGACACCGTCCACGTGTCAAAGGCGGCTATTTCCCCGTGCCACCGGTCGATTCGTTACAAGGCTTGCGTTCGTCGATGTGTCTGACGCTTGAAGAACTTGGCGTGCCCGTTGAAATTCATCATCACGAAGTTGCCACGGCAGGGCAGTGCGAAATCGGCACCCGTTTTTCGACGTTGACGCAGCGCGCCGACTGGCTGCAACTGCTCAAATACGTCGTCCATAATACCGCGCATCGTTACGGCAAAACGGCAACCTTCATGCCCAAGCCGATCGTTGGCGACAACGGTTCGGGCATGCATGTTCATCAATCGTTGTGGAAGGATGGCAAGAACTTGTTCTCCGGCGATGGCTACGCGGGTTTGTCCGATCTCGCGCTCTATTACATCGGCGGCATCATCAAGCACGCACGCGCGTTGAACGCGATCACCAACCCAACGATCAATTCATATCGTCGTTTGGTGCCCGGCTTTGAAGCACCGGTGAAACTCGCTTATTCGTCGCGCAACCGTTCGGCGTCGATCCGCATTCCGTACGTCGCCAGTCCGAAAGGACGACGCATCGAGGCGCGCTTCCCCGACCCGACCGCGAATCCGTATCTGGCGTTCGCGGCGCTGATGATGGCGGGGCTGGACGGCATCCAAAACAAGATTCACCCGGGCGATCCTGCGGATAAAAATCTCTACGATTTGCCGCCGGAAGAAAACGCCAAAATCCCGACCATCTGCTCATCGCTTGACATGGCGCTTGATTATCTCGACGGTGACCGCGAATTCCTGACTCGCGGCGGCGTGTTCTCCAACGACATCATCGACGCCTTCATCGCGCTGAAGCAAGAAGAGGTCACGCGCATCCGCATGGAAGTACATCCGGCTGAATTTGACATGTATTACAGCCTGTGAGGACATGAAACGTTTTCGGCAATCTTCGCTGCTTTTGACCGCGCGCATTGTCTGCCTTGCCGCAGGCGCGCTGTCGTTCGCGGCGCACGCTGAAATATGTGCTTATGAAAACATCGACGGCAAAAGACTCTACACCAACGTGAAGCCCGGCCCCGGCTGGGAAAAACGTGAATGTTTCAAGTCCATCGAACCGCCACCGCCGCCAAAAACCAATAATAGTAAAAGCAGCACGACACGCAGCACGCTGCCGAAGGTAACGTCCGAGCAACAGAAGCAACGCGATACGATGCGTCGCCAGGTGCTTGAAGAGGAACTGGCGACAGAAAACAGATTGTTGCGCGATGCGAAAAACGCCTTGGTCGTTGGCACCGCACCCGCTTCCGCTGCGGAAATCAAAGATACGCAACGTTACCAGCAGCGCATCAAACAGCTCCGCGACACGGTTGCTTTGCACGAACGCAACGTCGACGCACTGAGAAAAGAAATCGCGCGCATTAATTGAAGATGGTTTCAGGTGCCGGAGGACAGAAGTCAGAAAAGCGCAGCATCACACTTTCCCCCCGCAGCATCCAAGAAACGGACATCGCGAGGCGCAAAGCGACGTGGCAATCCAGGCAGTGTTGGCGAGGGAGGTACATCGCAAGTAATGCTGTATCGTTTGCTGATGCCAGATTCTTCATAGTAAAAAACTATTACGAAAATAGTCTTTTTCTATTTTTTTCCGTGTGCGAAATGGGGACAAATATTATTCCGATCATGGTTATTGTTGCTGGTGGTGAGTGCTAGAATGCGCCCGTCGTTTGATTTCCAAAAGGGCGATTCCCATGAAAATTCACGAATATCAAGGCAAGGAAATACTGAGTCGCTTCGGCGTCCCCGTTCCCAAAGGACACGTTGCTTTTTCCGTTGACGAGGCGGTACAAGCCGCACAAAAACTCGGTGGTCCGGTGTGGGTGGTAAAAGCGCAAATTCACGCCGGTGGTCGCGGCAAAGGCGGCGGCGTCAAACTGGCGCGCTCACTGGATGAGGTGCGCACTTTCGCTGGCGAAATGCTGGGCATGCAGCTGGTCACGCATCAGACTGGCCCCGAAGGGCAGACTGTGCGTCGTTTGTGGATCGAAGAAGGCGCCGACATCGCGAAAGAATTCTACGCCGGTATGGTGATCGACCGTGAAAAACAGTTGCCGTGTCTGATGGTTTCGTCGGAAGGCGGCATGGATATCGAAGAAGTCGCCGCCAAAACACCGGAGAAAATCCACAAATTCTGGATTGATCCTGATCTGGGGCTGACCGCGGCACAAGCAAAGGAGGCGGCCATCAACATCGGTATCCCCGAAACGTCGTTGCCGCAAGCTGTCACCATTCTGCAAGGACTGGCAAAGGCATTCTGGGAAACTGACGCATCATTGCTTGAAATCAATCCGCTGATTCTAGAAAAAAACGGTTCACTCAAGGCATTGGACGCAAAATTCAATTTCGACAGCAATGCACTGTTCCGTCACCCGGAAATCGTTGCGTTGCGCGATCTTGACGAAGAAAACGCCGACGAAATCGAAGCGTCAAAATACGATCTTTCGTACATCGCGCTCGACGGTAATATCGGCTGTCTGGTCAACGGTGCAGGACTGGCGATGGCGACGATGGACACCATCAAGTTGTACGGCGGCACGCCCGCGAACTTCCTCGACGTTGGTGGTGGTGCGACAGCAGAAAAAGTTACTGCGGCATTCGAAATCATGCTGCGCAATCCACAGGTGAAAGGCATCCTCGTCAACATTTTCGGCGGCATCATGCGCTGCGACATCATCGCCGAAGGCGTGATCACGGCGGTGCGCGAAGTCAGCCTCAAAGTACCGCTCGTCGTGCGTATGAAGGGTACCAATGAAGAGATCGGCAAACGCATGTTGAAAGAGTCCGGTCTGCCGATTATCGCGGCGGACAACATGGGTGATGCCGCGCAGAAAATTGTTCAAGCCGTGGGCGCGTAAACCGATTGCGATGGAGAAAAAGATATGTCGATTCTGATCAACAAAAACACCCTCGTGATGACGCAGGGCATCACCGGAAAAACCGGGCAATTTCATACGCGGATGTGCCGCGAATACGCCAACGGCGCCGCGTGTTTTGTCGCGGGTGTCAACCCGAAAAGAGCGGGCGAAGATTTTGAAGGCGTTCCCATTTTCGGCACCGTCGCCGAAGCTAAAAAGCAAACCGGCGCAACGGTCAGCGTGATTTATGTTCCGCCCGCAGGCGCGGCAAACGCGATCTGGGAAGCAGTGGAAGCCGATCTTGACTTGGTGATCTGCATCACCGAAGGCATTCCCGTGCGCGACATGGTGGTGGTGCGCGATCGCATGCGCAAGGAAAACCGGAAAACGCTACTGGTCGGCCCCAACTGTCCCGGCGTGATCACGCCCGACGAACTCAAGATCGGCATCATGCCCGGCCATGTTCACAAAAAAGGACGCATCGGTGTCATTTCGCGTTCCGGTACGCTGACCTATGAAGCGGTCGCGCAGTTGACCGAGCTGGGTCTTGGACAATCCACGGCGGTCGGCATCGGTGGCGATCCGGTTAACGGATTGAAACATCGCGACGTCTTGGAGCTTTTCAACAACGACCCTGACACCGATGCCGTCGTGATGATCGGCGAGATCGGTGGCAACGATGAAGAAGCCGCCGCGCACTGGGCGAAAGATCACATGGTCAAACCAGTGGTTGGCTTCATCGCAGGCGTGACCGCGCCCCCCGGAAAAAGGATGGGGCATGCGGGCGCAATTATTTCCGGCGGTCAGGGCACGGCGCAGGAGAAGCTCGCTGTTCTCGAAGAATGTCGCATTAAAACCACAAAGAACCCGTCGGAAATCGGCAAATTATTAAAATCGGTGATATAAATAATCGTTTGTCCTTCGTTGCATTCGCAAGATAATACGCGAAACATGATAGAGTTTATATTTCGCTGGATGTATTGCATCGGATGCTTCGAAATCAAACAACATTGTTGCAGGCCGCAGGGCTGACGGATCGCGGGCGCGTTCGCGACCACAACGAAGACTATATTTTTTTCGATCCGTCCCTCCGGCTGGCTGTGCTCGCTGATGGCATGGGCGGCTACAACGCCGGCGAAGTCGCCGCCGAAGTCGCCACTCAAACAGTTTCCAAAGGCGTGCGACGCGCTATCGAAAAAGAAGAAATTCCCTATCTGGAAGGTACGGTCGATCCCGAAGACGGCTTGATGTACGTCACCTCACTCTTGCGCAAACAGATCATTCTCGCCAACCGAAAAGTGTATGAAGCGTCGATCAACGAACCCGATTGCGAAGGCATGGGCACCACGATCGTTGTCGGCGTTCTCTGCGCTGATCGCTTTTCCGTCGCGCACGTTGGCGATTCCCGCGCTTACCGTTGGCGTGACGGCGCGCTTCATCAACTGACGCGCGATCACTCGCTGTTGCAGGAACAGATTGACCATGCCGAATGGCAGTCTGACCGCGCCGACGAATTCCCGCGCAAGAATTTGGTTACCCGTGCGTTGGGCGCAGATCGACACGTTCAGGTCGATATCGCCGAATTCGACGTGCACCCCGACGATATCTTTTTGCTGTGCTCCGATGGTTTGACCGACATGCTCTCGCTGGACAAAATCGTCGACATCATCGCCAAAGCGTCTGCCGTTTCTCTCGACGAGATGGCCGCTCGTCTGATCGAGAATGCCAATCAGCAGGGAGGACGTGATAATATTTCCGTCGTTTTATTAAGAATCCCCGGAAGCTGATCATGGCACAACATCATTATTTGCTTTTGTATTTTGTTGCATCGTCGGTTCTCGGGCTGATATCTGATTTCCGTGGTTGAGGTCGCATATGGCTAAACTACTTCTTTTTCTTCAGGATGGCAGCTCACAAGAGATTCTTCTCGACAAAGACCGGGTCACGATAGGTCGTCGCAACGATAATGATGTTCCGCTGCCGTATCCGGCCGTTTCCGGTCGTCACGCTGTTTTTTCCGTTCTGCCGCCTGATCGCTGCTTCATTGAAGATCTGAAAAGCACCAACGGCACCATGCTCAATAGCAAACCGATCAAAGAGCGTGTGCAAATCAAAGACCGCGATCAGATCGACATCGGCGGACAGAAATTTGTGTATCTGGAAGGTAAGGCGCGCGCCGTCGCGACCAAAGCGCCGGAACTCTCGCTGGCCGACAAGGAATCCCCCATTACTCGCTCGACTGCGACTGCGTCCGCCGAAGCAACACCCAAAGCGCCCGATCTGAGTCTTTCCGCATCGCATTCCTACATCAGCACCAAAGCGCGCACGCCAATGACCGCCGATACGCAATCGCCAGTGCCGGAGGTTGACCTTGACGACGACGAAGAGCACAGCGGTTTGCACTTCCCGACGATTTTCAAAGCTTCCAGCGACGGCAAGAAAAAGACTGTAATCAAGACGGAGCCTAGTCCGCTGCCAACGCTGGACGCGTCGCTGGTTGCGCCGGTTGTTGACGACATGGATCTGGATAGCAGCCTGCCTTCGGAAGATTCCTCCATTTCCATGCCTAAAGCGGTTGCCGTTATCGAAGCGTTTTCAGGACCCAACAATGAACGCCGCTTGATCCTCCGTCCTGGTGAATATGTTCTGGGGCGTCCGGGCTTGCAATTGGCTGTTGTGCGCGTCACGGAAGACGAATGTCGCTTGCTGCCGATGGAGGGCGAACCTCCGCTTGAATTGCGCGGCGAAACCGTCCCCGAAGATGGCATGCTGCTGGAGGATCAGGATCAGTTCGTAGTCGGTCGATCGCCGCTACGATTTATTCGTTTGCCGCAAGGAGATTAATGTTCAGGCTTTAGCAAATTTTCATCGCGCTCCGCGCGATCTAATTTTTCTGATACCTGGCATCTGTTCTCTGATACCTGAGATCACTCCGTTTCTTGCGCGTAAGCCGCTGCATCCAGCAGACCATCAAGGCTCGTCGCATCCGCTGGTTTCATTTTGAAAAGCCACGCTTCGTAAGCATTCTGGTTAACGGATTCCGGCGCATCAACGACTGCACCGTTTGTTTCCGTCACCGTTCCGGCAACCGGCGCATAAATATCCGATGCGGCTTTCACCGATTCCACCACGGCGCATGTTTCTTCTTGTGCCAACGCGCGTCCCGCCTCCGGCAGTTCGACAAAAACAAGATCGCCCAGCGCTTCCTGCGCGTGGTCGGTAATGCCAACGGTGATCGTGCCGTCTTTTTCAACGCGCACCCATTCATGACTTTTTGTGTATTTGAGATCGTTGGGGATTTGGCTCATGGTTTTTCCTTGTGTCAGATTTCAATCAAAATTTTACCGCGCCGCACGAATGGCGGTTTGACGACGCGCGCTGCCAGAATTTTATTGCGCACCGCTACCTTTACCTTCGCGCCGTCTTCAACCTTGATCGGAACGCGCGCCAGTGCGATCGAACGTTCAAGTGTCGGACTAAAGGTGCCGCTGGTGATTTCGCCATCGCCACGTTCGCTATGCACGATTTGATGCGCGCGCAACACACCGCCCGCTTCGAGCAGCAACAATCCGACCAAGCGCCGCGTCGGCGTGAATTTCAGCAGCGCATCTTTGCCGACAAAATCGCGTTCGCTTTTCAGATCCAGCGTCCAGCCCAAGCCTGCTTCCAGCGGCATCACGGTTTCGTCCATTTCCTGACCATACAGCGCCATACCTGCTTCGAGGCGCAACGTGTCGCGTGCGCCTAATCCGCACGGTTTCATCTGTGCGTCGAGCAATTTTTGCCACAGCGCTTTGATTGTTTCGTGTGCCGCGATAATCTCGAAACCGTCTTCACCCGTGTATCCGGTGCGAGCGATGTCGTAATCGCCGACGGTGGTCGCATAAAACGGCGCCAGCGCGTTACCTGCTTCTTCTGCCTCGGGCAACACTTCCCACAAACGTACCGCCGCGTTCGGACCTTGTACTGCGAGAATGGAAAGCTCGTCGCGACGTTTGAACACAACATCGTCGCCGGTTTGCGTGCGCAGCTTTTCAAACCACGCGATGTCCTTATCCGCCGTTCCGGCGTTGAGCACGATGCGAAAGGAATCTTCGTCGAAAAAATAGACGATCATGTCGTCAATCACGCCTCCCTTTTCGTTCAATAAACAGGTGTAAAAAGCGCGACCTTTATTCTGAAGTTTGTCGATGTTGTTCGCCAGCGCGTAGCGCAAAAACGCGCGCGCGCCCGACCCATGAATATCAAATACCACCATATGCGACACATCGAACATGCCGGCATCACGGCGAACAGCATGGTGCTCGTCAACCTGCGAGCCATAATTGACCGGCATCTCCCAACCACCAAAATCAACCATGCGCGCACCGAGCGCGTGGTGTTCGGCATTCAAAAAAGTTTTTTTCAGCATGAGACGTGTAATCCTCGAAAACAGCGTTTCTTCGTACAAGAAGATGGAAGGTTAAGCGGTACAGGGAAAACTGTCAAAGGTAAGAAAGCACTGATTCATTACTGCGCGCGCTCGTAACATGAATCAGCGCTTCCTGAAATTTTGATATGGATCGGTTCGGCTACAATACCCCGATGCCACAACCTCCCAAGAAAAAATCTCGAAAACGTTTGCTCCTGCGCGTGATTGCGTTGGTGCTTCTGTTGATTGTCGTTTATTTTTTGTGGATTTTCGTGCGCGTCATGTGGTGGAAATACCATGATCCGCACGAAACCCGTTTCATGACGCAGCAACTCACGGAAATTCGCAAGGATCGCCCGAAGGCAACGCTGCAACAGCGTTGGGTTGCTTACGACAAAATTTCATCGTCGTTCAAGCGCGCTGTCGTTGCCGCCGAAGATGACCGCTTTACCGACCATCGCGGTTTCGATTGGGAAGGCATCAGCCACGCACTGGAAAAGAACCTGAAAAAAGGCGAAGCGGTTGCGGGCGGTTCGACGATTTCTCAGCAATTGGCGAAGAATCTTTTTCTGTCATCCGAACGCAGCTTCGTCCGCAAAGGCAAAGAGGCTGCCATCACGATGATGATTGAAGCAACTTGGTCCAAGAAACGCATTCTGGAAGTGTATCTGAATGTCGCAGAATGGGGCGAAGGTGTTTTCGGCGCCGAAGCCGCCGCACAGCATTATTATCAGATTCCCGCCTCCGCCGTGAACGACAGTCAGGCGGCTCGGCTCGCCGTGATGCTGCCCAATCCGCGTCGTTACGAGAAACATTTCCCACCCGCGCTGGAACATCATGCGCAACGCGTACAAGCGCGCATGCGTTATACCGTTTTACCTGATAATTAAAAGTTATCCATCCAATTCTAATAATCTATTTGCCATAACGAGCGAGTCGGATTAACCTACTCGTATCGTTTTTGGCGCTGCCGTCACAACAGTCCGGCGCAATTTATTCAACCAACACAACAAAGGAAAATAACATGTCGCAAATCAATACTGAAGTCAAACCTTTCAAAGCTCAGGCATTCCATAACGGCGAATTCATCACCGTCACCGAAAAAGATTTGAAAGGCAAATGGTCGCTCGTTTTTTTCTATCCGGCAGATTTCACCTTTGTCTGCCCGACCGAACTTGAAGACCTGGCAGACAACTACGAAACGTTCAAAAAAATCGGCGTCGAAATTTATTCGGTGTCCACCGATACGCATTACACGCACAAAGCATGGCACGACACGTCGCACGCGATCAAAAAAATCAAATATCCGATGATCGGTGACCCGACCGGCGCACTCTGCCGTAACTTCGATGTGATGATCGAAGAAGAAGGCGTCGCCGATCGTGGTGCGTTCGTGATTGATCCGGACGGTAAAATTCAGATCATCGAAATCAACGCGGGTGGTATTGGTCGTGACGCGACAGAACTTCTGCGAAAAATCAAAGCGGCACAATACGTTGCCTCGCATCCGGGTGAAGTATGTCCGGCAAAATGGAAAGAAGGCGATAAAACGTTGGCGCCTTCGTTGGATCTCGTCGGCAAGATTTAAGGTGCTCTGTTCCAACCCTACAGAGAGCTTTCCCCGGGTGCCCTCCCATCCGGGGATTTTTTCTCTGCGTTTTCTGAAATTATTGCGCTCACCTACCGGAGAAATTGATGTTAGACCAATCGCTCAAAGAACAGCTCAAAGCCTATCTCGAATATTTGGCGCAGCCTGTCGAATTGGTGGCAACGCTGGATGGCAGCCCCGCCGCTACTGACATGAAAACGTTGCTCGAAGAAATCGACGCGTTGAGCGACAAGATTACTGTAACCACGTCCGCCGACGCTGATGTGCGTCGTCCCTCGTTTGCGATTGGTCGCCCCGGCGAAAAGGCGCGCATCCGTTTTGCCGGCGTGCCACTCGGTCATGAATTCACATCGTTGGTGTTGGCGATCCTGCACACCGGCGGGCATCCCGCCAAAGTCGTGGCGGATGTTCAGGAACGTATTCGTGGTTTGAGTGGTCCGTTGTATTTTGAAACCTATTATTCGGTGAGCTGCCACAATTGTCCCGACGTTGTGCAGGCACTCAACCTGATGGCGGCGCTCAACCCCAATATCACACACACCGCGATCGACGGCGCGCTGTTCCAGAGCGAAGTCGATGCCCGCGAAATCATGGGCGTGCCTGCCGTTTTCTTGAATGGTCAGCCGTTCGAACAAGGGCGCATGGCGCTAGAGCAAATCGTGAACCGTCTCGATACCGGCGGCGCGGCACAAATCGTGGAAACGCTCAACCACAAAGCGCCGTTCGATGTGTTGATTGTCGGCGGTGGTCCGGCGGGCGCGACGGCTGCCGTTTACGCTGCACGCAAAGGCTTGCGCACTGGCATCGTCGCCGAGCGTTTTGGCGGTCAGGTGCTCGATACGGTTGATATCGAAAACTTCACTTCGGTGTCCAAAACAGACGGCGCACAATTCGCCGCTGATATGGAGCGCCAAGTGCGCCATTACGACGTCGATATCATGAATCTACTCAAGGCCAAACAATTGGTACCCGGCGAAAATCTGCATGCGCTGCATCTTGAAAACGGCGCAGCGTTGCAATCGAAAACCGTCATCGTCGCCACCGGCGCGCGCTGGCGGTCGATGAATGTGCCCGGTGAAAACGAATATCGCACCAAGGGCGTGACTTACTGCCCACATTGCGACGGTCCGTTGTTCAAAGGTAAACGGGTCGCGGTCATCGGTGGCGGTAATTCTGGCGTTGAGGCGGCAATCGACCTCGCCGGTGTGGTCGCACACGTCACGCTGATCGAGTTTCTGCCGGAAATGCGCGCCGATTCGGTGTTGCAGGATAAACTACGCAGCTTGTCCAACGTCGATATTATTCTCAATGCACAAACGACGGAAGTTGTCGGTGAGGGCGGGAAAGTCAGCGGGCTGAATTACAAAGATCGCGCCAGCGAAGCCATGCATTTTCTGCCGCTGGAAGGCATCTTCGTTCAGATCGGTCTTTTGCCCAACACTGATTGGCTCAAAGGAACGCTGGATTTGACACCGATGGGCGAAATCATTATCGACGCGCACGGAAGAACCAATGTCCCCGGTGTGTTCGCCGCTGGTGATTGTTCGAGCGTACCGTATAAACAAATCATCATCGCGTCCGGCGAAGGTGCGAAAGCGTCGCTGTCCGCATTCGATTATTTGATTCGTACTTCTTCGCCTGCGCAATAAGGAATCACTGCTTCATTACTGCGCACAAGCAATACAGCGTTGGAATCCCTCTCAAAATGCTCATTTACATCTGAGTAAACTGCACTTTTTTGTCGCGCTTTTTGGAAAATACGCCGCCTTGCCTTGCTTGCGCTCGCGACATTAATCAGCGGTTCCAAGGTGCGTCAAATCCTGCACACTGTTGCCGATTGTTGAAAAACTTGCAGCGTATTTCGACTTCCGTCGGAACAATTATGCGATGATTGCTCTTTCTGTGTGAAAAGCGCGTCATGAAGGAAGCCAAACGCATCGATCATCTGCTCACAATCACGGTTTTAACCGTGGTCGCGATCGGTTGTCTATGGGTGCTCAAGCCATTCATGACCGCCATCGCGTTGGCTGCCATTCTGACCATCGCCACCTGGCCGTTCTTCTTGCGCGTGCGTCGCTTTCTGCGCAACCGCAACAGCGCCGCCGCCTTTGTGATGGTGGTGTTGATTTCGTGCGTGATTCTGACGCCGTTCATCGTCGTCGGCACCACCATCGCCGACAACATCAATCATTTATCAGCGCAAGCTGCGCGCATTCTTCACGACGGGCCGCCCGACCTCCCCGAATGGGCGGGTGACATTCCGCTCGTCGGCTCGTCGCTGGTTTCTTATTGGGACAACATCACGCAGGATACGTCCAAGCTGCTTCACGAGCTTTATCGTCTGATGATGCAGGCGAAAAATTCCATTCTCTCCGGTGGCAAGGTCGTGCTCAGTGGTTTGGCGCAACTGGGCTTTGCGATTCTGATCGCCTTTTTCTTTTTCCGCAGCGGCGAAACACTGATCCAACAAATTCACGCCGCCGCGCACCGACTGGCGCTCGAGTTTGGCGAGCGCATTCTCGCCGTCGGCGCGTCCACTGTCCGCGGTGTCGTGGTCGGCATTCTCGGCACCGCGCTGGTTCAGGGCGTGGCGATGGGTATCGGCTTGCAAATCGCCGGTATCACAGCGGCGCCGCTTTTGGGATTATTAACGTTCTTTTTGGCGGCAATCCCCGGTATCGGTGCGGCATGCGTCTGGCTACCCGTCGGTTTGTGGCTGCTGAGCGAAAACAGCATCGGCTGGGCCATATTTGTTTTCATCTGGGGCGGTGTGTTTGTTTCGTCGATCGACAACGTGTTGCGACCATTGATCATCAGTCAGAGCGGCAATCTGTCGTTCATCACCGTGCTGTTGGGTATTCTCGGCGGCATCATGGCGTTCGGCTTCATCGGCATTTTCCTCGGCCCGGTGTTGTTGGCGATCGGTTATACGTTAGTCAAGGAATGGGTCACGTTCAAACAGGAAACAACGCCAGCGCTCACTCTGTCAACTTCAGAGCCTCAACCACCACCTTCATCTGCCAATCAAAATACGGATTGAACGTTAAGCGCGCGTGAATTTTCCCCGCTTCACGATAGCCCCACGCGGAATACCACACTTCGGCACCATTACGGCATCGTTGTTCATCTTCCTGACCTTGCCCGTTTTCGCAGAAACGTTCGCTTGCATCCACTCCGTAGATCGCGTTGTCAGGTGCGAACAAAACGGCCATATGCGAAAACTGACTGATGCGCTGCTCCGGCAACGTGTCGCTGCGTATCAATACGCGCGAATCGTGGTGATTCGTCGGCGCACTACCGTACCAGATCAAACGACTCTGCGGGTGGGTAAAATAATCGTGGAACAGCCGCTATGTGCTGCGCACATCCACCACCGAATCGTGTTCAACAGCGACCAAAATCGCAGGACGGTCGAACGACTTGTCGATCAACTCGTTGCGCACCAGCGTGCTGCTCCGATAGAACAAAAAGAAGCCATTGACCGGCACGTTCATGTAGCGCACCCATGTTTGCTGCTTGCGTGCCGAATCAGGCGGACGAAACCAGTCGCGCCACGGCGCGATCAACGGCAACATCCAATCCAGTGCCTCGTCCGACTTGAATGCCGGTGAAAACAACATCACACCCGCGATCTCGTCGTCACGCAACGCAGCAAGCAACGCCAGATTCGCGCCCGTTGAAAAGCCTCCGATGTAAACATCGTCCACTTCTTGTTTGAGCAACGCAATTTGCGTTTCGACCAATGTCTGCCATTCGGCAAAACGCGTATGCAACAAATCCTCCGGTTTGCTGCCGTGACCGGGCAGCAACACAGTACGCACCAGCACATTCTTCTCGGCCAACGCATGGCCGATATCCACAAAAGAAAACGGCGAATCACCCAAGCCGTGAATCAACAAAACACCGTGTCGCGGCACGCCTGTTCCGCGTTGCTCTTGTGGTGTATTCAACGCGATTTCATCGGCGTGGTTTTCACTCTGAAAATGGCGATGCTGCGCCAACCATGTCGCGGTGCCTTCCCGATACTCGGCAAAGCTGCTCTGCGTTACCGGGAAAGAAGATGGTGTCGTTGTACAAGCAGACAGCAGCAAACATAACGCCAGTAAAAACAAAGCACGGATGAAATACATGAAATGGTGATCGAATAACATTACAATCGACATTCTAAGAAACTTGAGCGTTATAACTGAACGATTCGCCATGACTGGCTGGCGCAACACCTGCTTGATTCCATCGAACAAATGCAAGGCTATGCCACGGATCGTTTATGGCATTATAATCACGAGCGGCCTGTCATGATGCCGGGTGGGTTTACCCCCCTTCAGCATCTTGCCAAAGCCTAGTCGTTTTTTATTTCTAAATGGGCTTTTCAAGGGACAGACTATTCTCAAGAACCAATGTCGATACCATCCATTTCATGAATTAAAATGGAATATTTTGTCCACTTAATCCTTTCCCCTTACTTTTACTTATAGAGGTTTGACACATGAAATCATCGAACTTGATCAAAACATCAATGACTGTGATCGCAGTAATAGCACTGAGTGTCGGCAATGCTCACGCCGAGAAATGTCCGTTGGTTCCTGACGAGGCTTTCAGTTTGGACAATATTGAAACGGCAGAATTATTGGAGGATGGCCAGTTTGCGAAAGCAGAGGCTGCTCTTGAAAAGCAGCATCGAAAAAATCTTGCTTCAGAAGGAGGCGATTTGTTGACGGTACGCGATATGGTGGAGCTACGGCAACTCGGTCTGCAAGATGAAAATTTGATACGGATGTGGGCTGATCAGCGTCCGAAATCTTTCTTTGCTCAATATAACGCTGGCCTTTTTTACTTCAATCAGGCTGGTGCTGCTCGTGGTTCCCAAACCATTTCTCAAACCCACTCGAGCCAACTGGAGAATATGAGCAAGCTTAATAAAACCTCAATTGACTACCTGCAAAAAGCAATGAAGCTGGATCCTCGCTCGGCACTGCCTCATGCTCTCTTGATCGGCATCGCCGCACGAGAAAAACAAGCCGCCGGAAAAACTGCCGAGCAATGGTTGCAAACCGCCAATCAGGTTGACCCCAAAAACCTTGCTGCTCGAATTCAGGCTGTCGGTTTCATGGATCCCCGATGGGGCGGCTCATTTGAACTGTTGGACAAGATGGTTGAGCAAGCTCGCAAACCATTATCTGCCCAGACCGCACATTATCTTCAGTATAACTTGGTCTTAGCCAAGGCCGAACACGAGGAAGTCGTTACTGGAAACAAAGCCAAAGCCCATGAGCTATACAAAAAGGGCAAAGGGATGTGCGAAAACTCCACTGCGGCTCAAAAGGGAATCGTTCGAACCTATCAAAAGTGAACTTTTGTTGGTAAGCAATAACCAATAGTGATGCGCGTGGGTGAGGAGGTCGCAACTTTTGAACCTCCGTACCCACGCGCCGAGTTTTGACCATACCTTTGGAGCCATTGATTCAATTCCGTAATTTGCTAGTATTGATTGAGACTGTTGCGAGGGGAGGCGCTGATTAATGCCACAAATCATCAAGAAAACTTTCTTTGACATACTATTTTTTGTCGCTATTTTTTTAACCTTTTTTTGCCAGCTTGCTCCGCCACGCACAGCTTTACAGCTCCTGAAAGAGAAGAAGGAAAAACATGCGTCGCCATGTACTGTGAAACGACGGTGGAAAATTGTCGTGCAGCGGAATTGAGTAGAACGGATTTGCGCTCGGAACATTGTCTGTCCACGCGGGAACAGAGATACAATGACTGTTTGCGAGACCCCAACGCAGGGTATTACGACTGTAAGCAGGAGAATTGTCGTTACTTACCGAATTATTCGTCGTGCGACAAACAATATCGAGACTGCTACAGAAGATGCGGCGGAATAGTGGACAGCAAAAATATTTTCTTTTGGCAGCATGGACAAAGTGATGCCGAGAATGATGCAAAAAAGGTAATCGAAAAAAAGCTGGAAGATGAAAACAAAAAGGAAGCGCTCTGTGTGTGAAAAACACATGACAACAAATGCCAACAATTTCCGTGGATATGATGGTGACACCGTGAGCTTCAAAGCGGTCTATTGGATCAGACTGCTTTTCATGGGAGTATTTGTATCTTTTTTTCTTCTCGCCTGCTCCGTGAAATACGCGTATACGCCACCCGCAACAGAAGAAGGCAAACAGTGCGTATCCTTGCAGTGCCAAACGGAAGCAAGTGCCTGCTACGCAGATGAAGAGGCAAGAACCGATTCGTATGTACAAAACTGCTTGTCTACACGGAACCAGAGGCTGATACAGTGCAGGTATGAGGCCGAAAAGGAGTATGTCCAGTGTGAACTAGACGCAGAGAGAGATTACGCGTATTGCTTGAGATACGAAAAAAGGATGACGAAAAAAACGAATCGTGTCAGCAAGAGATATGCTACAAACGTAGTTGCACTCTTGATGCGTGCGCGTATCGGGTGGACTATACATCCTGCGATAAAGCCTTCCGCGAATGCTATACGAGATGTGGTGGCACAATAGAGGGCAAGACGATTTATTATTGGCAAGCGACGGACATTTGAACGTATTCCGCATCAAGAAGCAGACAACACCGTTTTCAGACGATCTTTTTCAACGCATCAATATCGCCGCGCACCAGAACATCCAGATGTTCGGTGATTTTTTCAACTGACCAGTCCCACCAAGCCATCGCCAAAAGCGCGGTCGCTGTTTCCTCATCAAAACGCATGCGCAACACCCGCGCCGGGTTGCCGCCAACGACAGCGTAGCTCGGAACATCTTTGGTCACCACCGCATGCGCGCCGATGATGGCACCGTCGCCAATTTGTACGCCCGGCATCACTACCGCTTTTGTACCGATCCAGACATCGTTGCCGATCACCGTATCGCCCTTGAACGGCAAATCCTGCGCGGCAGGCATCACCTTTTCCCAACCATTGCCAAAAATCTGGAATGGGTAGGTCGTGATGCTCGACATGCGATGGAAGGCGCCGTTCATGATGAAGGTTGCGCCGCGCGCGATGGCGCAAAATTTGCCGATGATCAGCTTGTCGCCGAGGAACGAATAATGGTAGAGCACCTGACGTTCGAAATCTTCGCTGTTGTCGGGGTCGTCGTAATAGGTGTAGTCGCCGACGATAATATTCGGGCTCTTCACCGTATTGCGGATGAAGCAGACCTGCGGGAAACCTGCCATCGGATGTTTTTCATGGGGGGATGGGCCGATCATCTTGTTTTCCTCCGCGTAACCGTTCATGTGCTTTCTTGTTTTCCCCAACGAAAACAAGTATCTTAGTGAGATTGTACTGTATTAAGCAGTCGTTTCTTAATTCCACCCGATGACCAACACCCCGCGAAAAAAAATATTGCCGATCGACCGCAACCTCTCGCTGCTGGAATTCAACCGCCGCGTGCTGGCGCTCGCGCAGGAGCCATCGATGCCATTGCTCGAACGGTTGCGTTATCTGTGCATCCTCGGCAGCAATCTCGACGAAATGTTCGAGCTGCGCGTCGGCTGGTTGAAAGATGCCGCGCTGTTGCGCAAGCCGCCCGCGGGAAGAACCTTGACGCAACTACGCGAAACGTTGAAACAGTTCGATGAACGATCACACCAGTTGGTACACGAACAATACGAAACGCTCAACAAACAAATATTGCCCGAATTGGCACATCATAATATTCGTGTTCTTTTTCGTAATGAATTGGGAGTACGCGAACAGAAATGGGCGCGCGAATATTTCCATAACGAAGTACGTCCGCTGTTGTCACCGATCGGGCTTGATCCATCGCACCCATTCCCACAGGTGGCAACCAAATCGCTGCACTTCATCGTCGAACTTTCCGGCAAAAACGCTTTTGGCCGTGACAGCTCAATTGCCATCATCAAAGCGCCACGCGTATTGCCACGCGTGATTCTGATTCCCGAAGAAGTCAGCGGCGAACGTTATCGTTTTTTATTGCTGTCGTCGATTATCCATATTCATTTCGATACGCTGTTCCCGGGGCGCGAAATATTGGCGTATTCGCAATTCCGTGTAACCCGCGACGCCGAATTGGCGATGGACGAAGACGAAGTGAAAAATCTGCGGCACGCGCTGAAAGGCGAATTGCCACAGCGTCCTTATGGCGTTCCTCGGCGCTTGGAGGTTGTCAATGCCTGTCCTGATCATCTGGCGCGCTTGCTGTTGAAACAATTCAACCTCAGTGAAAACGATCTTTATCGCTGCGACGGGCCGGTCAATATTTCCCGTTTCAATTCATTGATCGATCAAGTGGACGACGATGCTCTGAAGTTTCCGCCGTTTCGTCCCAGCACACCACCGGAAATCACCAACGCGCCGGACATTTACCACGCACTCAAAAAGAGCGACGTCCTGCTGCACCATCCTTATCAGTCGTTCGATCCGGTGATTGATTTTCTGCAGCACGCCGCCAACGATCCGGATGTGGTCGCGATTCGACAAACCGTTTATCGCACCGGCACAGTTTCCGCCATCATGGAAGCGCTGATCACCGCTGCACAACGCGGCAAAGAAGTGACCGTCGTCGTTGAGCTGATGGCGCGCTTCGATGAAGAAGCCAATATCAACTGGGCCGACCGTTTGGAGCGCGCCGGAGCACAGGTGATTTACGGCGTATTCGGCATGAAAACGCATGCCAAAATGGTTTTGCTGATCCGGCGCGAAAGCAGCCCATCGAACGGCAAGAAAAAACTGGTGTATTACACGCATCTGAGCACAGGCAATTATCATCCGAAAACCACCCGTTTGTATTCCGACTTCGGTCTTCTGACGGCCAATCAGGAAATTGGTCGCGATGTCAACGAAGTTTTCATGCACATCAGCAGCCTGTCGCCAGCGGCGAAAATGCGGCGTTTGATTCTGGCGCCGTTCGCGATGCATCGTCGCATTCTGGCGATGATTCGTCGCGAAGAAAACAATGCCCGCGAAGGCAAACCGGCGCGCATCATCGCCAAAATGAATGCGCTGCTTGAAGAACGCATCATCAATGCGTTATATCGCGCATCACAAGCGGGCGTGAAAATCGATCTGATCGTGCGCGGCGCGTGCGCATTGCGTCCCGGTATTCCCGGCGTATCCGACAACATCGAAGTTCGCTCCATTCTCGGACGTTTTCTCGAACACCACCGTGTTTGGTATTTTGAAAATGGCGGTGCGCCAGACGTTTGGTTGTCATCTGCCGATTGGATGGGACGCAATTTGTTTCGTCGTATTGAAATTGCATTTCCGGTGCTCAACCCCGCGATTCGTGCCCGCGTCATTGAAGAAGGTTTGCTCGACTATCTCGAAGACAATTGCAACGTCTGGCGTTTGTGCGCCGACGGCTCTTATGAAAGAATTCGCCCCGCAGACAAGGCGAACGCGCTATCATCGCAACAAAGGTTATTGCAACACTGGTGCGAGCAGGATTTTTAGAATATTTCGAGAGGTCGAAAAACGCGACAATTGCATCGTTTTTCAAGGGAGAAAGTTATGGATTTGATTCTCTGGCGTCACGCCGAAGCCCTTCCGGGCGCAGACGACGCAGTGCGTCCATTATCACGACGCGGCGAAAAGCAGGCGAAGCTCGCTGCGTCTTGGCTTAATGATCATCTGCCGGAAAATACGCGCATTCTGGTGTCACCCGCGCAACGCACACGGCAAACTGCCAATGCGCTTGGTCGCGATTATTTAGTCAACGAAGCGTTGGCACCCAGCCAAAGCGCTGAACACATTCTGGCTGCCGCTGGATGGCCGAACGCTACGGGCACGGTGCTCATCGTCGGACACCAACCGACACTGGGTGAAATCGCCGTATCGTTGTTGGAGGGTTTTGATGGTTTAACGTGGACGCCGTCGTGCGCATCGCTGTGCTGGATTCACGGAGAGAATGTTGGCGGGAATCTGCGTGCGTCGCTGGTGACGACGTTTGCGCCGAAAGAATAATCAGCTTGCTTTTCAAATAATCGGATGCTTTCGGAAAGCTCTATCGAAAAAAATCGTTGCTTCGGTCTTCGGGTCCCCCGTTGAAGCCGCCGAGCATCGCAAGAGGCGCGGGAAACAAGCGA
>DAISYG010000003.1:0-58579 GCA_036825435.1 Casimicrobiaceae bacterium | reverse complement strand
CCGGTTCTGTATTCTGAAAAAATGCTTTTTAGTTTTCCAAAAGTATGCGACGCCCTATTTGTGCGTTGTAAAGTAAAAATAGTAATAAGCCGACGCGGCGGATGCCGAACGACCGAACGAGGAAAGGGCAATGTCTTTGGTAAACATCATGAGCGCGAGTATAGCGCAACCGTTTGCGGAAAGTCCATTTTTTTAGAAAACATTGAAATGATCAAGCATTTTTTCGTCAACAACACTGGTATTTTGAGCGATACAGAAATAAAATGATCCATTCGTTGTTTCTGAAACCCTCGGCAGCGACGGCGAAAACGGCATTATCATAAACACTCTTCCCGATGATGGTTTCAACACAATGAGGTACGTTATGAAATGTATGAGCTTCAATGAATTGCCAAGAATTTTGCTGGTAATAACTGGTTTCGGTCTGACTGGGGTGTCGCATATAGCGAATGGAGCTTGTTCTGACTCTTCCCAATATAGCGTTCTTGTCCCTGAGACTGGTCTGGTCGCCACAACCCATCTTGACTGTATGGATGCCAGCCAAAACCCTTGGTTTTACAATCCAGACATGACTTACACAGCGCCTGTTTACAACGGCGCATCGCTTGGTGACAGCGATTACATGAACGCTTGGCGGCAGGGCTATTGGCGGGTGCTTGACGATCCATACATTAACAGCCGTGACCGGTTCGTTCAGGATCTGCGGCTGAACAAGCCGTATTCTTCTGCTTCGACAGGCAATGTCAACGACAACGCGTTTTCCGGCACGGCAACAACGGGGGCCTATGTCGTCTATCTGAGCGACACCGGTGGCACGATCAGCCCCGGAGCTACGGGAGAAAACGTGGTGTGCAACAGCCGAAAAACGGCGGTGCCAGCGAGTAATCCATATGTTTTCTATAACTGCGGTACCGATCTGTCGGGGCTGAATCCAAACGATGGCTTCACCGCCTCTTACAGCAATTACGAACTATCGAACGGTTCCAGGGCTTGGTTCTCGCTGGATGCATCGGCGACGCCGGCGACTCATTTGTCGGGTTTTGTCTGCGGGTACAGGCAAACCTTTTTGGGTACTGTCACGGCAAACACCAGTCCCGGCGGTATACCGCTGCCCCCCCCGCCCCTGTATATCTCTACTCCAAGTGTGTCGATCTGGACAACCAGGGAGCAAGCGCCACGCCGATCACCAGCTATCACGGCTACAGGTTGCCGAGCAGAATCTATGAAACCGATCTGGCCGAAGGTATCCAGTCGCGGGCGGAGGTCTTCGTCAATACCAACAGCGCTATCGGCACGTATGGTTCATACAAGAACGGCTTCGTATGTAAAACCCGGTTGGGCACCTCTTCCGACTATCTTTACACGGATTGCGACATCACACCGGGTACCGGGACGGTGTCGGGCTACCGGATATCGGACGGCTTCTCCTACGCGAAAAACGGTCAGAAATACTACGTGCGGACGGAAGCGGAATGGCAGAACGTGGCCAACTGGTTCTCTTACTATATCTACCGTTCATTGCTTCCCGCTCCCCCGATTCCTGTATTGCCCACTCCGCTTCTGGTATTGCTCAGTGCGCTGTTGGTAGGATTTTCCGGAATATGGCTGAGAAAAAAACGTTGATCGGCTGTTACCGACGTAAGCGTCAACCGCATTGCAACCCGGTTCGTCAAACCACGTGCGCGCTCTTCTTTCAGAATAACCTGTATGAAAAAAGGTTCTTCCTCCGGTTCAAGGCGTTCGAAACCTAGCTTTGAATAAAACGGCGCATTCCATGGGATGTGGGAAAACGTCGTCAGATAAAGCTCGGCAAAATTTTCGGATAGCGCGGCATCAATAACGCGATGCACGAGCGCCGTGCCGAGACCTTTTCGCCCGTGTTTCGGGTGTACGTCCATTTGTGCCAGCAGGGCAAAGCCATTATGGATTTGCAGTAACGCATAGCCTACGGGACATTGGTTTTTCTTTTCCAGCGCTACCCAAAGGTGCGCGTTATTCATGGCCTCTTCCAGAACAGGCATCGGTACACTTTCCGACCGGACGGCATCGGAGAGGAAACCTGTAGGGAAAATGGAGGCGGCAGCAAGTTCGATCCCGTTCAAAAACGGGAGATGTTCCGGCTCGGCGCGATGAATGGTATATCCTGATGGAACATCCGGCGGTTTTTTTCGCTGCTCCATGTTTTCATGCCTATTTCGGTTCGATTTTGAAGGTATGGCAGGTGTTGCAATACAGCGTCGGCATTTTATGTGCCGCATGGCAGAGCGTGCAGTCGAGTTGTCCCGGGTGAGCATCATGAACGTTCACTTTGAAACGACGACGACCAACGGCAAGATCGTGCGTACTTGCGGGTGAACCTTTATATACACCGTGGCATTCGATGCAAGCGGCTTGCGGTGCGGGCGTGGAAGGCTTGTCGGAAAAATGGCACGAGCGGCAGACCAAGCCTTCTTCGGCGTGTTTGCCGGTAATGCGCCAGCGATCTTTTTCCGCAATGGTTTGTTGCGTTTCTTGCACGCTCTTCTGTGCTTCCTGAGCTACCGCTTGCGGAACCAACAAGAATATGGAAAAACAAAAGATCAATAATATTGAAGGCATCGAAAATAAAAATATGCCCGCCACAGGGCGGGCATATCCAAAACTGTCTGATTAAGATCGAGGTTGTTGCGGCTACGCCAGCAATTCCCTCAACACATACGGCAGAATACCGCCGTTCAGATAGTATTCTACTTCAATAGGGGTATCGATCCGGCTCTTCAACGTAACCTCTTTTTGTGTACCGTCAGCGCGGGTAATGACCAGCGTTACCTCTTGCTGTGGTGCGAGTTTGTCGATGCCACGCAGTTCGAAGGTTTCGTTGCCGTGCAGCCCCAGTTCTTCCCAGCCGTCGCCGGGCATGAATTGCAACGGCAGCACGCCCATGCCGACCAGATTGGCGCGGTGGATGCGCTCGAAACTCTTGACGATCACGGAGCGGACGCCGAGCAGTTGCGTGCCTTTCGCCGCCCAGTCGCGCGATGAGCCGGTGCCGTATTCTTCGCCACCGAGGATGACGGTAGGCACTTTGTCGTGCTGGTAACGCATGGCGGCATCGAAAATAGTCATCTTTTCGCCGTCCGGCTGGTGCAACGTCAGGCCGCCTTCTTCTCGCGTGCTGTCTGCCTTGGGTGGCAGCATCAGGTTTTTGATGCGGACGTTGGCGAAGGTGCCGCGCATCATCACTTCGTGGTGGCCACGGCGGCTGCCGTAGCTGTTGAAGTCTGCCTTGTTGACGCCATGTTCGATCAGCCATTGACCTGCGGGTGAAGTCTCCTTGATGCTGCCCGCCGGGGAGATGTGGTCGGTGGTGATTGAATCGCCAAAGAGACCGAGGGAGCGGGCGTTTTTGATGCCTTCGCGCGCCGTGGGCTTCATCGTGAAATGATCGAAGAACGGTGGCTTGGCGATGTAGGTGGATTCTGGCCACGAGTACGTTGCACCAGTGGCACCGTCGATGTCGTTCCACAATGGGCTGGCATCGAGCATGGTTTCGTACACCTTGCGGAACGCGGCCGGATCCTGCGCATACGGCATCACGGCAGCGATTTCCTTGGAGCTTGGCCAGATGTCTTTGAGGAAGACCGGCTTGCCGTCTTTGCCGGTACCAAGCGGTTCCTGCGTCAGATCCTTGTTGACGTTACCGGCAATGGCCCAGGCGACCACCAACGGTGGTGACGCGAGGAAATTGGCGCGGATGCTGGGGTGGATGCGTGCCTCGAAGTTGCGGTTGCCCGAGAGCACGGCGGCACACACAAGATCGTTGTTGGCGATGGCATCAAGGATATCCGGAGCCAGGTCGCCAGCGTTGCCGATGCAGGTGGTGCAGCCGTAACCGGCGACGTAAAAGCCCAGTTTTTCAAGGTAGGGCAGTAGTCCGGCACGGGTCAGGTAATCGGTGACCGCGCGCGATCCGGGTGCCAGTGAGGTTTTGATGTGCGGTTTGACGGTGAGCCCCGCTTCGACCGCTTTTTTCGCCAGCAGACCAGCAGCGAGCAGCACGCCCGGGTTTGAGGTGTTGGTGCACGAGGTGATCGCAGCGATCAGTACGTCGCCCGAGCCGATGTCGGCCTTTTCTGCCTTGATCGGGAAGCGTTTGGCCAACGCTTCCGGTTTCTGCGCGAAACCGTTTTCTGCCACGGGTGCGCTGAAGAGTTTCGTGAAGGCGTTCTTCATCTGCGAAAGTTCGATCCGATCCTGTGGGCGTTTGGGGCCTGCCAGCGACGGTTTGACCGAAGCCAGGTCGAACTTCAGCGTCTTGGTGTAGTCGATTTCGCCGCTCTTCGGGATGCCGAACATGTTCTGTGCCTTGAAATAGGCTTCGAAATTCTTCAGTGCTTCTTCGTTGCGGCCAGTGGCGCGCAGGTAATCAACCGTGGCTTCATCGACCGGGAAGAATCCCATCGTTGCCCCGTACTCGGGCGCCATGTTGGAGATGGTGGCACGGTCAGGCACGGACAGGGTGGCCGCACCCTCGCCGAAGAATTCGACGAACTTGCCGACGACTTTTTCGCGGCGCAGCAGCTCGGTGATGGTCAGCACCAGATCGGTGGCGGTGGTGCCTTCGGGCAGCTTGCCCGTCAACTCAACACCGATGACGTCGGGGGTCAGGAAGTACAGCGGCTGGCCGAGCATTCCGGCTTCGGCTTCGATGCCGCCCACGCCCCAGGCGACGACGCCAATGCCGTTGATCATCGTGGTGTGGCTGTCGGTA
Organism: Casimicrobiaceae bacterium; assembly: GCA_036825435.1. Taxonomy (GTDB): domain Bacteria; phylum Pseudomonadota; class Gammaproteobacteria; order Burkholderiales; family Casimicrobiaceae; genus UBA931. The sequence continues at coordinate 53,829 of DAISYG010000003.1, read as the reverse complement.
CCTACCAATGAATCGGGGTAGAACACGCCGTTTTTCTCATGCACGCCGGGTGCCAGATATTCGAGGTTGACCTGGTGGACGATACCGTTGCCGGGAGGCACGACGCGGAAGGTCTTGAACGCATGCATCCCCCATTTCATGAAGCGGTAGCGTTCGATGTTGCGCTTGAATTCGAGTTTCATGTTGAGATCAAGCGCATCAGGTGTGCCGTAGTTGTCGATCGTCACCGAGTGATCCACGACCATATCGACAGGTACCAGCGGCTCGATGATCGACGGGTCTTTCTTCTGCTCTGCCGCAGCGGTGCGCATTGCGGCCAGATCGGCAAGCAGTGGAACACCGGTAAAATCCTGCAAGACGATACGCGCAACAACGAAAGGAATTTCTTCCTGACGCGGTGCGTTGGCTTTCCAGTTCGCCAGTTCGCGCACATGCGTTTCGGTGATTTTCTTGCCATCGCAGTTGCGCAGCACCGATTCCAACACGATGCGGATCGACACCGGCAGGCGGGATATTTTACCAACGCCGGCTTCTTCCAGAGCGGGCAGGGAATAAAAGCTGCCCTTGTTGAGCGGGCGGACAACATTCAACGAAGTGTTCATAAATTCATGTCCTAAATAAATTGAAAATGGAACAAGGCGTGTTCAATTCGCCGGAAAAATAAAACGTATTGATTGAAGTAGCTTTATCGTTATCGCCAAAGCTAAAAACAAACGGCGGAGATAACCGAATCACCTCCGCCGTGCAAATTTACTTTTTCACGATCAGCCCAACATCGCGCTGACGGCAGCGCGCTCTTCTTCAAGCTCCTGCAGCGTTACCGCGATGCGCTCTTTCGAAAAATCATCGATCGGCAAATCGGGAACGAGCGTGTATTCGCCATTTTCGCAGGTTACCGGAAAACCAAACATGACATCTTTGGGAATACCGTAGCTACCGTCGGAAGGAATGCCCATGGTCACCCATTGACCGTTGGTGCCCAACACCCAGTCGCGAATGTGACAGATCGCAGCATTGGCCGCCGAGGCGGCACTGGACAAACCGCGCGCAGCAATGATCGCCGCGCCGCGTTTGCCGACGGTTGGCAGGAACACATCGCGGTTCCAGACATCGTCGTTGATCATGTCCTTGAGTGCTTTTCCTTGAACAGTGGCAAAGCGGTAATCCGCGTACATCGTTGGCGAGTGGTTGCCCCATACCGCCATTTTTTCGATGCTGGATACGGGAACGTTCGCCCGCTGCGCCAGTTGTGTCAGCGCACGGTTGTGGTCGAGACGCAGCATGGCGGTGAAATTTTTCTTCGGCAGCGAGGGCGCCGATTTCATCGCAATATAAGCATTGGTATTGGCCGGATTACCGACCGCCAGCACCCTGACGTCGCGGCTGGCAACGGCATCAAGTGCCTTGCCCTGCTCAATGAAAATCTTGGCATTTTCCTGCAACAAGTCGCTGCGCTCCATGCCCGGGCCGCGTGGCTTCGCACCGACCAACAACGCAATATCGGCGTCGCGGAACGCTTCGCGGGCATCACCGAAGCCATGCATATCGGCGAGCAGCGGGAACGCACAATCATCAAGCTCCATCATGACGCCCTTGAGCGCCGCTTGTGGTTTTTCGATCGGCAATTCGAGCAATTGCAAAATGACTGGCTGATCCGGTCCCAACATTTCCCCGGACGCAATACGAAATAGAAGGCCGTAACCAATATGGCCAGCAGCGCCGGTTACAGCGACGCGAACAGGTTTTTTCATGAAACGCTCCTCAGAGTAAGGAAAGACAAACCGGAACCTCTGAAACTTCAGAGGTTCCCTATCAACGCGGATGTTAGCAAATATTCAGCGAAAGCAAAACAACAACCTTGGTAATGGTTTTGCCTGCTGTTTGTGCTCTGTTTCGTGCGCTCTTGCGCGGTTTTGCGTGGTCTTTACAAAGGTTTCTTGAGGAACCTCTGATTCATGTCACGAGCGCGAGCAAGACAAGGCGGAATTTTTTGAAAAAGCGCAGTCTACTCAGATGTAAATGAGCATTTTGAAAAAGATTCCAACGCCGTATTGCTTGCGCGCAGTAATGAATCAGTGGTTCCTTACAGAGGAACGCCGATCCGCTTCGCCGCTTCGCGATAAAAATCGATCACGTTACCGAGGTCGCGACGGAAACGGTCTTTGTCCATTTTTTCGCCGGTTTTCTGATCCCACAGACGGCAGCCGTCTGGAGTAAACTCGTCACCGAGCAGAAGCTGCCCGTTGGGATCGTCCACCGCGCGACCGAATTCGAGTTTGTAGTCCACGAGATCGATACCCGCATCGTCAAATAGCGGCTTCAGGATATTGTTGATCTGGCGACTTCGGATGCGCATGCGTTGCACGTCATCTTCGCTCGCCCAGCCGAGCACGCGAATGTGATCGTCGTTGACCATTGGATCGTGCAACTCATCACTTTTGTAAAAGTATTCGAAGATCGGTTCCGGCAAACGCGTACCTTCTTCAATACCGAGCCGCTTGCTCATCGAACCGGCGCAGATGTTGCGCACCACACACTCAACCTTCAGCATTTTCATCGCGCGCACCAGCGATTCACGTTCGTTCAGGATTTTGCCGAAGTGCGTTTTCACACCTTCTTTTTCCAGCAACTGCATGATGAAGGCGTTAAAGTAATTATTGGTTTCGCCCTTTTTTTCCAGCTTCGCCAGCTTTGCGCCGTCGAATGCGGAAACGTCATCGCGGTAGTGCATGATGACCCAGTTCGGATCATCGGTCGCATAAACGGTTTTGGCTTTGCCGTGGTAGAGTTCTTGCCCTTTGTTCATCGTTTTCTCCTTAGTGTTCAGGATGTGAAGAAAGTGTATTCATAACGACCGCCAATCAAAACCATGACTTTGATCGGCGACGGTAATCCATTCCGTGCGGCAGTTCAGCGCATCCGCCAACGCAGCACGCGCTTTGTCGGGGTGATTGTTCTTCTGCGACAGGTGTGCCGCAACCACATGCTTCAATCGTGTGCAATCAATTTTACCGAGCAACGCTGATGCGTCTTCATTGCGCAAATGACCAAACGCGCCGCTGATGCGCTTTTTCAGATACTCGGGATAATACGGATTATCGCGCAGCAAATCGGCATCATAATTGCATTCGAGCACCATCGCGTCGCAGCCCGAAATATGTTCTTCAATGCAAGGCGTGGACGCGCCAGTGTCGGTGAGCAACGCCAGTCGATATTGACCGTCGTTGACAATGAATTGCACCGGCTCGCGCGCATCGTGCGGCACCGGAAACGACGCGATGTGCAGATCGCCCACGGTGATCGTCGCATGGCTGTTGAACAGCCGCTGATCCACATCAGCACATTTTCCGTTCAGCGCTTCTTGCGTACCGTGGCTCATGAACACTGGAATCTGATGCTTGATCGCAAAAGTGCGAACACCGCGCACATGATCGCCGTGTTCGTGCGTGATCAGGATGGCGTCGATTTCGGTAGGCATTAAACCGATGCGCGCGAGACGATGCGTGGTTTCGCGCGCACTGAATCCGCAATCGATCATGATACGCGTCGTGCCCGCTTCAACAACCAGCGCGTTGCCCTCACTTCCCGAACCCAGCGCCGCAAACCGCATACTCTGTTATTTCTCCGTTAACCGGCGGCAGAGGCAAGCTCTGCCGTACGGTTGATTATCTTAACTGTTCTTCCAAAATCGCCAGAATCTGCTCGATATCCGATTGCGGCGCTTTGGCGTCCTCGGGAAGAATATTCACAATCGTACGATCCTCTTCCGCCGACGCCACGTTAACTTGATACTGCTCGGGCTTGATGGCTTTTTTGTTGCTGCGCCAAAACGCCAATTTCGCCAACCAACCGCCTTCGTCCGCTTTGGCGATGTCAGAATCGGGGTCGGCGTAACGCACATAGTAAATGCCTTGCGAGCGATCACGATCAGTCACGGTAAAACCAACACGGTCGAGTGCCAAACCAACACGCCGCCAGGTACGATCGAAATTGTCATCGACCTCAAGCTGCGGCGTTGCACCGCTGCTGGTGATGCGCGCGCGCGATGTGCGCTGATATTTGCTATCTGCCACCATGGTCTTGACTTCTTCTTCGGAAGCGCCGAAACGCACCATCATGCGCATCAGCATTTCCGCTTCCAACTCGGGATCAGGCGGTAACACCGCCCATGCAAATGCGACCGGCTCATTGCTGGAGGTTTTTTCGGTCGGCATCTGCTCCATGCCGCGATGCGAGATATAGATTTCGACAGTACCCGGCGTGCGCCCTTCTTCGATGCGCGTACGGAATTTGTCGCGCTTGTATGTGGTGTAGAAAAAGTCGAGATATTTGCCGATGGTGCGACGAAAAAAATCGTTCGGAATTTCCGCGCGGTTTTCGGCCCAGTCGGTTTCCATGATGCCGATCATCGGATGCTCTTCCGCCATCACGAAGCCGGTGTCAATCCAGAATTTGCGAATGATTTCCCAAGCATCCGACGGCGTCGATTGCACCACCAACCAACGCTCCGTACCGGCGCGCTCGATGTGCGCGTTGGCCTGATCGGGCAGCACCGATTTTTCACGCATCTCAGCGCGCTGATCGCGACGGCTCAGTTCCGTTGCCGACGCGACTGCGTAGCGATCATCGAACTGCGGCGCGGTCAAATCGGGGGGAACTTCCAGCGGCGGCGTCGAACTCGACGATTTGTAGTCGATGCGCTTCGAGAACGAAATATCGCTGACCGTTTCACAGCCACTCAACAGCGTCAAACTCGCGACGACAACCACGAAATTCAGAATAAAACGAAAACCCAGACAGTCTTTCATGCACATAATCTTTCTGATACTCAATCAATTCAGTTTTTCAGACACCCAGCTTCGATCAGCGCTTCACGCAACGGCTGATGGAATTTTTCCGATAACGGCGCCAATGGCAGGCGTATCCCCGACGCAATCAACCCCATTTGCGCCATCGCCCATTTGACGGGCACCGGATTGCCTTCGACGAACAAACGACGGTGTAATGGTAGCAGGGTATCGTTGATCGCGCGCGCTGTTTTGATGTCTCCGGCAACCGCGGCGGCGCACATTGCTACGATTTTCGCCGGCGCGACGCAAGCGGTAACCGAAATCACGCCATGCCCGCCGAGCAACAAATACGCGAGACTGGTGATATCGTCACCACTGTACAAAACAAAATCGTTTTTGCCGCACAAGTGCAGCGCTTTGATCATTTCCGTCGCGCGAGCGATGTCGCCGGTTGCATCTTTCAATCCGATAATGCCCGGCACATCCGCAAGACGAAGCACGGTTTCGTTGGCGAGATCCGCCACGGTACGCCCCGGCACGTTGTAGAGCACCAGCGGCAAGTCCACTTTCTCGGCAATGGCGCGAAAGTGACGATAAAGCCCTTCCTGCGAAGGCTTGTTGTAGTAAGGCACGACGGACAGGCAGCTATCAGCGCCGACTTTTCGCGCGTATTCGGTAAGTTCGATGGCTTCCTGCGTAGAATTGCCGCCCGTGCCCGCCATTACGTGAATGCGCTTGTTGACGTGTTCCACTGCGACGCGGATCAGCTCGCGGTGCTCGTCAAAATCAACCGTAGGCGATTCGCCGGTTGTACCCACGATCACGATGCCGGCAACGCCCTGATCGACGTACCAGTCGATCAGCTTTTTCAGCGTCGCCAAATCCAGCGCACCGTCGGGCGTCATCGGGGTGACAATGGGAATCAGGCATCCGGTCAACATGATGTTCTCCAAAAAACAATGTCGCATTTTACCCGATTCGCTCCGATGTTTTAGCGATATTCGGAGCGCCACGCTGAAAAAAGAACCCCCAGATAAACTGTACCGCCAAAGAAGCCTCTGAAGCATGTTGCGCGCAAAGGCAAGACAAGGCGAAATTTGGCGAAAAAGCGCAGTTTACCCAAATGTAAATGAGCATTTTGAGGAGGGTTCCAACGCCGTATTGCTTGTGCGCAGTAATTAATCAGGGCTTCCTAAGGTATCATTCCTGCTATGGTCATGAACATCGCCTACATCGCCGCCGCTTTTTTTCTGGTACTGCTCAACGGTTTTTTCGTCGCTGCCGAATTTGGCTTGGTGAAACTGCGGCAAACCCGCGTGCAAACCATCGCCGGTGCGCTGGGCTGGCGCGGGCGGATTTTGATCAAAGTACATGATAATCTCGACGCCTACCTTTCCGCATGCCAATTAGGAATTACCTTGGCATCGCTCGGCCTTGGCTGGCTCGGCGAACCGGCGTTTGCGCGTCTGCTTTACCCGCTGTTTTCGGCACTCGGCATCGAAAACCCGCACATACTGCAAGGCGCATCTTTCTTCATCGCCTTCTTCATCATTTCCTATCTGCATATCGTGGTCGGCGAATTGGCGCCCAAGTCGCTGGCGATCCGCCGTTCCGAAAAAGTCGGCGTGTGGACTGCCGTACCGCTTTACGGCTTCTACTGGCTGATGTATCCGATCATCTGGATTCTGAACCACAGTTCCAACTATTTGCTGCGGCTGATGGGGCTGGACATGAGCATGCAAAGCGACAGCGAATATGCGCCGGAAGAATTGAAGGTCATTTTGCGCGCCTCGCGCGCTGATGGCGTTTACACCAAAGCTGAATGGCAAACCTTGGCTCAGGCGCTGGATTTTCGCGACCTCGACGTCGGCGACCTGATGCGCCCGGCGAATGAAATGGTGTCGCTTTCGGCGAACGACGATACCGACACCAACATCGAAAAAATGATCGCGAACCGTTTCAGCCGTTATCCTTATCTCGACGCCAGCGGCAAGGTGAAGGGGATCATTCATGTCAAGGATATTTTCCCGCTCATCAAACACGGCGAGCCAGTATCGCTGGACGCCGTGGCGCGCCCGATTGAAACGGTATCCACCAATCTGCCCGCTGCCGATCTTTTCCGCCGTTTCCGCGATGGCGCACCGCATTTCACTGTAATAACGACCAAGCAAGGACGACCTTTGGGTTTCATCACACTCGACAACCTTCTTGGTGCGCTGGTTGGTGAAATCAGCGATGAATTCGCGCAGAATCGCAACGAGTGGCAGAAGCTTGATGACGGCACGCTGGTTGGCAAAGGCAGCCTGACGATTTTCTCATTGGAACGAGCGCTGAGCATCGACATTGAAGAAACCGGCGTCGATACCATCGGCGGTCTGATCATGCAAAGGCTGGGTGATGTGCCAACCGAAGGGCAGCGCGTTGAATGCGAGCATTTTTCGGTAGAAGTCAAAAAAATGAAAGGACCGCGCATTGTTCGCGTGCGCGTTTATCCCAAACGACCACAAGTTAAAAATGTTTAGACCTTTCTATATATAATGCGAGCTATTCACTGTTCACGCGCAACCGCTTTTCATGACCGCTTCGGAAAACAATAATTTCAACAGCTTCACTCTGTACAAGCGCCTGCTTGGTTATCTCCGCCGCTACATCAAAGTATTCGTGATGTCGCTGTTGGCGATGACGGTTGCGGCGGCGACGGAGCCGCTGTTCGTTTCGTTGATGCGGCCTTTGATCGACGATGGTTTCGTCGGTAAAGATATCAAAGCGGTGGTCAGCGTCATCATCATGGTGGTCGGGCTTTTCCTGGTGCGCGGCATCGCCGGCTTCATCAACGATTATTCAACCGCTTGGTTGTCAGGGCATCTGGTACAAACCCTGCGGCAGGAACTGTTTGAGCATTTGCTGCATCTGCCGGTTTCTTATTACGAAAATCATCCGTCGGGAAGAATCATTTCGCGCGTCATCAACGACGTCAACCAAATCACCGAAGCCGGTTTTAATGTAATTACCGTATCGGTCAAAGATGGCGTCACCGTGCTCGGTCTTTTCGGTTTGCTGTTTTATATCGACTGGCAGTTGACGCTGATCTGTCTGGTGGTGTTCCCGTCGGTGACGCTGTGCATCAAGCTGATCAGCAAAAGGTTGCGTCGCTTGTCGCGCGAAAACCAACAACAAATGGGCGAACTGACGCAGGTGTTGAGCGAGAGCGTTGATTGCCAACGCGTCGTGAAAATCTACGGCGGCGAAGCATACGAAAACAAACGTTTTCTGGAAAAAGCGAAAGCGATCCGTCACAACCTCGTCAAACAACGCGCAACGTCATCGATCAATACCGGCGTCACACAGTTGATCATCTCTTTTGCGCTGTCTGCCGTACTGTATTTTGCTGCATTGCGTTCTTTTCACGGCGCGATTTCCACCGGCGACTTTATCGCGTTCTTGACCGGCATGTTGCTGCTGTTCGCGCCGATCAAACGGATTACCAATATCACGCAAAGCTTGCAACGTGGTCTGGCTGCGGCAGAAAGCACGTTCGCCTTTCTCGATGTGGCACTGGAACACGACACCGGCAGCAAGGAGATCGCTTCGACCAACGGTGCGTTGACGTTCGATCACGTCAGTTTTCACTACCCCAACGCGGAGAAGAAAGCGTTGGACAATCTGACGCTCGATATTCATCCCGGCGAAACGCTGGCATTGGTCGGCGTTTCGGGCAGCGGTAAAACGACGCTCGCCAGCATGATTCCCCGTTTTTATCTTCCGCAGGAAGGTGAGATTCGATTGGACGATATTCCACTCAACGACATCAAGCTCACGAGCCTGCGCGCGCAGATCGCGCTGGTCAGCCAGGATGTCGTGTTGTTCAACGACACCGTCAAAGCCAATATTGCCTATGGCCGCTATCAACAAGCCAGCGATGAAGAAATCGTCGAAGCCGCGCGTGCCGCCAACGCGCTCGGATTCATCGAGCAAATGCCGGATGGTTTTGATACTGTGATTGGCGAAAAAGGAACGCGCCTTTCCGGCGGACAACGACAACGTTTGGCGATTGCGCGCGCACTGTTGAAGAACGCGCCGATTCTGATTCTCGACGAAGCCACCAGCGCACTCGATACGCAATCAGAACGTCTGGTGCAATCGGCACTTGAGAATTTGATGAAAAACCGTACCACGATTGTCATCGCGCATCGTTTGTCCACGATTGAAAATGCTGATCGGATCGCGGTCATGGCACAAGGTAAACTGATTGAACTCGGAACGCACCAAACGCTACTGGCACAACAAGGAGAATATGCGCATCTCCATCGTTTGCAATTCCGCGAACAGAAAGACGGAGAGCACCAATGAGTCATGAATTCGCCGTATCCGTGATTGTGCCTGTGCACAACCAGAGCCAGTTTCTCGCCCGCACGCTGCAAAGCCTGCGCGAGCAAACCGTGGATATTCGAACCATTCAGTTTCTGCTCATCGACGATGGCTCCACGGATGACACGGCAACGATTCTGGAAAACTTTCGTCAAGAGGTGCCGCACGCACAAATCACGCACGAAACGTTCAACGGCGTTGCCAAAGCACGCAATTTTGCGCTGGAACTCGTGCGTGCGCCTTATATTGCTTTTATCGACGGCGATGATGTTGTCGCACCCGATGCTGTTGCGCAGTGGCTGAACGCCACGCAGCAACATCAGGCCGACATCGTGCTGACACCGCTGCACCGCAGCTATAACGACTCGCTGCCGCGCCGCAGTCGCCCGATTACCGCTGCCATGAAAACGCCCGATGAATTATGGTTGATGCTATTGAAACACCGTGAATACATGGGGCATCTGATCGGCGGCATGTTCGCCAGTCATTTGTTTTCATCGCTGCGTTTCCCGCACCTCACCTGCTACAGTGATATTTACATTGTCCCCGACTTGCTGGCGCAGAATCCGAAGGTTTGTTGGCTTGATTGTCCGCTTTATTGTTATCGCCAGCACGCCGCAAACATCTCTGCCAATTTGAGTGATAAAAAAGCAAAATGCATGTTGACTGTTTTTGAACACCTGGATCAACATATTGCAAACGACGAGCAACGATTGCTGTTTCAATCGTTTTATGTTCGGCAAGGTCGCGTCATTCTGGACAACACGCGGGGGCTGAGCGATGAAACGAAGGCAACGCTTAAACGTTGGGTTGACCAAATTCCGTTATGGTCCTTTTTGTTGTCGCCTCATGTTTCACTGCACCGTAAACGTCTGTTGGTGCAAACCAAAAGCGAGTTGCGTTGACTGATGATTGAAAAATTGTTTTATTCAAATCTTCAATACGGTGTGAAGTTGTTCTTATTTTTCTTTCTTATCAAAAACCGTCATGTGGAATAAAACCAAACCTCTGCTGCCGTCAGCGGTTTGGGCGCTGACGCTGATTGTCATCATCATCAACGTCGTCGAGCCATCCGAAGCGCGTCATCTTTTCTATTTCACATCTTCGCTCGCGGTTCTCTTCTGGTTGTTGGACTGGAAAAAGCCGGGGAAAGAAGAATGGGGATTATTGATCGTAATCGCCGCGTATGCCTTTTATCGTCTCGGGCACACTTTGCTCGACGCGGGTACGCTTGTGTCACCCAGTGATTCGCAACGGGTGTCGATCTCCATCGCGCAACGCTTCATGATGGGCGGCGTTTTGGCCACTTATCTGTCGATCAACCGTCGTTATTTCCGATCTTGGTGGGTTTACGGCACACTTTTCGCCACACTCATATTCATCGCCGTCTATGCGGGCTATTCGGAATTCGTTCTCGAAGAAACGCGACAGCAACGCGAACAACGCGCCACCATTTTCGCTTACCAGGTCGTTGCCATTTATCTGGTTTTTCTCGGTACTGCCGTCGAACGACAAGACGGTAACCGCAAGGTATTATTTTTATTCGTGCCTTTTTTCCTGCTGGCGCTCTGGGTAACCGTGTGGACACAAACGCGCGCGGCAATCATTTGTTTGATATTGGGCAGCGCACTACTGCCGCTGTTCAGTCGCAGATCGCTCGGAAAACGATTATCCATTTCCGTCATTTTTCTTGTCACGGCGCTCGTAATCGTCCTGTCTTCAGAACAAACGCAGCTCCGCATTGATAACGCGCGTCAGGATATTGCGCAATACCATTCGGGCGAAAACAGAGCGACTTCATTAGGCACCCGTTTTGAATTGTGGCAAGCGGCACTCTTCAGTTTCAAAAGCGCGCCGCTCTTGGGACCCGGCTATCAACAGCGTTCCGCGATCATTGATGCGGAAATTCATCAAGGCAATCTTGACCCCATTCTGGATCACTATAAAAAAGTCAGCATGCACAATGAACTGCTGGAAGAGCTCTCGCTGCGTGGATTGGTGGGCGGTTTTTTATTATTGGCTTTGTATGCCTACTTGTTATGGTTGGCGCTTCGGCGCAAAAGCCTCAGTTTGTTCGCGCTAACTTTTGCATATGTGTTTTTCGGTTTGACCGACTGCTTATTTTTCTGCCGAGAAGCCACGACGCTCTTTTTCGCGCTGATGGCTTTAACACTTTCATACCGCAAGCCTGCGGAACAACCGCAATGAATCCGCTTCGCATCGCACACTTTGAGTCATCCATGGATTGGGGTGGACAGGAACTACGCATTATTGAACAAACGGAATGGCTCAACCAAAACGGTCATTTCGCCATGATCATTGCGCGACCTGCATCGAAAATCATTCAGCAGGCGGAGCAACGAAACATTCCCTGCGCAACCATCAATCTGCGCGGAACCGTGCACCCGTTCGTGCTCGCCAAACTGTGGCGAATCGTTCGCAAAAATCGTATTGATATTCTGGATTGCCATGGCAGTCGCGATGCCGCTTACGGCGCGTTGTTGAAATGGCTGACGAAGCTTGCTGTGGTGCGCAGTCGTCACGTCACCAATGAAATCAAAAGCCATGGCTGGTACGGGTTAGTGTGGCGGCATGGACAACATGCTGTCACAGTGACCGCCGATAAAATCCGCAAACAATTATTGGAAAAACATTTGGCTTTTGATCAGGATATTTTTGTCGTTCCGGCAGGCGTTGATCCGCAGCGTTTTCGTCCTGATATTGATGATCGTGCACTGCGCCAATCGCTCGGCATTGCGCCGGAAGCCGTTGTGATTGCCAATATCGGCATGATCCGCCCTGACAAAGGACAGCTTTATTTCGTGCACGCTGCCCGTTCGCTATTGGATTCGTTCGACAATCTGGTCTTCATTCAGGTCGGCGAAGCCACCGGGCAAACCGAAGCATACCGTGAACAGGTTATCGCCGAAGCGGGTGATGAGTTCGGCAAGCGCATTCTGTTTCTTGGCTATCACGATGATATCGAACAATATCTGGCACTAGCCAATATTGTCGTCATCGCCTCAATTGCGACCGAAGCGCAAACCCGTCTGGTGCCTCAAGCCGCGTTGATGAAACGTAATATCATTGCCACACGCGTCGGCGGTTTGCCTGAAATGATCGACGATTGCGAAACCGGTTTACTGTGCGCACCACAAGACCATGACGCCATCGCCGTAGCGGTTAAAACTTTGCTGACGCAACCGCAGCTCGCTGCGGAACTGCGCGACAACGCCTATCAAAAAGCACGCCAAACGATGACCTTTGACGTCATGATGGCAACCGTGTTGACGGCTTATCATGCAGCACTGTACAAAGCCAAAGGATGATCAGTGATGAAAATGCGCATTTTGCACATCATCGATCTTGCCAACATCGGCGGCGTTGAACGCATTTTTTCCGAGTTTCTCAACGCGCCATCGCCCTACCCAGTCGAGCATTTCATTCTCAGCGAACGCAATGCGATTGCGCAGCCGATTCGTGACAATGTTCTCGAACATGCGCGTCTTGTCACCGTGCGCGATTACGGCGTCTTTCGAGTGCCAAAGTGGCCTAAATCTAAATGGCTCAGAAAAGCACGACGTCGTCAATGCATAAAAAATATCGCACCCGATTTGATCGTCGTCTGGAATCAATTCACCGACGTTGTTTTTCCGACGAAATGCCCGGTGATTTATTACGAACACGGCGGTTCTTGGTACACACATGCTCAACAATTCGTGCAAAAGTTTTTTGCGCAGATTGATGCCATTATTGCGGTTTCCCACGCGGCAAAACGTATTCTGCAACTGAAATATCATGTACAGCAACCTGTCCATGTGCGAAAAAATGTTCTGCTGGACTCTGCATGGCCAAGTATGCCCATTATGTCACGACATGGACTGGATGGTTCACAGCCGGTTCGTCTGGGTAGTGCCGGACGCTTGGCACCGGTCAAATGCATGGGGCTGCTCATATTAACCGCCAAAGTGCTTAAGGAAAAAGGATGCGCTGTCACCGTCACGATTGCAGGCGAAGGCAAAGAGCGATCCGTGCTGGAAAATTTGATTGAACAGCATGGCTTGCAACAAGAGGTGCGGTTGCTTGGCTTGCAAAACAACTTGGATGATTTTTATCAGAATATCGATATTTATCTTTGCCCGTCAATGCATGAGAGTTTTGGCCTGACAAACTTGGAAGCTGCGGCATGGGGTATACCAACGATTACCGGCAAAGCGGACGGCATGGTCGAATCGGTACAAGATGGTATTACCGGCCTGTGTCTTGAACCGACGCTTGATGTTGACGATTATCTGCAACGCACCCACGCCACACCGGAGTATTCGCCGCTGATTTATTGGCCGAATACCGACACCATCGCGCCACCCAAGATGCTCGACCCGGAAACCATTGCCGATGCGGTGATCGCGCTACGCGACGATCCGGCGCGTTATCAAAAACTCAGCCAACAAGCGTTGACTGAATCACGAAAGCAGGAACGTTTTGCAATGCTGGCTCTTGATTTGTATCGCTTTTTCGACGAGCAGGTTACTCGGAAACGCGGCGCACGTGACACGCATAATCATTGAGCGTTGCACCTTGACAGATCGTCGTCAGCCACGAAAACAATTCCTCCAGATCGCGGTACAAGTTTTCGATATGCGCCTCACTGCGAAACGTCGGGCTGCCGCCGGGCATGAACTCGGATGAGTGCAGCATGAATTCAACGTAATCCGCCTTCGGCTCGGCGAGACAACGACGCACCAGCTTTTTCATCGCGCCAACGTTGCCGCCGCGCGGGCGCAACCATGACACTGAATCCTGATATGGTTTGCCGCGCCATTGCGCGCGCCAACGTTTCAGCGTATTGATTGTTGCACCATATTTGAACCGCGTCGTCATCGGCACCTGCAACAACGTCGAGTCACCGGGTTGGTCAATGCGACTCGTGCTCATGTAATACGCGTGCTTTGGAAAAAAACGATAATCCGTTCCACCCGCACCATCGGGTTTGCCGAGCGTTGTTCGCCAATTCACTTCGGGCGTCACGGAACAATCCGCCTGATAACCGAACTCGATCAACAGTTTCACATAACGACTGTCGAGCGCCCAGCGCCCAGCACGATGGCTGACCATCGGCGTTTGAAAAACTTCTTCCAGAAGACGATGCGTTGTCGCAAACTTGTCGCGCATCACATCATCCGGATATTCAATCAAATACGTTTTATGTGCATCATCGTCGTCAGTGATCGACACCAGCGGTGGATTGTTCCAAGCATGAACATGCGTACCGATTTCGCCCGTCTTTCTGTGAATGATATCGCGACCGAATGTCTGAAACGTCGCATCCTGCGCCATTTCATAATTGGTCAGATACGTCGGTTTAAAGCCGAATCGCTCGCACAACTGCTGAAAACGCGCCAGATACGCAGCGTTTTGCGTCGTAATCTCGTGCGCTTTCTCCCAAAGGTTGTCGCCTTCGGTATCAATGGTGATGATAAAAAATGGTTGCGCCATGGTGGAAAGAATTACAATAACGTCTGATAGGATACACGTCAAACTCTCGTCGTCAAAATTCATGATTTCGCCGAAGCGTATTTTACTGGTCAAACTTCGTCACCACGGCGACGTGTTGCTGACAACACCGCTCATCGACGCATTGACGCACTATTTCCCAGACTCCACCATTGATGTTCTCATCTACCGCGAAACACTCGACATGCTGCGCAGTAATCCGCACATTGCACACTGCTTCACGATTGATCGGCAATGGAAGAAGCAGGGACAGCGTACGCGAATTTGCGAAGAAATCAAACTGTTGCGTGCATTACGCGCGCGCCATTACGATACGCTGATTCACCTCACGGAAAGCTGGCGCGGTATCGGCCTCGCTCATACGTTAGGCACGGTTCAACGCCTCGCATTTGATTATCCGCGTCGGCAATCGTGGCGCTGGCGAACGAGCTTCAACGCACGTATCCCATTGCCACAAACGCCGAAGCATAACGTTGAATTGCAATTATCGATATTGCGCGCGTGGAATATCGATGTCGATGCCGCACAGTTTCCGCTGCGTTTCAATGTCCTTCCCGAAAGCGACAACGCCGTTCAACAAAAACTGACAGCGATCGGCTGGCAACAAGAACCTTTCGTGCTGATCCACCCCGGCGCACGCTGGTTTTTCAAATGCTGGGAAGACGCTTCCTTTGCGCAAGTCATCGACGCGCTGCGCGCACGCGGCTGGTCGATTGTGCTTACCGGCGCACCCACCGAGAGCGAACAAACGATGGCAAACAATATTTTGGCGCAAGTGCAAAGTGGGCGAAATAATATTTATTCGTTGGTCGGACAACTGTCTTTGATGGAGCTCGCGGCTGCGATTGCGCGTGCGCGCTTCTTCATCGGCGTCGATTCCGTTCCGATGCACCTCGCCGCAGCGCTGCAAACGCCCGGCATCGCCTTGTTCGGTCCGAGCAAAATTCACGAATGGTCGCCATGGCAAGCGCCGATCACGGTGTTCAACGCTGCCGATTGGGGCGAACTCCCGCACCCCGACAGTATCGATACCAGCACAGCAACGCGTTATCTATCGGCGATTCCTGCGGAGGAAGTGATTCGATGCGTGGTGAAACGATTGGAGAACGTTGAGAAATAAACGTATCTTCTTCATTTCAATTAAGGAGGTCAAAATGAAAAAACGTATGCTTTTTATCAAAGCAAGTAGCGATATTTGTGCAACCGAGGTGTCCCATATCGAAAAAATATGCGAAATGTTTCATATCGAGCACAAAGAAATCGAGCTTGTTTCGCTAGAGTCTTTTGTGACTAGCGTGAAGTCTTTGGGGAAGTTTGATTATCTTTATCTTGGAGCTCATGCAGATCAGTTTGGGTTTGGCGAGTCGAGTGGAGAACCATCGTATTTTTGGGTGAATTTTGCGGCCACGTTATGCTCGACAGAGTGCCTTAATCCCCAATCGATTCTGCTTTTGGGATGTTGCCGTGGCGGACTTCGCATGGTCGCAATGAAATTGTTTTTTGGGTGTCCTAAAATTGATTATGTTCTTGGACCTCGCTGGACTGTAACGCCTCAAGATATAACAACTGCGTTTCATGTGTTTCTGTACAACATCGCAATTCGCCGAGAACAACCTAGTACAGCGACAACCCGTGCTTCTACAGCGACAGGTTATGACTTCTATTACTATGATCGAGTGGAAGTTGAGGACGTCGTTTACTCCGATAACAAAATGAAAGAATTGTCCGAACAGCTTGGTTTTGACGATTCAGCGGGGCAGGAAGATTCATAGCTCAAAACATTTCTCGCGTTGACTGAAATCCCTACCCTCACGGGGACGGCGTCGGGTAGGAGTGTTTTAATACAAAGTGCCCATTTATTATTTATGTTGCTGGCTATAAAAGAAAAACGCACAAATTGTCTTGGCATCGGTAACGCGGCCATCCATGATCGCCTGACGCAATGCATCTGGCGTCATCGTGATGAGTTCGAGAAATTCGTCTTCATCGTGTTGCGCTTTTTCGAGTGTCAACTCTTCGGCGCAAAAACAATAAATCGTTTCGTCCGAATACGCGGGCAGTGGTGTTAATTGCCCAAGTTCGTACCAATGTTCTGCGCGATAGCCGGTTTCTTCGTGTAATTCGCGTTGTGCGGTTGTCAACGGCTCTTCGCCTGCATCCAGTTTGCCTGCAGGAAATTCGATGATGTCCGTGTGCAATGGATAGCGATGTTGGCGCTCAAGCAATAATTCGCCATTCGCAAGCACAGGCACAATCAATGCCGCGCCCGGATGGCGAATGTATTCACGCGTGGTGGTGTTCTGGTTAGGCAAGCGCACGCGGTCACGGTAAACACGCAGCAGTTTGCCCGAAAAAACTTCTTCGCCGTCGAGAAAAACTTCTTCCAGATTGTTCTTCATTTCTCGATACGCGCAATCGCACGCTGACCAATATCGCGGCGCATCTGTTTGCCATCGAAGTGAATTTGCTCTGCTGCTGCATAAGCATTTTTCTGCGCAACACGCACGGAGTCACCAAGCGCAGTCACGCACAATACGCGCCCGCCGCTGACGACAACATTGCCGCCTTCTTCCTTGGTACCTGCGTGAAATACTTTGACTTGTGCTTGCTCGTCGTTTTGCGCGTTATCCGCTACTTTTTCCAACCCGGTAATCACCGCGCCTGATTCAGGCGCTTGTGGATAGCCTTTCGCCGCCAACACCACGCCGAGCGCGCAGCGTCGATCCCATTCGCTTTCTATCTGATCCAGTGTACCGTCAATGCCGTGCTCGAATAAATCAATCAAATCACTTTTCAAACGCATCATGATCGGCTGTGTTTCGGGATCGCCCATACGGCAATTGAACTCCAGTGTTTTGGGATGACCGTCTTTATCGATCATCAGTCCGGCGTAGAGAAAGCCGGTGAAGCGAATACCATCTTTCGCCATGCCTTGAATTGTCGGCTGAATGATTTCGCGCATCACGCGCGCGTGCAGTTCCGGTGTAATCACCGGCGCAGGTGAATAAGCGCCCATCCCGCCGGTGTTAGGACCTTCATCATGATCGCAGAGCCGCTTGTGATCTTGGCTCGTCGCCATCGGCAGCACGTGTTCGCCATCCGCCATCACGATGAAACTCGCCTCTTCACCTTCGAGAAAATCCTCGATGACAACGCGCGAACCGGCATCGCCGAGCGCATTGCCCGCAAGCATGGCATCGACAGCAGCAAAGGCTTCTTCCTGCGTTTGCGCGACGACGACACCCTTGCCCGCCGCCAAACCATCGGCCTTGATCACGATCGGTGCGCCGTGCTGCGCAATATAAGTACACGCTTGTTGAACATCGGTAAAGGTTTGCGATGTCGCCGTCGGAATGCCGTGCCGCAACATGAACTGCTTGGCGAAATCCTTGGAGCTTTCCAGTTGCGCGGCGGCTTGTGTCGGCCCGAAAATTTTCAAACCGGCTTTTTGAAACGCATCAACGATACCCGCCGCCAACGGCGCTTCGGGACCAACCACCGTCAGTGCAATATTTTCTCGCTGCACGAACGCGATCAGATCGTCGATTTTGCTTAAACCAATATTGGTCATACCGGATTCCCGTGCCGTTCCCGCGTTTCCGGGCGCAACGTAAACCTGCGAAGCGCGCGGCGATTGCGCCATTTTCCAGGCCAATGCGTGTTCCCTGCCACCGCCGCCTACTACAAGAATTTTCATGAATCGTTCTTTCTTGTTTTTCAAAAATCAATCATCAGTGGCGAAAATGACGCATGCCCGTCAACACCATGGCGATACCGCGTTCATCCGCAGCAGCAATAACTTCGTCATCACGTATGCTGCCGCCCGGCTGAGCAACTGCCGTCGCGCCATAATCGACGATCACATCCAGGCCATCGCGGAACGGGAAAAATGCATCCGATGCCGCCACCGTACCCTGCAACGACAAACCGGCCTGCTCTGCCTTGAATGCCGCGATGCGCGCCGAATCCACGCGGCTCATCTGCCCCGCACCCATCCCCATGGTGCGCCCATCCAGCGCATACACAATCGCATTGGATTTGATGTATTTCACCATGTGCCAGGCAAAGACCAGATCGCGCATTTCCTTTTCGCTCGGTACGCGCTTGGTGACGACCTTCCAGTCGCTCGGCGCAGAGGTAAAGTTATCATGGGTCTGCACCAGCAAACCGCCGCCAATACGTTTGAAATCGAGCATGCTGCCCGCCTCAGCATGTGCCAATGCGATTTCCAGTACGCGCACGTTGGCTTTGGCTTTCAATGCTTCAAGTGCCCCTGCGGTGTACGATGGTGCAATCATCACTTCGAGAAATTGCTTGTACACTGCCGCAACGGTTGCCTCATCAACTTCGCGATTGAATGCGATGATGCCGCCGAATGCGGAAACCGGATCAGTCTCGCGCGCTTTCAGATACGCTGTTTCCGTATTCTCCGCCATCGCAGCACCGCATGGGTTGGCGTGCTTCACGATTACGCACGCCGGCGCCGCCAATGACTTCACGCATTCCCAGGCCGCGTCGCTGTCGGCAAGGTTGTTGTACGACAAGGCTTTGCCCTGCAACAGGCGGAATGAAGCCAGCGCACCCGCCGGTACGTTTTCATCGCGGTAAAACGCTGCTTTCTGGTGCGGGTTTTCTCCATAGCGCAGAATATCGGCACACTCGCCGTGGTAATGAAATGATTGCGGGAAATCAGCAGCATTACCCTGGACATCGCGCGCCGTCAGCCAGTTGGCAATCGCCCCGTCGTACGCCGCCGTGTGTGCGAACGCTTTTTGTGCCAGCGCAAAATGAAGATCCGCGGGAATGATGCCCTGATGTGCATCATATGCCGCAATGATTTTTTCGTAATCGTCCGGATCAACCACCACACTCACATGCTGCCAGTTCTTCGCGGCAGCGCGCACCATGCTCGGGCCACCTATGTCGATATTTTCAATTGCATCTTCCAGCGTGCAATCCTTTTTTGCCACGGTCTCGCGGAACGGATAAAGGTTGACAACAACAAAATCAATCGGCGTGATATGGTGCTCGTGAATTGCGCGCACATGTTCCGCCACGTCACGGCGCGCCAGAATGCCGCCGTGAATTTTCGGGTGTAGCGTTTTCACACGTCCGTCGAGCATTTCCGGAAAACCGGTGTAGTCCCCAACTTCGGTCACCGGCAAGCCCGCTTTTTTCAGCGCTGCCGCCGTGCCACCGGTCGATAACAATCCCACGCCGCGTTCGTGCAGCGCCCGCGCAAATTCAACAATGCCGGTCTTATCAGAAACCGAAAGCAACGCCAAACTGTTTTTCGCTGTCATTTTCTTTATTCCTTATATTAGTTTATACAGTAAAAGCTTATGGCGCAGCGTTGTGCGCGATAAACCCAACATTTTTGCTGCCCGCGTTTGATTGCCCTGCGCACGTCCCATCACTTCCGCGAATAACGCACGTTCCGCACGACTAACAACCATTTCGTGCAGATTGCTCGGCTCCTCGCCATCAAGCGCTTCAAAATACTGCGCCAATGCCGTTTCAAAACTGGTGTCAATCTGACGCGCAGCCTTTTTTGCAGAATTGGTTCTCTTCATGATCAAGCTGCCTTCCTGCTCATTCGGTATTTTCCCTCAGTACGCTGTTCAATCTCATGCCACAGCGTCTGCCACATTTGCTTTTGTACTAATGCATTTTCAGTCGATATAAAAAGCGAATAAAAATTCTCGTCCATCGTGTGCGGACGCACGCCCAGATAGCGTGCATAAGCAAGCAAGTGTTTGCGCGCCAGACGAGCGCCGGTTTTCTCGCCATAAAATTCGTGGATACTGTCGAGGTGGCGCATGATCCACTGCCCCTTCTCAGCAAGCGATAACTCAGCCGACTGCTTCTGATCCGCATTTGTGAATAGGTTCTGCGCCAATGCACGAAAAAACCATGGCCGTCCCAATGCCGCGCGCCCGATCATCACGCCATCGGCGCCGGTGAACGCCAACACCCGCTGCGCCTTGGAAACGGAATCGATATCGCCATTGGCGAGCACCGGAATACGAACCGCTGCCTTCACATCGCGAATCGTGTTGTATTCCGCTTCCCCGCGAAACAGGCAATCGCGCGTGCGTCCATGCAGTGACAGCAGCGCAACGCCCGCATCCTCGGCAATACGCGCGACACGAACCGCATTTTTATGATGTACGTTGATGCCGGTGCGAAATTTCAGCGTGACGGAAACCGATACTGCTCGCACAACAGCATTGAGAATATCGCCCACTTTTTTTTCATCGGCAAGCAACGCCGAACCCGCTGCTTTTTTCAATAGTTTTTTTGCCGGGCAACCCATGTTGACGTCGATGATGTTCGCGCCTTGTTGCTCATGAAAGCGCGCAGTGTCTGCCAACGCCTGCGCGTCGTTACCAATAATCTGAACAACAAACGGTGACTCGTCATCACCGCGTCGAATACGTCGTTGCGATTTGGCGCTTTGATACAGATGCCGTTGTGCGCTGGTCATTTCGGCGACTGCGTATCCCGCACCAAGCTCTCGACACAAACGACGAAACGGATAGTCGGTAACACCCGCCATTGGTGCTAACACGATACGGTCGCGAATGACGAATTTGCCGACGGTAAGCACGCTGTCGCTATGCGCATGCGTTATGGGCAAAGGTGCGGTCAGACCGAATGATGAATCCGGTGTGTTCAAGTGGACCTCTGAGTTTGAGCGGTTGAGAAAATATTTTGCCAGCACATGAAGTCTGTGCAGGATTTGAGATTATAGCGGATTGGACACGTTATCGTCTGAGCATTGTGTGTAAATTACACACGCAGAAATGATAGTCGAATACTTTCTTGTTCATCGGCGTTTAGAACCGCTGATTCATGTCACGAGTGCGAGCAAGACAAGGCGAAATTTTTTGAAAAAGCGCAGTTTACTTAGATGTAAATGAGCATTTTGAGAAAAATTTCAACGCCGTATTGCTTGTGCACAGTAATGAAACAGTGGTTTTCACAACACCTTCCACACCATGTATGCACCAAGGCAGTACAGCAAACAAGCAAAACAACGGCGCAGCGTTGCAACCGGCCAGTGATGTGCGGCGCGCACGCCGAGAGGCGCGAAAATCATGCTGGTCAGCACAATCGCCACCATCGCGGGCAAATAAACGTAGCCAAGCGAATATTCAGGACGTCCGGCAACACTCCATCCCGCCATCACAAAACCGAGCGAACTGGCGAGCGCAATCGGAAAACCCATCGCCGCCGATGTGGCGACCGCGTTACGCACCGGCATGTTGTTCCAGATGAAATAAGGCACCGATAGAAAACCGCCGCCGCCGCCAATCAACCCTGATACCGTACCGATGAAAGTGCCCGCAGCAACCAGCCCCGTTTTGCCCGGCAAGTGCCGACTTGCTTTCGGTGATTTGCCGAGCAGCATTTGCGTCGCGGAAACAGTTGTGAACACGGCAAACACGATTGCCAGCGGCAACATCGGCATGAAACCGGCAATTTGCGCGCCGAGCATACCGCCGATCAGCAGACCAGGCACTATGGCGCGCCACACTGGCCAGAAGATGGCGTCACGTTTGTAATGCGCGCGAAGTGAAGCGAATGATGTGAACACAATGGTTGCCGCTGCCGTGCCAATCGCCATGTGCACCAAATGTTCGCTCGACGGCATAAGATGGGAAAGAACCATGGTCAGAAAAGGTACGGTCAGCAGGCCGCCGCCGATACCCAGAAGTCCGGCGAGAAAACCAATCACGCAACCAAGCAACAACAAGCCGCCGAAAATATAAACCATGTCCATTAGTCGTTCTCGATTCCCGTCGTATGAATTTTGTTGTGTGAATCATACCTGCTTTTTACGCATGGTGTTGATCAACTGCCATTCGGCGCGTGTCACCGGCGTGATGGAAAGTCGGTTGCCGCGTTTCAATAACGGCATTGCCGCGAGTTTTTCCTGCGCGCGCAAATCACCTAATGCGATGAGTGGAAATTGTTCTTTGAGCGTTACTGCCACGCAAAACCAACGTGGTTTCTCCGGCGTTGCTTTCGGGTCATAATAATCGCTGCTAAGATCGAATTGTGTTTGATCAGGCGCAGCACGGTGTGACACTTCCACGATGCCGACAATCCCCGGATGCGCCGTGCTTGAATGATAGAAAAAAGCAAGGTCGCCGACACGCATTTCGTCGCGCATGAAATTACGTGCCTGATAATTGCGCACGCCTGTCCACCATGTCGTCTGCTTGGGTGCCGATCGAAGATTGTCGATCGAAAATTCCGTCGGCTCGGATTTCATTAACCAATAATGCACACCGTTTCCCTCATAAAAAAACCGCCTCAACCAACGAGGCGGTCATGGAATACTGCAATCGCACTGAACACATCAGTCCGATACAATCAGCCCCCCGCCTGTGCCGTCTTGCCTCATCTTGGAACCTGAGTCCAAGATGGCCACCTGACGAGACCTTCAGATGCGCTCATGAATGAGCGTACACACCAGCCTCCGATGTCGGCAGCCTAGCTAATAGCATTGGTTCAAAGAATATACGGCTGACACGAACACCGCAGGGGATGAGTGTATCGTGCACCTTTTTCGCGTGAAACGCAACCTTTAATGGGAACAGAACGAAAAACGATTACAAATCGTTGAGTACTTGGTCAATCGACTGAGTAAAATCGCGCAAACGATGCTGCAAATACACCATGTCGTCTGGTTTGGTATTCGCGATTTGTTGCGCGTCTTCGACTTCTTGACGCGCCCGCAACAATTCATTCGCCAGATTCAGCGCGGCAATCACCGCCACGCGTTCAATACCGATTGCCTTGTTGCTTTCGTGAATCTTGCGCATGTTACTGTCGAGCAGAGACACGGCCTCCAGCAACGCCTTGCGTTCACTCTCCTGACACGCCACTTTGTACACGCGCCCAAGAATGTTGACATCCAGCGCCAGAGGCTGTTGATTTTCTTTTTTCATTCGCTGACTTCGGCTTCCGGTAATCGTTGCATGAGCGTTTCAATGTGCGCAACGGCGGTTTGGGTGCGCGTTTGCAGCGATTGATTTTCATCACGCAAACGATCCACTTCTTTTTTCAACACCTCATTCGCCATGCGCAACGCCTTGGTATGCTCCAACAGCGTGGTCAGCTTTTTTTCAAAAATTCGCAGTTCCATATTCATCGACACACCCGATGCGCAGCCTGTCACAAATGACGTTGATCAGAGAAAGAGTACCCGGCACAGCGCGCGACGTCAATCATTCTCGTCGCTTATTTATCGACGTTCTCGAATTTTCAGGAAAAAGTGATCGGTTCATAGCGCACAGCAATGATTTCGATCTCCTCGCTACCGGCGGGCGTTCTCAACATGACCGCATCACCGACGCGCGCGCGCAACAGTGCCTTGGCCATCGGCGATATCCAACTGATATAGCCGCGCGCCGGATCAAACTCATCGACACCGACAATCGTGATCGTTTTTTCTTCGCCGTTTTCATGCGCAATATCCACCGTCGCACCGAAATACACGCGGTCTTCATCCTCACGTCGCTCTGCCGGATCAACCACAACTGCGCTGTCGAGACGTTTGACTAAAAAGCGAATACGGCGGTCGATCTCCCGCAGGCGTTTTTTGCCATAAATGTAATCGCCGTTTTCCGATCGATCCCCGTTGCCTGCCGCCCACGATACCGTCGCCACCAATGCTGGACGCTCTTTCATGTTCAGTTCGTCAAGTTCGGATTTCAAACGCGTAAAACCGGCGGGGGTCATGTAATTCGGCCGCTCGTTCAATGTGTCATTCTGTTCGGGAAGATCATCATCAGCGTGATCATCTTCACGGGTAAACGCTTTATTCATGCCTTACACAATGAATGGAAAAATGATTGTGTTTGATTATAGCCAAATTCCCCGAGGTCGATGCAAGAACAAGTAAACTTTCGCCGCACTGCACACGATGAAACTTTTGCCAATCCCTGTCATCCGGCATCTGATTCCTGATTATAATGCGCCATGGTGTTCAAATCGTCTCTTCCTCGCCAACGTCGCTTTTTCATCATTCTGCTGGCGCTCACACTCTGTGCGCTGGTGATGCTGACGGCGTCGATTTTGTCCGGCAGTGTTTCTCTCTCTCCCTCGCAGATTTTCGCTGCACTAACCGGCTCATCACCCGAATACGCCAACATCGTGTTCGAATTGCGATTGCCACGCGCACTGGCGGCATTTGCCTGCGGCGGATTGCTGGCGCTCGCCGGTGCGATGATGCAATTATTGCTGCGCAACCCGCTCGCCGACCCGTATGTGCTCGGCGTTTCCGGTGGTGCGGCTGTTGGCGCGTTATGCGCGCTGCTATTGGCGCTGCCCGTCTTGCAAGCGCCGCTGGCGCTGATCGGCGCGCTGCTGTCCACGCTGTTGGTCTGGTTCGGCGCATTCGGCTTTGGCAAAAACCGACCAACGACATCGCTCAGCGTCACTTCGCGTCTGCTGTTGACCGGCGTCGTCATCGCCGCCGGCTGGGGTGCGATCATCGTTTTATTGCTCACGCTGGCGCCAGATGCGCAGTTGCGCGGCGCGTTGACTTGGCTGATGGGCGATCTATCCAGCGTCCGCGCTTATTGGCCTGCTTTCGTAATATTGGCTTTCGTGCTGGTATTGATCTGGCCGCAAGCACGTCATCTCAATCGCCTCGCACAAGGCACGCGCTATGCCGAAGCGCTCGGTGTTCCTGTGCCGCGCGTTCAACTCATGCTTTACTTGCTTGCCGCACTGGCAACTGCCGCCGCTGTTGTCACCGCAGGGTGCCTGCCCTTCATCGGCTTGATCGTACCGCATGCATTGCGCCTGATGTTCGGTAACGATCAACGCATCCTGCTGCCTGCCTGCGTGCTCGGTGGCGGCGTATTTCTCATGTTTGCCGATGTGTTGGCGCGCACGATAGCAGCCCCTTATATGTTGCCAACCGGTGTCTTGACCGCGCTGATCGGCGTGCCCGTGTTCCTGTTTTTGCTGAGGCGTGCCTGATGAGCGAAATCTTGCTTGATGTTCAACAATTGCACTTTGCGTATGGTGATCGTGTGCTGTTCCATGACTTGTCGTTTCAGGTGCGACGTGGTGAATGCTGGGTTATCCTCGGTGCAAACGGTGCAGGTAAAACCACACTGCTCTCCTGCTTGGCCGGTTTTCTGTCGGAATACGAAGGAAAAATATTATTGGGCGATCAGGATATTGCGTACATGTCACTGCTCGCCCGTGCACGTTGCCGTGCTTTCTTTTCGTCGCCACCATTGGATACATTTGGTTTGTCCGTATTCGATGCCGTACAAGCCGGACGTCACCCGCATTTGTCGTCATGGCAATGGGAAAGTGAAGAAGATGAAACGCAAACACGAGAAGCACTCGCTCTGTTCCATCTGGAGGCATTGAGTAGACGCGACATACGCACATTGTCTGCCGGTGAGCGACAACGCGTTGCATTGGCCGCACTGCTCACGCAACAACCATCGTTATATTTGCTGGATGAACCTGCGGCGCATCTCGACCCGGCGCAACAAATTTCGGCGCTCGATACCGTCTATGCTTACGCAAAAAAACATCATGCGGCGTTGGTGATGGTAATGCACGAGATGCATTTGGCAACGCGTTACGCCGACCATGTAATTTTACTTGATAGCGAAGAAACAACGCAGGGCAGCGCTGCACTGCTCAACGAAACGGCGTTATCAAAACTATTTCATACCCCAATGATTGCATTGGAAAACGACGGCGTTAAAACGTTCGCGCCCTCGCGTTCGCAACCGCCTGACACAACGCTTCCACCCCGTCGATAAAACGCGGTCCCGGACGATGCATCAAGTCTGGATCAACACGTGCGATATTCTGTTTCTGCACTGCTGGAATCTGCGTCCAGCGTTGCCAATCGTCGCGCCACACGGCAAAATCCTTTTCCGTTGCGCCGAAAATCATCAATTCAGGCGCAGCCCGAATCACCGCTTCGCGCGATACGACTGGCGATACTGTCGACACTTGCGCAAACACATTATCTGCACCGCAGAATTGTAGCGCCTGATTGATCAAGGATTTTCCGCCAACCGTATAAATCGGTGTATTCCAAATCAAATAAAATGTCGTGATTCTTTTACCGCTACCTTTTGTACGCAAGCGATCCAAACGTTCCCGTAACTGCTGCGCTTTTTGATCAGCTTCATTACGATGTCCGGTCAAAACACCCAGTGCCGCAATTTCGTCAGCTATTGCTTCCGGTGTGCGCGCGTCCGCAATAAACAATGCATAGCGATGTAAAAGTGCGCGTTGCTCTAGACGTAAATAAGCAGGCGCAACGATCAAATCCGGCTTCAATGCCGTGATTCGCTCGTAATCAATCGCCGTGGCACTGCCAACAATCGGCAGAGAACGCACCGAGACGGGAGTATCCGAATACTCAGACACCGCAACGAGCTCATTCAATGCTCCCGCTGCCGCAATCAACTCCGTTGCATGCGGTGATAATGTAATAATGCGTTTTGCCGGTTGCGCTAAAACAATCGGCGTTCCCGTGCTATCCGAAACTGATACTTGCGCAACAGCACTGTGACACAGCAATGAAAACGCCACGAAAATACCGGCAGCGAAGTGCTGCCACCGAACTCGCCAGCGGAGCAAAACCGGCAGCAGCATTAATTTTGCAGCAATATAATCACTCCTCATTTTCGACTTTCATCCAATACGTGCATCAATTAAGGAACCTCTGAAGAATGTCACGAGCGAAGGCGAGGCAAGACGGAATTTGACGAAAAAACGCAGTTTACTTGACGGTAAATGAGCATTTTGAGGAGAATTCCAGCGCTGTATTGCCTTCGTGCAGTAATTATTCAGAGGTTTCCAAATTTTGCCCTTACCCCCACCATCGCTTGTATGCCTCCCGTTTCATAGTCTGCCGCCAATGCATAATCTTTATCGAACAGATTATCGATACGCGCAAACCACGTCAACGAAGTTTTTTTCGTCAACGGCATCGTCCATTCGCCTGTCAGATTTACGACACCATAGCCACCGAGACGACGACTGTTGGCGGCATCATCGTAACGATAACCGCTGCCCAAAATATTCACTGCTCCGTAAAACGGACCTATCTGCCGACTGAAGGTCACGCTGCCATGTGTTTTGGCACGGCGTGCCAATAAAAGCCCGCTGTCGCGATCTTTCGGCGACTGCCAATCGAACGAGAACGCGATACCGTAACCACGCCAGTCAAAGTCACCTGCCAGCGTTGCGCCGCGTAAACGTGCACGGTTAACGTTTTCCGGTCGGCACAAATCGGCACTGATGCACGTATAAACGATCATCTGTTTGACGCGATTTTCCCACGCCGTTAATCGCCACTCGCCAGCCAGATCGCCATGTTGTAATGAATGACGAATGCCCACTTCAATATTACGCGCTTTTTCCGGAGCCAAATCAGGGTTGGAAAAACCCGGGAAATACAGATCGTTGAACGATGGTGCTTTAAACGCACGCCCCGCACCCGCTACAATTTTCCAGTTCGGCGTTAACGTGTAGCCATAGTTGACGCCCCAAGTATTTTCGCCCTGATATTGCGTTGAATGATCGTGACGTGCCGACAATTGCACCGCGTGTTGTTCATGCCGCCAACGATAGCCACCGATGAGGGCGTTGGTGTGACGACGATCACGATCAAATTCGCTGCTGCTCGTCAATTGTTCACGGCGGTGCTCGAACGCCGCCAACAATGTACCACTCAGTGCGCCTGCACGAACGTCGATATCATTCTGAAACCAATATTGTTTTTCATGCGTCTTGTAGCGATATTGCTCGCCCCAACTGCGTGTTTTGGAGTCGTTACGCATATCACCATACTGCCAGTTTATTGTCCAGAAATCAGTCAAGCGATGCTCGCCGCCAAACTGACCTTGCGTGTACAAGGTCTTCGAACGTTCATCATCATCGGAACCGGCGTCGATCTGCGTATTGATGTCGTGACGCAAAAATGAAGTCTGCAAACGATGGCCTTCATGCACGCCCCATTCCAACGAAACACGCTGATGGTTTTTCTGATAGCCGTCGCGATCCGACTGATAACTATAGTTGTCGGGGTTGTTTATTGAGTTAAAACCATGACTGCGTTCACTGCCCCAACCCAACGACCAACGCAGCGCACCGTTGTTGCCTGATGCTTGTCCTCCGCCTTGGCAGGTGCGGTCACTACCACAAGCCGCATCGGCGGACAGTGACAACGGCGCATCGCTGCCGCGCTTGGTGAAAATCTGAATAACGCCGCCGATAGCGTCCGCACCATACAGCGACGATGCGGCACCGCGCACGATTTCGATACGACTGATTTGATCCAAGGGAATCATTTCCAATGTCGTTGCACCGGTTGACACCGATGCCGTTCGCACACCATCCACCAATACAACCGCGTGTCCACTGTTGCTACCGCGCATGAATACACTGGTCGTTGATGCCGCGCCGCCGTTGCGTACAACTTCAATGCCAGGCTGACGTCGCAATAGTTCGCCCAATGTGCGCGCGCCACTTTTTTCGATACGCGTTTCGTCGATGACGGTCACATCGGCCAAAGCATCTTCGAATGGGATCTCATCACGTGTGGCAGTGACGATGATTTCCGGCAACAGATTTGTGTGATATTGCGCGCAAAGCGGTGATGATATGGCGATCATTGCCAGTAATAGGATGTGCCGATGATATATGTTCATGCGTTCTCCTTGCCCGTTGTTTTTGGAGAACGCGCCGAACACCGACAGCATGAACACCGTCGGAATGTCTGCTCGCCATCAACGCCCTCCGCGTGTTGACTCATCTTTTTTATCAGGCCGGTCTCCGGGCTCATCGGACTTGACGATTCGCCTTCCCGTTTTTTCAAACAGTGGCTCTTTGAATCGCCCACACCGAATTACCGTTGCGGGGGCAGCGACGGAGTAGTCTGTTTTCAGAAAATCTCAAACGCACCGTCTTCCCGTTTCACCTGCATCATGAAAACAACGCAGACACCTGACAAACGAAAAGTGATTATAACGCTTTCATATACGATTGGTGCAAATACCGTATTTTCCGAAAACAAATGACTTAAAATAGCGTACACTGTCAACGAACGACAAAACGTCAACTCATCATGGAAAATTCAGGTAGTGGCATTTGGCTGTTTACTTTTTTGCTGATCGTGTTTGCGGTCATCGTCATCGTCGGCTTTGTCCGCCGCGATAAACAAGCAAAAAAATTTCAAACCTTGATGGACGCCGACACGGTCTCACTGCCCGGATGGACGGAAGGCGAAACCACACGTTTACTGTCGTCTGCGGAGCAGCCCGGTTTTTACATGCTACGCCCGCGTTTCTTGAGCAAACTGGAAACCATCGCCTTCCAACATTTGAAAAGTGCTTTTCCACAACACGAAGTGCTGGCGCGCGTGCGCATCATTGATTTATTGCAGCTCGCGGGTATGGAATCCGACGAAACGCGCATGGAAGCGTTTCGCCGTATTGCTTTTCTCGACGTCAGTTTTGTCATTTGCGACGGCGACATGGTCATCATTGCCATTATCGATCTTGAAGATCCTGCACTTGTTACCGATACCGCGCGCATGCGTCTGCACAAAGCCAAGCAGGCGGCATTGAAGACTGCGGGCGCAAATTATCTGTCGTTCAATCCGCTGCATCCGCCGACGGAAGAAGAATTACGCCATCTGGTGCTGGCGCCGCAGACGCTCATCGCATAGTTTCAAGCCATTGTTGCGCGAGTCAGCGCAACAAAAAATACCCGTTGCAGCTCGCGAAATTTTCATTTTTGTTGAATTTCGCGTTGCTTCGCCGTGAATCAAGGAGAAAAAATGGGAAATTTGGCATAATCGCTCGACAATCGCGACAAAGCGGCGGAAAATACCGCGTTTGTCTGGATGGGGTCGAAAATCGACAACCCGTGTCAGCGGCAACTTGAGCGCCCCGCCATGTGGCGAGGTTATGGAGAGACACTGCGAACGTTTGACGGTATGCGTTTTGTCCGACATCAACATTCCAGCGTCTGAAATCAATTTGGGAATATAAGGTTATGTCACTAGGACTTGCTTTGGCGCTGGTGTGCGCCGTTGTGGCGCTGATCTACGGCGCTGTATCTATCGTATGGATCAACAATAAACCGGACGGCAACGAGCGCATGCGCGAAATCGCCAGCGCCATTCAGGCGGGCGCAAAAGCGTATCTGAATCGTCAATATTTGACCATCAGCGTTGTCGGCGTCGTGCTTTTCGTCATCATCGGCTTCGCATTGAACTGGCTAACGGCTTTTGGTTTTCTCATCGGTGCGGTGCTTTCGGGTGCGGCAGGCTACATCGGCATGAACGTTTCGGTACGTGCCAACGTGCGCACGGCAGAAGCAGCGCGCGGCGGCATCGCTCCGGCGCTGGATGTTGCCTTTCGTGGCGGCGCGATCACCGGCCTTTTGGTAGTCGGTTTGGCGCTGCTCGGCGTCGCCGGTTTTTACTGGGTTTTGTTGCTGATGTCCCCCAACGCTGCGGGCGATCTGCACCACATCATTCAGCCGTTGGTTGGCTTGGCATTCGGTGGCTCGCTGATCTCGATCTTTGCCCGTCTCGGTGGCGGCATCTTCACCAAGGGCGCGGACGTCGGTGCTGACCTCGTCGGCAAAGTCGAAGCGGGCATCCCAGAAGACGACCCTCGCAATCCGGCGGTGATTGCCGATAATGTCGGCGACAACGTTGGCGACTGCGCCGGAATGGCTGCCGATCTCTTTGAAACCTACGCGGTGACCATTGTCGCCACCATGTTGCTCGGCGCACTGATGCTGCCGCAAATCGCTGAAATCGCCATCACCTACCCGTTGGCGTTGGGTGGCCTGTCGATTATCGCGTCAATCATCGGTTGCTTCTTCGTGAAGACCGGCGACGGCAAAATCATGAAAGCGTTGTATAAAGGTCTGATCGTCGC
The DNA here is from genome assembly GCA_036825435.1 of Casimicrobiaceae bacterium. GTDB lineage: Bacteria > Pseudomonadota > Gammaproteobacteria > Burkholderiales > Casimicrobiaceae > UBA931. The sequence continues at coordinate 22,199 of DAISYG010000003.1, read as the reverse complement.
TGGCATCCTCGCTGCCATCGGCTTTGCGGCCATCACGCAATACATGCTCGGCGACGTGCAGACCTATTATCCCGACCTGACGTGGGGCAGAATCTTCGGCGCATCGTTGATCGGCCTGGCGTTGACGGCAGCGATGGTCGTCATCACCGAGTATTACACCGGCACCGATTACAAGCCAGTCAAACACGTTGCACAGGCGTCCACCACCGGTCACGCCACCAACATCATCGCCGGTTTGGGCATTTCAATGAAAGCCACCGCCTGGCCGGTAATTGCAGTGTGCGCGTCAATTCTCGGCGCGTATGCACTGGCAGGCTTGTTCGGCATCGCCGTCGCGGCAACCGCAATGTTGTCGATGACCGGCATCATCGTCGCGCTCGACGCCTACGGTCCAATCACCGATAACGCTGGCGGTATCGCGGAAATGAGCGAACTGCCTGAGTCGGTGCGCGCCGTCACCGACCCGCTCGACGCAGTCGGCAACACCACCAAAGCCGTCACCAAAGGCTACGCCATCGGTTCTGCCGGTCTTGCCGCGTTGGTTCTGTTTGCCGATTACACACACGCGCTGTCAAATTACGGTCTTAATCTCTCCTTTGATTTGTCCGACCCGATGGTGATCGTCGGCCTCATTATCGGCGGTTTGATCCCTTATCTGTTTGCCTCAATGGCAATGGAAGCGGTTGGTCGTGCTGCGGGCGCGGTGGTAGTGGAAGTGCGTCGCCAGTTCCGCGAAATCAAAGGCATCATGGAAGGCAAAGCCAAACCGGAATACGGTGTGGCGGTGGACATGCTGACCAAAGCCGCGATCAAGGAAATGATCATCCCGTCGCTGCTTCCGGTCTTGGTGCCGGTGCTGGTCGGTTTGTTGTTGGGACCCAAAGCACTCGGCGGCATGTTGATGGGCACCATCATCACCGGTATCTTCGTTGCCATCTCGATGACCACCGGCGGCGGCGCATGGGATAACGCCAAGAAGTACATCGAAGATGGTAACTTCGGCGGCAAAGGTTCTGAAGCGCACAAGGCAGCCGTGACAGGCGACACCGTTGGCGATCCGTACAAAGACACTGCCGGCCCCGCCGTGAATCCGTTGATCAAGATCATCAACATCGTTGCCCTGATGATCGTGCCCTTGATTGTTCCTGCGAACAGCAATCAAGCATCCGTGAATGATGCAGCGACCGTAACCCCGGTCGTTGCCACGGCAACAGTACCTGCCACCATCAACAGTAATGAACCGCTGGTGCTGGAAAGAAAACAATAACAATCATTATTGATTTTTGAGTTTTGAGAAAGGCGCAGCGAAGGCTGCGCTTTTTTTATGCGCTTCGGTATAATACGCTGTCTTCATCGGAGCTCATCATGTCTCCTTTTCTCCTTTTTTTAACATTATTACCCGTCACCACTGTAATCATCATCGTGGTCGCGATCATGTACGAGCAGAAGAAAAGGCAAAAAGAGTTCCTGCTCAGACATCGCCAGTTTCTGGGAGACGTCAAAAAATACCGCGTGTTGTGGCTGCCACCGAATAAGCTTTCCTTGACCATCTTCAATAAGGAACTGCAAAAAAAGATCGCCTACCTTGCCTGTGCGCCGAACCAACTGCGCATCGCCATCGGTGGCGACCCGCGCCAGGACGATGTGAAATTGGTTTTAGCACCTGGTCAATGTGAAATACGCCAAGTCAAATTGGGTACTTTTGCATCGCGTTTCGCAACGTTGATCGAATTGAAACTTCCACGCAGCAGCGCCTTTCTGGTCGCCGTCAAAAACACGGCTCTATCGCCCAAAGAAACGCACAAGCTTTTCGCCGACCTGTCAACTTACTTTCCACAGCGGCAAGAGCGCATTATTCGTTATCGATGGGAAATACCATTGTTGGCTGTCATCGGCATCGCGTTGGTCGCCAGCATCGGTTATGCGTTTTATCACGCCACCGCTATTGAACCGACAGGTCCTATCGGCATGACACGAGCGCCTTCCGGAAAACTGTTGACATTCAACCGTTCAACCATCTCGTTCTTCGACGAGCAAGGCAGCATAACCGACCAATATCATAATCCCGACCACGATTATCGAGCCATCGTATTTGCGGACGATGATCGTTATTATGCGATGAATCGAAAATCAAAAAGTATTTTGGTATGTCAAGAAGGTGAATGTTTGTCTTCGCTTGTCCGCGCCGACCCGCCGCTTGCTGATTCACTCAGTTTGATCATCAGCACTGATGGTCAATATTTGATTACGGTAGAACCCGGCGAAGACCGAGTTCGCGTTTTTACGAGTGATGGACGACAACACCAAACACTTGCCAGACCTGACCACGCCTTTTGTTTTCCCAACGGCGGTACTTTTGGCCGCGACGGACGTTTTTATTTAACCGATACCAACTTGAACCGTGTTGTCGCTTTCGACTTTATCGATGGACGATTGCACGAACAAGAAGAATATTTGATGGTGCGTTCCCGCCCCGATTCCGCAGGCACAGAATGTGCCGGTGGAAAATTCAACCGCTATATAAAACGTCGCGCTCCAGAAGGCAGAGCAAAGGCGCTGGAAGGTGCGCGTAACGGACGTGTGTGGCCGATGGACATCGCGCAGCTTGATGATGGGCGATGGGCCGTGTTGATAGCCAGCAACGGTATGCGCAACGCGGATATCGTATTGTTCAATGAAGATTGGTCGCAGCCAGAGCCCTTGACCATGCCGAGTGGCAGCGATATTACCGCAATCGTGGCGTGGAACGGCTGCTTGGCTGCCAGCGATTTTTCCGAACCCGGCTTATGGACAGTCCAAAACAGAAAATTCGGACAGTGGCAAGACGGCGCATTTCAGGAGTGGATGCAGCTTATCGAAACACAAAGAGCCGATTATCTCAAAAAGAGAATTCTGGCAATGAATTGCCCGCTTCTGGCAATGCTGCTGCTCCTCATCTCGTTTATAGCGGTCAATTATGTGAAGCTCAAACGATTGGCGCGAAATACTGGGGCGAAATCACATAACCCGTGCTAAATGGAATATTGATATGGCTGTTTATGTCGAAGCTTTTTTCTCATCTATTGAATATGTTCTCATATGGCTCCCGCTATTACTCATACTCTGTATTCTCTGGCTGCGTACACGAAAAATACAGAAAAGACTACTCAAATGATATATTGACTTTCTGGGACAAGGAAAAAAGTTTGATATTTTATATCTAACCGAGAGTGAGCTTTCTGCTCTCTCTTTTCCTGCCTTGCAGATAAAAAATGGGATTCTTGCCTGCGCAGAACATCAAATAAAAATAGTTGTTGACGATATCATCAACAACTATGATTTTTCCTTGACGCTAACACCAACTCAGTGCCGAATCCGCAAAATCAACCTCGGCTCCTTGGCTTCGCCATTTTCTTCGATTATCGAAGTAAAATCTGTTGATAATATTTTTTTCCTCGCTGCCAAGAAAGGTGCGCATGCATCAAAAAAAGAGACTCGCAAGCTCTACCGTGCGCTCACTTCCATCTTCCCACAAGATCAAGACCTGAAATTCCGTTATTTCTGGGAAGCGCCTACACTGCTCATCTTTTTTTTGTTGATCGTTGCCAGTGCTGCTTTCGCCTGCTACCGTGTTTACGAGACAGTCCATGACCATATCCCTTCGGGACCTATTCTCGTTAAACGTGTCTCTTCCGATCATTTGCTTTCCTTGAACCCAACTACCTTATTCGTTTTCGATGAGCGCGGTAATCTGAAAGAAAAGCTGCATGATTCTTATGCGGACTTCCGCGCTGCAGCAGCAAAAAGTCATGGCCATTATTACCTGATGGATAGACGGGCCAACACTCTTTGGCAATACCGTAACATCCAATGTTCCTCATATCCCGTCGCTGCAAGCCCTCCGTTTGAAGGTAGAATCTTCCTCGCTGTTAGTCCCGATGGGCAATATTTGATTACTATTGAAAAGGACAAAGACCGCATTCGCGTTTATTCGTACGATGGTCAACAGCAGCAGATGCTTGCTCGATCTGACCATCGCTTTTGCTTTCCCGGTAATGGCACTTTTGGACAAGACGGTCGGTTTTATCTGACAGATACCAATCTGAATCGTATCGTCGCTTTCGATTTTCACAGCGGGCGTTTGCACAAAAGAGAAGAACATTTGATGGCACTCTGGCAACCAAAGGATGCCGGAACGGAATGTGTTGATGAAAAAATACCGCGCTTTTTAGTGAGGATTTCCCTTCGGAGAGAAATCGCCATTCCTTTTCTGGATGTTCGTGATGGTCATGTATGGCCGATTGATGTCGCGCAACTTGATGATGGACGATGGGCGGTATTGCTCGCACACAGAGGTACGCAGGAATCCGATATTGTGCTTTTCAACGAAGATTGGACGCAACCAGCACCGTTGACTGTACCTGAAAAAAGCAATATCACCGCCATCGCTCCTTGGAGTGATGGTTTGGTTGCTGCTGACCTTCGCACACCCGGTCTGTGGCATATTGTTGACCAAAAATTCGTACCGTGGCAAGACACAACATTTCAGCAATGGATGCAAAGCACGGAGCAAAGATATCAAAAATACCAACAGCAAGGAGAACGCCTGCCCTGGATTATTGTTTTTATCGTTGTCTTATTCTCTGCTATCTATTTTCTGACCAACCGTATCAAAATCAAACGGCTTTCCGAACACTGCAAAAGCCAGCGCGAAAATCACTCCGTCAGATAAAACGTAATCGTGGTGACCACGCGTACATCCTTTTCGATTTTTTTCGTGTCGCCGTAATTTTCACCCACATCAAGGATGGTAAAACCACCCTGGCGTGCATCCCGGATTCCGCCAACTTTCACACCCGCATTGGCAGCGAACTCATTGGCGGCCAAGCGCGCATTGGTCGTCGCTTCTTTCAGCATTTCAGGCTTGATGGCGTTAAGCTTGGTAAAGTAATACACTGGCGCGTTATTCTGAATGTCCAGCCCGCGTGCCACCAACTCGTTCAATTTGGCGCGTACCTTTGGTACCTGTTTCACCTTGTCGGTCTGCACCTCGATCGAACCGGTCAAAATATAACGGGTATCGACCACTTTTTGATTTTCGTCCCGATATTCGTCAGTTCTGAAATCAAGCACGCCCGGTTCGATTTCCTCTGCATCAAAGCCGTTTCCCTGCAGCATATCGACGATTTGCTTCTGGTTGGCAACCGACGTTGCGTGTAAATCCGGCAACGCGTCGCGCGAGTCTCCCGTTACTGAATAATTGATCGTCCAATACGCGCGATCGGCTTCAACCCGCCGCTCCGCCAACCCTTTGACCTCGGCTACATTGATTCCCACCTTGGCGTTATACAACGTGTTGCCGATGAAATACCCCGCCGTGCCAATACCGAGCGCCAGCAACAGCGCCGCAAGAAAAAAACTAAATCGTGAAGAATTTTGCATGTCTGCCTCCGTTAAAGTATGTATCCCGTCAATCATCAACAATCATGACTTCCTGATAGCGTTGCAACAGTGGAAAATAAAGAATCGTTTTCACAGGTTTTGTATCCATCGCTCTGAAAAGCAACGCATAGCGCTTCATGGACTCGTAATAACGTTGTACTTGTGCAGCCAACCACGTTTCAATATCATCCGAATCGGACATATCGGCAACTTTGTAGTCTATAACCCAACGCGTGTCTTGATCAATGAATGTTCGATCTACGCGTAATAATTTACCATCCAAACCATCAATATTCGGCGCGGTCTGTAGTCCCCATTCGTTGCGCGCATCTTCTCGCTCGGGACTCAACAACCATTGAGCAAACGGATCATTGGCGATCCGTCTCATCGCCGTCACAGCGCGTTCTGATGCCTGCACGATATAACTATGGGGAATACCGAGCTCCATCAATACCTGCGCAAATAACGGCGCTTTATCCGCATTATCCAGAGCCGCCCAATCCGACAGCGACTCTCCGTTTGGGATGCCAATATTGGCTAACCGCCGGTGCACAAATGTGCCCACCTGCTTCAAAATAAAATTTTCCGATTGAAACGATAGTGAAACCTGCGCAGAACTTGTTTCTTCTTCCCGCACAATTGGATCAGGAATTTCCGCCAACGCTTCATCGGTAATCCGCATCAAAAACGGCTTCGTAGTCGCACCTTCTTGTATCGATTCCGCCACATCGACTTCAGGGGGGGGGATCGTTTGTACTTTGTTCAGCGCATTCCACCACAAAGACAACATGGTACGCGCCGGTGCGGCTTTCCATTGCCACGATGTTTCGCCGTCGTTTGCTTTTTCTTCGACGTTCAGCGTTGCCGTCAGCCATAATTGTTCGCGTGCGCGTGTTGCGCCGACATACATCAAACGCATCAGCTCATTGCTCCCCTCTTCATCCGCCAACGCCTTCAAATAATGGTTCATGGATGTGTCGTTGCTGTCTTTTCGGTCGCGCGGCGCCAGCAATAATCCATCCTCGCGTCGACGCCAACGCAACAATGGTGTTTTATCCTTGCCCGTTTTTCTCGCCAGTGCGGGAATCATCACGACGTCGAATTCCAACCCTTTAGCTTCGTGCAGCGTCATGATTTTCACGACATCGTCTGATTCATCCGCCACATGCGGTTTATCGAGGAAAACGCCATCCAGATATTGCCTGAACGCAGCCCAGTCTCCAATATCGCCATGGCGTTCATAAGTGTGCAACGTGTCAAAAAACATTTCCGCAAACGCCAAATCAATATCTTGTTCAAGAAAAGACGGCCCACGCAAGCGCAACCATAAATCATGAACACGTATCGCGATGCTTTCGGTGCGTGTGTCATCGTAAGCAATTTGCCATGCCCGCATGAATGTCAATAATCGTTTGTGCGCACTTTCATCAAGCGATGCGGTATTCGCATCATGAAGCACATCAAACCAGCTTCGTTCTCGTGTCTCGCCGTTTTCTGCCAACGATATACGAGTGCGTGACAACGCAACAAAATCTTTCAACAGTAGGCCGCACCACGGCGCACGCAATACCGATGCCCACGCCAACTCATCATTGGGCTGCAACAAGGTACGCATCAACATGCACAAATCGTCAACAACATAACTCGCGCTCAACTTGTCGAGTTTCACCGAAGCGAAGCGGATTCCCGCCGCACGCAATTCGGGAAGAATCGCCCGCAAGTGGGAACGTCCGCGCACCAACAAGGCGATATCATGCAATCCCTGTCCCTGACATTGACGAATACGATTTACCACAGCTTGTGCTTCTTCATATTCATCGACGAATAATTGCAATGTCGCATTCTGTTCGCCTGCGCTCCGCTCCGCCGCTGCTGGCTTGAATGTGACCGCGCCACGCAGAATATCTTCCTCATGCGGAAAAACGTTCGGAAAAACGTGGTTGCACCAATCAACCAATTGTGCACGTGAGCGGAAATTACGCGTCAGTGACAGCAGCGATACCGGAACCGACCCAATCCGTTTTTCTTTTTGTGCGCGCAGAAAAATACCGACTTCGGCCTGACGAAAATGATAGATCGACTGAATTGGATCGCCCACAACAAACAAAGTGCGCTGATCTCCAGCTTGCCACCCTGATGTTAATGCGTCAATCAGGCTCTCCTGCGTCAGCGAAGTATCCTGAAACTCATCGATCAGCAGGTGTTCGACTTGCATGTCTGTCTGCAACAAAAGATCGCTCGGTAATTCACCATCATCGGTGTTGGTCAGTGCGTTCAGTGCCGCAAGCTGCACTTCAGTAAATGTCGTCACGCCATCACGCGCGCAAATGACTTGAAAGCGAGCATACAACCGCAACAAAACAAATAGTAATGATTTGATGTATTGCCATTCATCGTCGCGGTATTGCGCGTGTGGTAATATTGCGGCAAGGCGAAGATGTGCGATTGATGGGGCGTCGAACGTATCCAGAATTTCCGCCATTGCTTCTTTGGACTGTGCTGAATGCTTGCCCGATGGAAAACCTTCGTTTTTGGTTAGCCGTGATCGCGCTTTACCTTCCTTTGTCAACAACCATCGCGACATCGCCTGCCAGTATGGCAAATGTTCCGGTTCTGCCAGCGGAAAACCGCCATGTTCCGCACCAATCTGCAACGCTTTGATCAGCGTTTCGCGCTGCGGATCTGGTTTTTCATCATTCAATATTTGGAGTTGCTCGGCGGCGAATCGCATCAGCGGCAGCAACCCGACACCGATGGGCAGTAATGCGTCCCGCGCTTCTTGCAGTGTCTGCGTGACTTCCAGCGCCAATGAGTTTTCCAGCAAACGACGAAAGTCTTCCGGTTGTTGTTGATAGAAAATCGGCAGCCATTGCTCACTTTTTGCCAATAATTGCTCGAGGCTTTCGCTCAATGATTCTGTTTGGTTCTCGACCACATCGAGAACACGTCGCCATGCTTCTTGTTCTTCTCCTCTGGCCTCCTGCAACGCTTCGCGCATCAATGCAGCCAAACGTATCTGCGGCAACGGATCAATCTGTGGAAATTCGCCCCAACGATTGAGAATCGGTGTTTGTTTTAGCAAACGCATACAAAATGCGTCCATCGTCAACACGTTCATGCGTGCAGGCTGTTCAATCAGCCTCCACTCTTTTTTCCGATCCTGTGCCAATGCTGCCAATGCCAATTGGCGCGTCTGTTGCTCATAATCGGAAGAAACCGGGGCATTTGCCTGTGCACGGCGTAATGCGTCGAGTATCCGCGCACGCATTTCTCCGGCGGCCTTGCGCGTGAATGTCATCGCCAAAATACGCTCGGGCTCATTCACCCGCGCCAGCAACGCGAGATAACGCTGGATCAACAAGCCGGTTTTACCAGAACCTGCCGGAGCCTGCACCAAGAAAGAGCGTCCGACATCCAGCGCATCTCGGCGCGCTTTTTCATCTTCGCGACGAAGATCATCATTTGACAAAAGATCATTCGTCATCGCCACCCTCTTCATTAAAATCGCGAACCGCTTTGATGCGACAAAACGGCTGCACACAGCAATATGTGCAAACGCCGGCATCGCGCGGCGCGACCCGTGCGTCGCCATCAACGAAGGCTTTCGCCAACGCACTAAATGTTTTCTGCCATTTTTCCTGCGCCTCTGTCATGTTTTCGACGCCCAGTGACTCCACATCATTCAATGCAGGAAAGCTATTATTCTGCTGCACACCAACCCATTTCATGCCACCGCTGCGAATATGCGCATACGCCAATGCCGTAACTGGTCGTGTCGGATACGTTTGTTGCCATGCCAACGCATAAAGACAAAGTTGGATATTGCTCGGACGCTCATCAAACCATGACCGCGTCGAACCTGCCGTGCCGGTTTTGTAATCCAATAACGCCACGCACTGTTCGGTATCGTCATCCAACAATTGGTCAACACGATCAATGCGCAACGCCAACGTCAGACCGGACAGCGTCAGATTGAAACGCTCCTCGAATTGTTTCGCGATAAATGGCGCGCGCGCTTTTTCCTGTTCGCACCATTTTTTGACCAACGCCGTCGTACGGCTATGCGCCACAGCCACCACCGGTTCCGGTAGTCGTTGCCACCATCCTTCTTTTGATGGACACGCTTTCTGATAGGCACGTTCGATTTCAGCCGTCAACGCTTCATTATTCAATGCCAATAATTGTTCTTGTGTTTTCAATGCGCTCCACAAGTGTTGCAACGTTGCGTGCACCAATGTTCCGTGCTCTGACGCGCTGATTCCATCATCCGCTTGCGGCCATTCATCGATACGCAGACGTGAACAGGCAAAAGCCTTGAACGGACAATCGCTCTGATTGGTCATGACCGAACTGCCATGGCGAATATGTTCCGCTATTTCAGACTGTGATTCCAATATAATATTGGGCGCCTGTTCATCGACGATTTTGGTGAACGCTGTTTTCGGCGTCAAAACTGCGCGCGTTTTAAGCAGCGGATAATCAACCATATGCGTTGGAAGATCGTGCAACACCGTCGCTGGTAAACAGGCTTCACCATCCTGCTGTCGTGCGTAGCTCATCACGATCTGCGGTGCGGCACGTCGCCATTGTGCGTACATCTCTTCGCAAAACAAACGATTACGCTCCAAATCAGCACGACGCATTCCCTGCTTGCGCTGCCAACTCAACGGTAATAATGGATGCGGTGTCATCGGCGGCGGCCACGACTGCGCGCTTAGACCACACACCCATAACGCATCAAAAGGCAAACCGCTCGCTTCCAACGCCCCCATGATGTGAATCGGCGCATCGTGATCCTGCGGCTGAAACACACTTGTCTCTGCCTGCTGCGCGAGCATGCGTATGAGATTGCCGCGCTCAAACGTATCATTCAGCGAATCGAGAAAAACCAACGATTCCACACATTGCTGCCATGCCTTGAACACCTGATGCGTTGCGCTATCCAGCGGTCGTCCACCTAACCAGCCCAATATTTGCCAGAATTCACATAAATGGTGTGACCACATCGCCGCCGATGCTTTTTTCGGCAAGACTTCTTCGCCCTGCGTTCGTTGCGCAACTTTCTGCCAGCGTTGATGCAACGCAGCATCAACACCGCGCAATGCGAAAGCGACATCGGCGAATCGCAGCGTACGCCGTCCCTCTTTCAACCAATGCTTTTCCAAACCGGCACGCGCCGCACGCAATGAAATATCGCCCGGCCAATACGGTGATTGCAGCAACGCCGTCACGCGACTTGTCGGTAATTCATCATCGTATAACCGCAGCAAGTCGAGTGCCTCCCGCACCAGTGCGCGATCAGCCAATGATTCGCCAAGAGAAATATTGCATGATGATTTCTGCGGAATAATTTCTTCGACACAACGACGCACATCGTGAATGTGCTGCGCCAAATCGGGGATGATGATTGCAGTCTGCCCTTCTTCGCGCCGTTGCCATGCCCAGCTCAATGCCTGCCGCCATTCGTCGTGCGGTTGTTCCGCATCAAAGCAGCCAAGAATATCCGCCTCCGGCGCATCAAGCGTATCGCATTGCTCAACACATAACCCGGCGCTGCGCAAAGCCTCGGCCATGCGACGCGCCACTGGCGTGAATTCGATGAACCCCGTCAATAAAACGGGGGGCATCGTCACATCCACCAATTGCGACGCGTGGGCTTCCAGAACATCCGGCATCAGCGCGCCGTCAACGACATTTTTTTCTGTCAGGTGCTGCTGATACTGAGAAGCCCAACGACTGAAACAGCGCACATCGTGCGTTTCATACTTCCCCCATTGCCGCCACGGCGATGGTTCGTTCGCGGCGCGCCATTCATGCAGCAAGCGCCATGCTTCCTGCGCCAATGACGCAGCCCTCGCAGGCGCCAGCAACGAAATATGCTGATCGCTCTCGATGACTTCTTCCCAAAGCATGCGCGCCACCAATGGATGAATGCGCTGCGGTAAATTCGTGCGGTCTGAAAGCATCTGCCACAAGGTATCAAGCCATGTTGTCCACGGCAGCACCGTGGGCGCTGACCATGCCTTGCGTTGCTGCTCAAGCTGGCGTTGTCCATAAGCGCGCGATAATTGTCGCGCCAAGCGATTGTTCGGTGTGACGATTTGCCAACCCGCATCAAGCGCATCCATCACTTTTGTGGAAAAGCGGCTTAGCCCCATGGCGATTCTGCATGAACTTTCATAACGTGGTATTGTCTCACTTCAATACCGTTCTGTCTTAGCACATCATGAACAAAACCACCAAAAAGAAAAAAACCAGCAAACTGTACATCGTTCGCCATTCCCCGATTCATGGTCGCGGCGTATTCGCTGCCACCGATATCAAAAAAGGAACACCCATCGTCGAATACAAGGGCGATAGGATGACTTGGGATGAGGCGCTTGAATTGCCGCCCAGCGATCCGGACAACCCGGCGCACACCTTTTTCTTTGAACTTTCCGATGGAATGGTCATCAACGGTGGCGTCAGAGGCAATGCCGCGCGCTGGATCAACCACTCATGCAAGCCCAACGCGGAATCCTACGAAGACGAAAAAGGGCGCGTTTTCATTCAAGCCATCAAAAACATCAAAAAAGGCGATGAAATTTCATACGACTACAAGCTTTCCGTTGACGGCAAACTGACCAAAAAAGAACGTAAAGATTATCGTTGCCACTGCGGCAGAAAAAAATGTCGTGGCTACTTGGTAAAAATCAAGAAAAAGAAAAAAAAGAAGAAGAAAAAGAAATAATAGGTATGCCGCCTGTCAATCTTTCAATTTCCGCGGCAAGGTAATACGCACCAATGCGCCACCGCGCGGCGCATTGAGCAATTCGAAGGTTCCGCCGTACAGCCGAACGATACGGTCAACAATCGCCAACCCCAGACCCGCTCCCAGTTGCCCCTCGATCGTCGAACGTGCCTCCGACGCTCGCTGGAACGGCTCTTTCAGACGCTCGCGCTCCTCCTGAGGAAAGCCATCGCCGTGATCGATCACCTCAATCCAGATATTTTTATTGTTATGACCGGTCGAAATTTCGATGGGCGGCCTGCCGTGGTTCAACGCGTTATTGATCAGATTCGTCGTCAACCGTTCGATTGAAATCGGCCGCAGCATGATTTCCGGCAGCTTGCTGTCCGGCGTGAAGCGGACATCGTGTCCTGAATGCCGATAACGTTCAACGCAACTTTCGATCATCGCGTTGACGTTGAGCATCTTCGTGTTGCCCTGGTTATCGTTGCGGGCAAAATTGAGAAACTGATCGATGATGCCGTCAATTGATTCGATGTCGTCGATCATCAAATCGCGTTCATTGTCATCAATATCGCTAATCTCAATACTCAATCGCAAACGCGCCAACGGTGTACGCAAATCGTGCGAAACGCCCGCCAACAACAGCGCACGATCTTTGTCCACTTGTTGCAGTCGCCTGGTCATCGCGTTGAACCCCTGGTTCAGCGCGACAACTTCCGATGGTCCAATATCAGGAAGAGCCGGCGGTGTTTTTCCGCGCCCGACCATGTCAACCGCCTGCGCCAGCTTGGACAAAGGTTGCGTCAGATAGCGGGCAAAAGCAAACGCCGACAACACCAGCATGCCGATAATGATCAGCGACAGGAAAAAAGCACGCGATGAAACATCGTGTGCCTGCGGTTGTTCAGGAAGCGTAAACCCTGCCCAATAATAGTTTCCCTGCGCAGAAAATCGTACCCATAACAATTGCCGCCCGGGTTGAATACGAATCTGGGTATCACCACCCAACATCTTTTTCATGTATTTTTCCAGATCGAGAAACGCGCCGCGCGCTTCCAGACCCGGATGGTGTTCACCGCGAAACGGAGAAAGCGAAGTATCCAGATCAAACGGGGAATTCGGCGACGGGACAACCTGCTCGAAATACGGAATATTGATCGATGTGTCCGGAGCGCCAAAACTTTGATACGGAATCGGGGAAACATCCCGCGATAAAGGACGCCGCCGCTCCTCGAAAATCTGTGCGTTGAATTGCCGACTGAAACGCATCAATACCGCCGGGCGCTCGGCACGCAGACTGGAGCGCAGCGCAGCACGCAACGCCTGCAATTGAATCACCTTGGTTTCGCCGAACTGGTTGACTAGGAGCTTTTGACGATCATACTGAAACAGCAACACCAATGTCGTCAGCACCAGCAGAATCAAAAAAACCAACAGACACAATAGCCGGCCAAAAAGCGAGCTCGGCCAGAACCTGTTCACGATGTTGCTTCGGTCTCGCTGTCTGTTTGGCTATTATTGGCTTTTTCTTTTTCGGCGTCCTCGGATGGATCTTCCGGCACATAAATGTAACCAAAACCGCGCACGGTCTGGATATAACGCGGGTTCACCGGATCGGGCTCAATCATCCGTCGCAGACGCGAAATCTGCATGTCGATGGCACGATCAAAGGTATCGTGATCCTTGCCGCGCGCCAAAAGCGACAAACGCTCCCGCGTAAACGGTTGCCGTGGATGTTGCGCCAGTACGCGCAACAGCGAAAACTCTGCCGTACTCAGATGTGTAACGTTTTTATCTTTGTCGGTCAGGGTTCGCGCCGCCAGATCGAGTGTGAAAGGCCCGAATGGCAAGGTGCCCGTATCGGTTGGCGCGCCCGCCAGTTCGTGTTTGGGTGCGCGACGCAACACCGCGTTGATCCGCGCCAACAATTCGCGCGGATTGAACGGTTTACCGAGATAATCGTCCGCGCCCATTTCCAAGCCGACAATGCGATCGACTTCTTCGCGACGCGCTGTCAACATGATGATGGGCACCGACTCATAGGTTGACCGCAACCGCCGACAAATCGACAAACCATCTTCGCCCGGTAACATCAGGTCCAGCACCACAAGGTGCGGCGGAAAGCGTTGCATGGTTTTTTCCAACTGCGTACTGTCCGGGAGAGTAATCGTTTCCAATCCATTTTCGGAAAGGTAGCGCTGCAAGAGATCGCGTAACCGCGGATCATCATCAATCACCAATATGCGATAACTACGTTCGTTTGTTTTTGTCATTTCATACCCCGACTTGGTCCATGAGATAAAGGTAGTGTAACTCAGGAGCACACATTCTACCAGCATGATAAAATGTTACATCATGCTATAGTAATGATACACGTATTCAGAGATAATGCATCAAGCAAATCCAGTCAACAATGTTTTGCAATGAACATCTGGAGTAGATAAAACGTGGTAGCGAGAATTATCCGATTAACAAGAACAAGAAACATAATCAAAATAATAAAATTTTAACCTCCCTTTAATCAACCCGCTCCTCCCTGGCGGGTTTTTTTTCGCCTTACTTTTTTATCTTTTCCCGCTCAGGGACGGTAACGATAAAACGCCATCAACAGCGCCGCCACATCAGGATAATGCGTTTCCAGCATCTCGAGCGCGACGAAAAAAGTCTCCGAAATCACCGCGAAAAACTCGGCGGGCGACTCCGCCGCATAAGGGTCGATCTCGGTCTCCTCTTCGGCGGTAACGCGCGCGGAAAAATCCGCGTAGGCATCCGCAAATACTTGCTTCCATCGCTCCGGCTGAACCGTCCCCGGAAGTTCAGGAAAACCATTGGCGTCGCCGTTGCGCATATCGATCTGGTGGACGAACTCGTGAATCACAACGTTTGCCAGCGGCACCGCATCGCCCTCCTGTGCCGCGCCACGCGTCGGATCGAGCGCGTCCGGCCACGACAGCACAACGGGGCCACCCATCATCGCCTCGCCCATCATCGCTTCATCGTCCTGATGAACCACGCCAAATTCATCTTCCCATTCCGCGCCCGTGATGAATTCATCAGGATAAAGCACAACGGTTTGAAAGGCATCGTACTGCCGCAACCCCAGCTCCAGAATCGGCACACATGCCTGCATCGCAACCACGACACGATGAAAGGGCAACACCTGAAAATCGTGTGCGCCGATGATGTTTTTCTCGCACAGGAAAAAGACTGTCAGATCACGCAGTTTCTGCAAACGCGTCGTTGGCCAGCCATGCAAAAACGGCAATGCGCCAAACGCCTCGTTCCACAGAGCATCAGGAATCGCGTATCGTTGCAGTTGATATTGTGCGCGCCATCGGCGAAAAGCCGCGAACGGGGTCATGGCGTGGCGTCGTGATCGTCGTCTTCGACAAGGTCGGGAATACCGAGAATCGCGCCGCTATTTTGTTCCGGCAACGACTCCACTTCACGCAGCTTGCGTGTGATCGCCCGCGTACGCACGTCGGCGTCTTTGATCGTTTGCGCGGCCTGGTCGAGCTTGATGCGCGTTTTTTCCAGAATGCCGCCGAACTTCTGAAATTCGTTTTTGACCGCACCGAGCACCAACCACACCTCGTTGGAACGTTTCTCAATCGCCAGCGTGCGAAAACCCAACTGCAAACTGTTCAGTAGCGCCGCCAGATTACTCGGCCCCGCAAGCATCACGCGATGTTCACGTTGCACCCGTTCACTCAGACCGGGACGCGCCATCAGTTCGGCGTATAAGCTTTCCACCGGCACGAACAAAATCGCAAATTCGGTGGTGAATGGAATATGCACGTATTTTTCCTGAATCGTCTTCGCCTGCTGAATCACGAATCGGGTCAACGCCTGTCGCGCTTCTTCCGCGCCCTTCACATCCGCCGCTTCCAGCGCCGTTTGCAAACGCTGCCAGTCATCAAGCGGAAACTTGGCGTCGATCGGCAACCAACACGCCTGCTCTTCGTTGCGCCCCGGCAGACGAATGGCAAATTCCACGCGCTGCCCGCTACCCGATCGGGTTTCGATATTGGTTTCGTATTGCTGCGGCGTCAGAATTTCCGCCAGCAATGCTGCGAGTTGAATCTCGCCCCAGTTGCCACGCGTTTTCACATTGCTCAATACCCGTTTGAGGTCGCCGACGCCAACAGCAAGCGTCTGCATTTCGCCCAAACCTTTGTGCACTTGTTCTAAACGATCCGCCACCTGCTTGAACGACTCGCCCAAGCGTGTTTCCAATGTCGTTTGCAGTTTTTCGTCAACCGTTGCGCGCATCTGTTCGAGCTTTTGCGCGTTATCCGTGCGCAGCACATCCAACCGCTCTTCCAGACCTTTACGCATGTGTTCGAGTTTTTGTTCAGTGTTGTTCGTGAGTTGCGCTGCCTGCTTTTCAAAACGCTCCCA
This sequence comes from Casimicrobiaceae bacterium, assembly GCA_036825435.1. GTDB lineage: Bacteria > Pseudomonadota > Gammaproteobacteria > Burkholderiales > Casimicrobiaceae > UBA931. The sequence continues at coordinate 5,644 of DAISYG010000003.1, read as the reverse complement.
CTGCTGCAATTGCTGTGCCGTTTGCGCTTGTTGATACGACTGCGCCGTCTGCGCCTGCTGATGCAGTTGCGCCGAAAGCTCGCTGCGTTGGGTCGCCAAATCCTGACGCAAATCGCGCTCGCTCTGCCCGCTCTGCGTCAATAACGCAACGAGCTGCGTCCGCACATCGCTGTTTTCTCGTGCCAGACGAGACAATCGCATCGCCAAAAAAATAGCCAACAGCAGCAACACCGCCAGTAACGCCATCATCACGATTGAAAAAACATCAGGCATTGCGCATTAACCGTTCAACAGCGCACGAACCTTGGCCGACACTTGCGAAAAATCTGCACGCCCGGCAAGCTTCGCTTTCAAAACACCCATCACTTTGCCCATCCCTGCTGCACCCTGCGCACCGGTTTCCTGAATGGTTTCGGCAATCAACGCATCGACCTCTGCTTCCGAAAGTTGCTGCGGCATATACGCCGTCAACACTTCGATTTCCGCTTTTTCGTTATCGGCGAGATCCTGCCGATTTGCTTTTTCATACTGCTCGACCGAATCCTTGCGCTGCTTGATCATTTTTTCAACCACGGCAACCACACCGCTATCGTCAAGCTCTTGGCGCGTGTCAATTTCTTTTTTCTTGATCTCGGAAAGCAGCATCCGAATGGTTCCGAGCCGCAATGTTTCCTTGTGACGCATGGCGTCTTTCATGTGCTCGGTAATGGTTTCTTTCAATGGCATTTTTTTCTCCGCCTAACAATCAGACAGCGCCAAGCATAGCACGATCAAGACAGTCAAATTTCCCCAAGATCACCCAACGCCGCCTGCGCCAACGTTACCGCAGCCACCGCCGCCGTCTCCGCACGCAAAATACGCGGCCCCAAATGCGCCGTTTGCCAATGATGCCGCTGCGCTGATTCGACTTCTTCGCGGGTCAGTCCACCTTCCGGCCCGACCAACAGCACCGCCGTCTTGTGCGCCTCGTCCGACCTCTGCGCCAACAATGTCGATAACCCGCTTTCCGCGCTCGCCTCCAACAACACGCGCAGCGCATTCGTATCAAATGACGCAAGCGCTTCTGCCATCGTGATCGGCGCTTTCAATTCCGGCAACGTATCGCGCCCGCACTGCTCGCACGCCGCGATCAACACCTTGCGCCAATGCGCTTGTCGCTTTTCTTCGCGCTCGCTGGTCAAGCGAGTGCTGCGGACACCGTACACCGGTTGAAAAACATGCACGCCAAGCTCCGTTCCCTTTTGCAGCGCCCAATCCATTCGTTCCGCCGCGATCATCGGCAACGCCAGCGTCAACAAAAAGGAATTCGACGCAGCAGCTTCGATATATTCATCTACCTTCACCGTCGCGCCGCGTTTATCGATGTGTGTTATCGTCGCTTGCCAGCGCGCGCCGCTACCATCGAATAACGTGATCGGATCCTGCACGCGCAAACGACACACGCGCACGGCGTGATGAAACACGGCTTCCGACAAACGCCATTCTGTATCAATAGACAAATGAGCGAGTGATTCTTCAGAAAAAAAACGCGGCATGAAACGAGCCAACCCGATAACGTAGAAATGTTTATTTTACCGGATTGTGCTCAACGTTTTGTGTCATGGGCTACTTCATATTTTCTTTATCGAACGATTTCGACCGACGAACAATATCGTCAATGAATGTGTCAAAATCATGTGCGGCGAACACCGGCGCATTGTTCCAGAACAGGCGGCTCGAAACGGCCGGGTGGGGCAGCTTGAAGTGCTCAAGCTTGTCCACGCCGGGAATCAGTTCGATCAGGGGATCGCCCACCACGCCACAATAAGTGCCGCTGCGCAAAAGCTTGATGAGGTCTTTTTCGCTGTTGAGCGTGTGATCATGGGGGGCGCGGAGATCTGACACCATGCCGAAGAAGCTCGCAATGTCGATGGAACAATCGCACCCGGCAAAGTACAGGGCTTCACGCAATGCATTGGCGACGATCTGGTCACCGACGATCAGTAATGCGCTTTGTGAGGATGGCGCTTTTTCGGGTGACGGATTATCCGACGTACCACTGTCGTCATGAAGCGCATCGTGCAGCCGCGCCAGAACATGTTGTCCATGCTTTGTGCCCATCGGCGTCGTTGCGATGTACGGCGTCTGGAAGCGTTGGTGCAGGTATTTGGCCAGCGCCAGGCCGCCAGCGGATACCGCAATATTGATCGCGGCTTTGCCCACATCCCGAACCTGTTGCAGGGTGGTGCCCATGAAAAAGCTGCCCAATACCCGAAAGCCGCCATCGCACAACATTTGTCGCAGCGTTTCACCGTTATCGGTATGCGTGTAATCCAGCGGCGTCATCCCCAGTATGTTGATACTGTCGGGCAGCTTGGTATCGGCGTCTTTCGCATAGCGTTTGAACAGCGCCAGCGCGGCCATCGCCATACCTTTATCGTAGTAGTTGAAGCCGGTGGTATCAAAACCAAACGTTGGAACCGTGCATTGTTCTTCGATTTCCAGAGCGATGCCGTGCATGTCCATGCCGATGATCGCCGGAACGGGGCTACCCAGAACGGCGATGAAATCGGGTTCCAGTGAATCTGCGGCATCCGACACCCGCTTCACCACCAGTTTGTCGTTGCCAAAAACTGCGTCGATCGTGCGCAGCTCGGTGCAAAGCGTGGTTTTCATCGTTTTGTTCCAGCGCGGCTCGTCGTAACCGACGTAATTCTGGGTACAGCAATGTCCGTCGTTGATCGCAATCAGGCTGTTGAAATCGAACAGCGTGGAACAGACACCTGCGTAATCGCTGGAAAAGGGCGGCAGATAGATCGCAAGCTTACCCATGTCACGCCCCTGGGTTGCGTCCGGGGATCGGGCGCTCCTGCCAGTTGATTTTTTCCGCCACGGCTTCCCGCATCATTTCCAGCAGGCGATGCAGGCCATAAAAACCGAACATCCCTTCATCGCGCATGAAGTCGATGACATGATCAGTACGTAAAACCTGCGCGGATTCATAGCCGAGTGTCAGCGTCTTGCGCTCGGATTCGCCGCCACCCAGCAGATGTTCGTAGGTGCCGCCGCGTTCAATGCGAACCTCGGGATGATTTTTCTTCAGCCACTCATGATCTGCGCGATCAATATCAAAAATACGTGAGGCAAAAACAAGCTTCAGGTTGAAGCCGTTATCGAGCAACAAACGTGCTAATGGAAAGGTACGGCCAGGAATGGAATGTCCGAGGATCAGCGGGATACCGTCCAAAACATCGCAGGTGTATTTGATATCGATATAAGCTTTCTCGCAGGCATCGTTAAAATCGCACGCTGGTTCACCAAGAATATCCGTGATGCGCCGATAGTTGGTGACGATATCTTCCGGGTTGAATGTGTTGTAGCAAAGACAATAAGGAACCCCGGCGTTCTTTTCCATTTCCTGTGCCGCCAGTTCCGCCATTTGTGACGTTACCAGCGTGAACCGACTTTTCGCCATCGCGCTGTAGTCTTCATAGGTTGTGCTGGTGAACAGCGAACGGATGGGGCCTATGCCCAGTTGCCGATACAGTTCATGAATTTCGCACTGCGGCGGAATGGGAACAAAGCCGCCGACATGGTTGACGCCATTATCGCGCTCTATACTCTTTTCGAGAAAACTGTACAAACGGCTTTGCAGCAACATGCCGGGCATGATCTTGCCGTCCAGTGCGACCGGGTTGATGTGGCAGGCGACAAAGGCAAGGTCGGGAAAGCGTTGGCGCAATCCGTTCAGCAACGATTCTTCATCCGTGCCCAGGAAGTCGTCAATACACTTGAAGTACAACAGGAAGATGCGTGGTCGCGGTGTCAAAACCTCAAGGAGATCATCAACGGCATCGCCAATAATATTTTCATAATGTCCCGAAACAACATCTTCTTCGGTGATGTTGAGGCACGAGATATTCTCTTTGTCCTCGTTCCGGAAGGCCGACAATACGTTGCGTCGATTGCATGCCGAAGGTGCGATGTGCAGGCTGTGGCTTTGCGGAACCCGGAAAACCGTTTTGGCGCGATCCCGCATCGGTGACAGATAGGCCAGCGTTGTGCGTGGAATCTCGCTATGCATGGCAAGCTTCCATGATGCTGGCGGCGAGGTTGCGGTAGCATGTTGCCGCGTGTGAATCGGGGAACGCTTCCATGACGGTTTTCCCCTGACGTTCGCCATCGTGTACCTCATGGCAGCGTGGGATATCCGCGACGATACTGCTGTTGGTTTCCTCGGCAAGTTTTTGCACCAGTTCGGATTCGTTGTCCACGTTGCGGCGGTTCAGGATCAATCCGCCGTAGCGCGCATAGCCTCGGGTCTTGAAGTTTTCCAGCGCCTTCACGATGTTGCTGGCGGCGTACATCGCCATCATTTCGCCCGAGGTGACGATAAACACGCTGTCTGCGTAATCGCCGCGCAGAGGCATGGCAAAACCACCGCACACGACATCGCCCAGCACATCATAAAGGACAACATCCGGCTTGTAGATTTCGTATGCGTTCAGGTCGGCCAGCTTTTCAAAAGCAGCGATGATGCCGCGCCCGGCACAGCCTACGCCCGGCAACGGGCCACCGGTTTCAACACACAACGAACCGCCATAACCCCGGAACACGATATCATCGAGAACGACTGCCTCGCTGCCTTTGGCGCGGATCATGTCCAGCACCGTGGGAATGCGTTTTCCGTTCATCAACAACGTGGTGGAATCCGACTTGGGATCGCAGCCGATTTGCATGACCGTCAATCCCTGTTGCGCCCAGGCTGCGGCGAGGTTGGCGGTTGTGGTTGATTTTCCTATGCCACCCTTGCCGTAAATCGCTATTTTTCTCATCAATCAATCTCTTGGTTTCACAATGGTTGTGCTGGAATTCGTCCTTGTATGGAAGTTGAGTCCGGCATGGCGTGGGCTGTGCGCTGTCGTCCACGCAGCAGTTTTTCAACGGATCTTGAACAACCATTCGCTATATATAAAAATACATATCGAAATGTAGCCAAATTTTCGGCTTTTGGCTACCGTGAAACGATGGATATGGTGATTATTTTGAGGCTACGGAGAAAACAGTCTTGTTCGGGATGTTGTCAAACGCAAGGCTCGTCTGAAAAATCAGCATGCCCGCGCCCTTGCCAACACGCCCAAGTTGTGTCCTGTTTCATGACTTGCCAAGGTTGGCTGGGCTTTTGTTCCAGGATTAGAACGTGTTTCCGCGCCTTGACGCTGTCGTCGGCAAGACCATCAACCGTGAATGTGATTTTGGTTTGTGCTCCGTGCTCGTGCTCGCATTTGCAGAAAAAAGGCTCCTGACTGATGGTGGTTATCTGCTTTCCTTCTGCGTAACCATCGGGCAACTCTTTGTGCAAAAACGCCAGTGCAACCTCAAGTGGTTTTTGTTCTGCCTTGCCCGTAAAAAGACTTTGCGCATGGCTGGTTGCAACAAAAACAAATATCAGAAAACAAGTCGATAAAATTTTTTTGAACATGCTCATACCTCGTTGATCTTTTCGTCATTGTTTGCAGTATACGCTTTTCGTATCGCATACCACTGCTGGTTTGCTTCTTTTTGACAGATCAGCTTAGCGCATCGAATGAATTGGTCGGGGCGGCGGGATTGAGTCTGTAATCTGAACTGTGTCATCCTGCTAAACTGACGGTGGAAGCCGTGA
>DAISYG010000002.1:0-62825 GCA_036825435.1 Casimicrobiaceae bacterium | reverse complement strand
TCATAAGCTCCATTCTCTCAAAAGGTGGAGCCTCCGAGAAACCCGGGGCGGTTCATAGCGCGCAAAATAAGTCGGGCCATGGCTTCCCAATTGATGCAAGATGATAACGGCGTCTCCATTCATATTCTGAATTTTTTCATCCAGCCCGGACAATAAAATATCGTCGTAGCAGGTGCCGTCGATATTTTTGCAGAATGTCTTGTTTTTGGTCTTGGGCATATCATCGTACGCAATTCGGTTGCATACGCCTTTACAGCCGCCGTTGTTATTGTTTCTCCAGTATAAGTCGATCCCTGTGCGTTGCAAGATATCCAAGAGGTTTTCTTCTTTTTTTGCCTCGGCTTCGTTATACGTGCGCCGCGACATTCTGGAAAACAGGCAAGGAAGTGAAATTGCCGTTGCGGTTCCGCATGAGGAAACATTTTGAAAACTGATGATATCTTGCCGTTGTGACAGAAACGGATTCGTTAACCGGTCATAGCCATTGAGGGAAAAGTTTTTACTGCGAGCTGTTTCGCCGACGACGATAACCAACAGTTTCGGGCGCGCATTTGCAGACGTTGGTATAACGCGAACCGCGTCTTCGCCGATGGCTGTCGGATAGAGTTGTTCTGAGTCATTGTAATGTCGAGCATAGCTGTACGTCGCTCTGATGTAATTGACCGGAAGCGTCATATCGGTGATGACCCTATTGTTTCTCAGCAATGACGAGTAATCTTTGTAGAACGACAATGCAATGAAAATCAGGATAAAAAACGAAAACAGAAGATTGGTCGACCAAGCATCAACGCAGGTCGTGATGTTTGGCGTTGGCTTGAACCGTACCCACAATAAAAACAATACCGGTATCAGCGCTGTGACAGCAATGAAAAGAAACAGCGACCACGAAAAATATGAAGACAGTTCTGCGTAGTTGGTTTCGAAAAGATTCTGAACCATACCGCGGTCAATCACAACGTTATAGTTGACCATGAAGTAAGCGCACCCTGCGCTGATGAGAGTCAGGAGGATGAAAACCGGCTTGCGTAAATAAGGCCAGGCGAACAGAGAAAAGAACAGATCGAGAAGCAGAAAGAGCGTGAGGGGAAGCGACAGAACAAAAAGAAAACTGTGAAAATCATGTGGCGTTACCAGCCCCGAGACAAATCGCCACAGAGCGAAGTTGCCGATGGTCGCAAAATAAAGCGACATGATCAGGACGAGTTGCAAGCTGGTGATTCGTAATTTTGGAAAATGCGACATGGCTTGGAACAATCGTGGAAATTACCATGATTATTTCCGGGCCCGCGTTAAGAAAGTGTTAAGAAGGCCGATCTTGTTATGTTATTGATTTGTCTATGTTTTTCATGAACATCGTTACGATTGTGCGAAGGTTATGGTGAAAGAAGTTCCTTCGCGTCCGGTGCTGACTTTCATGCGCCAGCCAAGATGCGTCACGATGCGCTGAACGATTGAAAGCCCCAGACCTTCGCCATGCTCGGAGGTGTCATGCGAAAAACGTTCAAATCGCTCCAGATTAATACTTGCGGGTAATCCGGGGCCTGTGTCCTGTATCGTCAATGCATCAGCAGTTAGCGTAATATGAATTTCGCCACGCTCGATATATTGACAGGCATTGTGCAGAATGTTTTGGATCACGCTGCCGATCAACTCGGGGCGTCCGCGCACCATAACTTGATCAGGATGAGTGAATGACACGGAAACGGGTTTGCCATCCAGTAGTGGCAGATAGCGCTCCTGTGCATTCTGAATGATCGGTACGATGTCGGTATCGGGCGTATCAATGGTTTCCGGCGCTCGGGAAAGAAGTAGCAACGTTGTCAGTTGTTCGTCCATTTCGCGCGCCGTTCGAATAATACGCGAGGCGACTTGATTCAGTTCAGGTGTACCTTTGGTGTCGCGATCAATGATTTCAGCGGCACCGAGAATGATCGCAAGCGGTGTGCGTAGCTCATGACTGGCATCACCGACAAAGCATTGTTCACGTTGCAGATAATGTTGCAACTCTTCGCTGTGTTTGGAAAACGCACGCGACAATATGCCGACTTCGTCAGAGGCGGATTGGTATGGAAAGGGTGTGGCGTTTTGTTCGACAGCATGCGTTAATCGCGAAATCGGAGAAATCACGCGTGCAGCGGTTATTCGTCCTACCCAAAGCGCCGTTGCCAAGCTGATGAAAATAATAACCGCAAGAAGAATTTTGATGTACGTTTCGAGTTTTTCATAATACGAACCGTCTTGCATCAGAAAGTAATGGCGGTCATTCACAGTAAAGACGAGGAGATGCCACTCTTCAGTATGGGAAATTTCGATTTCATGGTACCCGGGAGAAAGATGACGATACGCTTCGGGAACCGTCATTTCATCAAAGAGTTTTCTTCCCTCGGGGAGCGTCAGGGTAACTCCGTGTTCCACGGAAGTAGTTATCCATTCCGCTTCGGAATTGAGTCCCTCCGAAAAAACATAATATTCCAATGTTTCGTAGCCGATGGTGATCAGGACGGAGATGATGAAGAGCAGCAGTGCCGTCAACAATATGAATGAAAGCGTGATCCGGGTGCGTAACGATGTCGGCGTTTTGATGTTCATGAAAATTCCGTGGGTCAACGCAGGCGAAAGCCGATGCCGTGTATGGTTTCGATCAGCGGTTCATTGAAGTTCTTGTCGATACGACGGCGCAGGTCGTGAATATGCGTGCGCAAGGCACTGCTTTCAGGCACATCTTCCCCCCATAATGCGTATTCAAGCTGCTGCCGTGTCACTACTTCCGGTGCAGAGCGAATCAACCGCAGCAATAGTTTATGTTCGGTCGGCGTCAAGGTAATCGTATGTCCCTGACGCTCTGCCTGAGGCAGATGGATATTCACACTCAAATCTTTCCAGTGCAATATTTTTGGTGCTTGTTTAGCGTGTGCACGCCGCACCAGCGCCTGGATTCTTGCTTCAAGTTCGGATAATGAAAACGGCTTGATCAGGTAGTCGTCAGCGCCTTCCCTGAGTCCGAGAACTCGGTCTTCAATCATGTCCCGCGCCGTCAACATCAAAATTGGCGTGGTGGTGTAATACTCATGACGCAAGCGCCGACACACAATCAATCCATCAAGACGCGGCAGCATCAAGTCAAGAATGATTGCATCATAGTCGCCGCTGACTGCTTGCGCCAAACCTGATTCGCCATCGCGCGCATTATCCAGTACGTATCCCAGCGGCTCGAGAAAAGCGTACAGGTTGGCGATCAGATCGGGATTGTCTTCAATGACGAGAAGTCGCAGAGCCATATTGAATGGAGAGAAGCAGCGTTTTGTTTGGAAAGATTAATACTTCGCATCAATCACAAAATCTATCAGAAGCGATCTCGATCGCGGCGGTGCGTATCGCGCACCGCCGCATTACGAAGAAAATCAAGATAACCGAAAACGCTTAATCGGTTTTCTTGATAACCGTAGTCGCTGTCGCGATCAACCCCGAAAGATCGGAAAGATTGGACGGCACGATCAACGTATTGTTCTGTTTGGCAAGGTTGGCAAATGCGTCGATGTATTGTCCGGCGATTTGCATGTTAACCGCAGACAAACCGCCTTGCGAAGTGATTGCCGAACCAATTTGACGAAGCGCAGTAGCGGTAGCTTCGGCCTTGGCGAGAATCGCTGCCGCTTCACCTTGCGCACGATTGATTTCAGCCTGTTTATCACCTTCGGATTCAGCGATGGCGGCTTCACGCGCACCGACTGCGTGGTTGATTTGTTCTTGCTTTTTACCTTCGGAAGTCGCAATCACCGCACGTTTTTCGCGTTCGGCGGTAATTTGCTGTTGCATCGCACGGAGAATTTCCTTCGGCGGCGTCAAGTCTTTGATTTCATAACGCAGGACTTTCACGCCCCAACTCAATGCGGCTTCGTCAAGCGAGGCGACAACCGTGGCATTGATTTGATCGCGTTCTTCGAAGGTACGGTCGAGTTCCATGCGCCCGATGACCGAACGCAGTGTGGTTTGCGCGAGTTGTGTAATCGCAATAACGTAATTTGAAGAGCCGTATGAAGCAAGCTTGGGATCAGTCACTTGAAAATACAAAATACCATCCACTTGCAACTGCGTGTTGTCGCGCGTGATACAAATTTGCGATGGCACATCCAATGGAATTTCGCGCAGATCGTGGCGATAGGCGACGCGATCAAAAAATGGATTAATGAAATTAAGGCCGGGTTTGCTTACGGCAATAAAGCGACCAAGGCGCTCAATAACATAGGCGCGTTGCTGTGGAACAATCAGAATGGCACGATAAATTAAAATGCCTGCTGCGATGAGAAAAATAAAACCAACGGTATTCAAAAGGCTTAAATCCATTTTTTGCTCCTGTTCAGAATTATGATGACGTTTCCCGCATTTGATTTTCGCCAAGTACCAATACGGAACCTTGCATTTTCACGATGATCATTTCTTTGTTGCGCGGTGTTTGCGGCGTGGCTGCGATGGCATCCCATTGCGAACCGCGGTAAAAAACCCGCGCTGAACCATCGTCGTTCCATTTCAATACCTGAACACGTTGTCCAAGATCGAACTCCATTTGTACTTTATGCTTTTTTTTGTTGGCTTGTTGATAATAGTAAGCCATAAAACAGCCCGAGGAACCGAGGATGCCGGTGGTGACGAACTGCACAAGCAGACTGCCACCGAAAAAATCAACAAGCCCGCCCGCGACCATCGCGACGCCGAGCGCCAACAGATAAAAAGAACCGGTAAGCATTTCGGCACCGATCAAGATCAATGCCAGAATCCACCAAAAGACCCATGCTGACATAATCGCTCCCTCCATTGGTGACTGTTATTGTGACGGCGCGCGTTGCCGTTCGCCGCTTATCATAACATCGACGACAAACAGCGCGTCAACAATATCCATCATTCTTTCGGTTGGCATAACGAAAAACCGTCCAACCATCCGAGCCGGTAATCGGCGTCTTTGGCAAAGCGTCCCTCGTTTTTCTGCTCTGTTCCTTGCGCGCTGGCGCAACCATCATGATAGCCCTGCCGATAAGGGAGCGGAAAGCCGGTCAGATTGATTTTCGGGCGCGGCGGTTCTTTTTTCAGCTCCGTCTCTTCTTCTGTGATGATCGGTGGAACCGCTTCCCCGACCGGCATGGTTTCTTCTGATTGGGATGCGGTTGGAGGCGTTTCTGGCGTTGTATATTTTGGCGGTGTACCCGCACAACCAGCGAGCACTGTTAAAATAGCGCACGCCCATAACAAGCAAGCAAACTGGCGGATGAATTTCATCGCAACCTCTTTGTATTGTTTTGATTGTGGAATATTAACATTCTCTTACCCAATTTGGCTGTGAATTCTTCTGCTCCCGCTTTTGTTCATCTACGCTGCCACAGTGAATATTCAGTGGTGGATGGCGTTTTACGCATTGAACAGGCGGCGGACGCTGCGGTCGAATACGGCATGCCTGCGTTGGCCATCACTGACGCCAATAACCTGTTCGGTTTGATCAAGTTTTACAAGGAGACGCGAAAGAAAGGTGTCAAGGCGATAGTCGGTGCGGAAATTGGCGTGATGCGCGATCAGTCGCGCACGGCGCCGTACCATGTACTGTTGCTGGCGCAATCGCGTCTTGGTTATCTGCACCTGTGTGAATTGCTGACACTAGCGTATCAACAACAAAAAGAACATCATGGACAGGTCGGCGTTGACAAGGAAACACTTTTTACGTACGGCGAAGGACTGATCGTGTTGTCTGGCGCGCACAGCAGCGATATCGGTGACGCGTTGGTGCAGGGCAATTACACGCTTGCCGAGCAACTGGCGGACGAGTGGAAACAACATTTTCCTGACCGGCTGTACCTCGAAGTGCAGCGTTATCGCGGTGCGGAACACGCCGATGAAGAAGAGGGATTGGTTTCAGCGTGTGTTGCGTTGGCGAACAAGATGGATTTACCGGTGGTGGCGACGCATCCGATTCAGTTTCTGAAAGAGGGAGACTTCATCGCGCACGAAGCGCGCGTGTGTATCGCCGAGGGACATACGCTTTCCGATGCGCGTCGCCCTCATCACTTTACCGAGCAGCAATATTTTCGTTCGTCACAAGAGATGGCGGAGAAGTTTTTCGATCTTCCCGAAGCGTTGACCAACACGGTCGAACTGGCAAAGCGCTGCAATGTCACGATCGAATTGGGCAAACCGCAGTTGCCGGTATTCCCGACGCCGGACGGGATCAGCGTCGATGATTATTTGCGCGCGCAGGCGCAACAAGGGCTGACGCAAAAGCTCGATGAACTGTACGGCGACGAGCGAGAACGAGAAGAGAAAAAAACAGAATATCAGGAGCGTTTGGAATTCGAATTGAAAACCATCGTGCAGATGGGCTTCTCGGGCTACTTTTTGATCGTGGCGGATTTCATCGGCTGGGCCAAAGAAAACGAAGTGCCCGTCGGGCCGGGGCGCGGATCGGGAACGGGGTCGCTGGTTGCGTTTTGTCTCGGCATTACCGATATGGATCCGATGCGTTACGGTTTGCTCTTTGAGCGTTTTCTCAATCCCGAACGTGTGTCAATGCCGGACTTTGATATTGACTTTTGCCAGGAAAAACGCGACAGAGTTATTGACTATGTGCGCGATAAGTATGGCGCCGACAGTGTTTCCCAAATTGCGACGTTCGGCACGATGGCGGCGAAAGGCGTCGTGCGCGATGTCGGGCGTGTGCTCGATTTGCCTTATACCTTTTGCGATGTTATTTCCAAGTTGATCCCGTTTTCGCCCGGCAACAAAATGACGCTGGAAGAAGCGAAGAAGCTGGAACCGCAACTCGCCGAGCGCGAAAAAAGTGAAGTCGAAGTGCGCGAGCTGCTGAAACTTGCCGGGTCACTTGAAGGCTTGGTACGTAATATTGGCATGCACGCGGGTGGGGTATTGATCGCGCCGGGCAAGCTCACGGAGTTTTGTCCGCTTTATATTCAACCGGGTGCGGATGCAGCGGTCTCGCAGTTTGACAAGGACGATGTTGAAGCAGCAGGGCTGGTCAAATTCGACTTTCTCGGTTTGGCGACGCTAACCGTTCTGGATTGGACCTTAAAATATGTGCGCAAGCTCGATCCGGACGCAACGATTGAGCTGAAAGATATTCCGCTCGACGACGCAGCGACGTATGGCTTGTTGAGCAAGGGTGACACGGCGGCAGTGTTCCAGTTTGAATCGCGCGGCATGCGCGAGCTTCTGGTGCGTGCGCATCCCAGTCGATTGGAAGACTTGATCGCGTTGGTGGCGTTGTATCGCCCCGGTCCGATGGCGCTGATTCCCGATTACATCGAGCGAAAACACGGTCGGCAAACCGTGGAATATCTCGATCCGCGCATGCAGAGCGTCCTCGGTGAAACCTACGGCATCATGATTTATCAGGAACAGGTGATGCGAATCGCGCAGCTCATCGGCGGTTATTCGCTGGGCAGTGCGGATCTGTTGCGCCGCGCGATGAGCAAGAAAAAAGCTGAAGAGATGGCGGCGCATCGAGAAATTTTCCTGAAAGGTGCGGAAAAAAATCAGGTGCCGCGCGAAACCGCGCATCAGATTTTCGATTTGATGGAAAGGTTTGCCGATTACGGATTCAACAAATCGCACGCGGCAACTTATGCATTGATTGCTTATCAAACGGCGTACCTCAAGGTTCATTATCCGGCGGCATTCATGGCGGCCAACTTGTCGCTGGTGATGCACGACAGTGATAAAGTCAAACTGTTCTACGACGACTCTGCGGCGCGCGGTTTGATGATTTTGCCGCCGGACATCAACACGTCGACGTGGTATTTTGAGCCGGTTGATGCGCAGACGTTGCGTTTCGGTTTGGGCGCGATCAAGGGGACGGGAAAACAGGCAGTTGATGATATTGCCAATGTGCGGAACCAAGATGGCGCGTTTCGCGATTTATTCGATCTTTGTCAACGCGTTGATCGTCAACACATGAATCGTCGCGTTGCCGAGGCGCTGATTCGCGGCGGCGCGTTGGATGTGCTGGAAAAAAATCGTGCTTCATTATTGGCATCGGCGCCGTTGGCTATGGAGGCCGCTGATCAGGCCAGCGCCAATGCGGGGCAGTCGGCACTCTTTTCCGAGGAAGCCTTGCCAACACAAGCATTGCTCGCCGAGGTTGCGCCGTGGAGCGATGCAGAACGTTTGGCACAGGAAAAATCGGTTTTGGGTTTTTATCTGAGTGGACACCCGTATCATCAATATCGCGAAGAATTATCGACTTTGGTTGCGGCATCGTTGTCGTCGCTGAAACCGAAGCAAGAACATGTGCTGATCGCGGGCATCGTGACGTCGTTGCGCGTGCAATCGAGCCGTCGCGGCAAGATGGCGTTTGTGACGCTTGACGACGATCAGGGCGCTGTCGAAATGATGGTGTACAACGAAGCCTTTGATGGCGCGCGTGCGCTGCTGCAAGAGGATCGTCTGGTCATTGCCGAAGTGCGTATTGCCGTGCGCCATCAGAGCGAAGAAGAGCAAAGTCTGCGCATCATCACCGATAAATTGTACGACATTGATACGATTCGCCGCATCAAGGCCAAGCGTTTGCGCATTGCCTGCAACGCAACCGCATCGCCGAAAAAGCTGCTGGAGGTTTTACGGCGCTTCTCAGCCACGGACAAAGAAGAACCTGCCGTGCCCGTCATCATTGATTACCGCAACGAGGTTGCCGAGGGCGTGATTTTGATGAATGATACATGGCGCGTGTGCCCGCAAGAAAAACTCCTGCATGGGCTCAAGGCTTTGCCCGGCATCGAAAACGCACGGGTCATTTACTGAATTAATCATCCATCATGGCTTTATATCAGGCGCTCGATCGCTATAAGGTTTTTTTACGCCAGCCAAACGTCAGCCGCATTCTGTTGACGTCGTTTTTTGCGCGCATGCCAATCGGCATGATGTCGCTGGCAATCCTGATGTATTTGCATCATGTTCTGGATTCGTTGTCATTCGCCGGTGGTCATGTCGGCATTTACATGGTATCGATGTCCATTGCCGCACCGATTGGTGGTCGTTTGATCGATCGCTATGGCGCCAAACTATTATTATGGATAACCGCCATCGTGCATCCGCTTGCATTGTGGGCAATGTTGTTGCCCGCATGGTTTCCATCTTGGGGTTTGCCAAATTCATTGATGACGGTGTGTATGATTCTCGCCGGACTGTTTTGTCCGCCGATTGTGGTGTTGACGCGCGCGGTTTGGCGTTATCGCTTTAATGCCGCTGATTTGCGGCAAACGGCATTTTCATTTGATACTGTGCTGACTGAGTTAAATTTCGTCACCGGGCCGATGCTGATCGCGCTGATATTGATTTTCTCATCACCGACCGCCGCCTTTGCATTAACGGCTTTTTGCGCGACATTGGCGGTGCCGTTATTCCTGTTGTCCGGTGCGGGGCATTACGTCAAACATGATCGGACAATCGAGCGCCGATTATTAGGGCCGCTCACCGAGCCCAAGCTGTTGTGGACATTTGCGATTTCTTTTGCCACGATGATGGCGCTCGGCACATTGGAATTGGCTTACCCGACTTTCGCCACAGGATACGGGAAAGAATTCTGGGGCGGCATCTTGATTGCGTTTTCAGCCGTTGGCAGTGCGACAGGTGGCATTGTTTATGGTGGTTTGCGCATCCGTACGCACAACGAAAAAATTCTTCCCATTCTTCTGGCAGCACTTCTCGTTTTCACAACGCTGCATATGCTGGCGATGGTTCCGGGTTGGTTGTTATTGTGCTCGCTCTTCGCCGGGATGATGGTAGCGCCATCGCTGACGGTGTTGACGGTGATGGTGACCGATTACGCGCCGGAGCGCTACACCGCCGAAGCATTCACTTGGTCATCAACGTGCGTGGTCAGCGGTATCGGTGCGGGCATGGCGCTCGGTGGTGTGCTTGGAGATCACTTTGGCCTGATGGCGATTTTCGCACTGGCGGCAGTGTGTTGTGTGGTCGCATTGTTGCTATCTTTGGTGCTCAAGAAGAGCACAGGGTTGTCTGTATTTGGGTGATCTAATATAGTTGTTTTCATTAATAAAGAGGGGTTGAAGTAGATTAGCATTATGTTAATCTACTTCAACCCCAAACATTCTCTAAAACGGAAATCGGAGTCCTGTCCTGAATCTCCTGCACCGAGCGACAATCAACAGCAAGCCAATGATTAGTCCAAGAATCCCCCATGATGAGAATACCGGGATAGGTGTACCGACGACGGGACTTGGAAAGCGCGCCAAGACTTTCAGACAGCCCTGATTCGCATTGACGGAACATCCACCGTAGCTTAAAAACGGCGTCAACGACGGTTTCAATTCGAAGGCCGTAGACAATGATGCTGTCTGCCCGTCTGTAACGCCAACAATGGGGATCTCCGTACCTATTGAAGCTGAACCGATCATATTGATATCCAGCGTATCAGGACTGGTTGACGAAAGGGTGCCATTGAATTTGCAGGAAATCGGATGTGTTGGCGCTGAAATTGGTGTCAAGTGCTAGTGTACCGCCGTTGGCAACGTAGTTTCCATTAATAGTCATCATGTCGTTTGCCAACGTATAGGAGCCAAGAATGTTTTTGGCGGTCAGATCAATGAGCCCGTAGAGATCGTTGCTGAATGTGGTGACATTGAAAATCGCCGCGGTGTTGGTGCCGTCCAGATTCTGGTCACTGAAAAAGATGTTGCCTGCATTGTTGAATGTACTTCCACTGTCGCCGATCTGATTGACGATGACGTTTTTGCTGCCGGTGCCGAAATTCTGCAACGACAGTGTCCCCTGATTATTGAAAGTCGCATTGCCGGGCAACGTGGAATAACCGACGATCGTTCCGGCATTGTTGACTGATACCGTTCCGCCCGACCCCGTTCTCTCGACGGCCTTGTCGCTTTCTGCCGAGATATGCGCGCCGCTGCCGACGGTGAGTGTGGAAACGGTTCCGATGGCGGAGACCAGTTGTACGCCGCCTCCTGCGCCGCGACCGCCCTGGACGACCGTGTCGTCAAGGAGTGTGATTTCATTGGAACCGGAACCGCTGTTGGACCGTATGCCGTAAGAACCGTCGCCGCTCGCCTGGATCGTTCCCGCGGCAACGACCGTCGCTTTTCCCGAACTGGTCGTCGCATGGATACCGTAGGAATTGCTGCCTTCGGCGACGACTTGTGTCGCCTGTGTGGTAATGCTGGCATTTCCCGCACCGTTGGCGCTAGCTAGGATGGCGTTGACGGAACTGGTTGTAGAGGTCGTACTCGCCTGGATCAGATTTGCAGCATGGACTTCGATGGTTGCATTGCCGTTGTTGCCCGTTTGAGCGATCAACGCGTGATTGTTTCCGCCATCGCCTTTGACGAAAATTTGATTGGCAGCGACTACCTGAATGATGGCATTGTTCCCGGCACCTGTGGTGTAAGCGTTTATTCCGACATGTCCGCCGGTATTATCCCCGGTGACATTGATATGTCCGTTCACATTGTTGTATTGAACGAGCGTGTTTCCTCCATTGTTTGTAGAAGCGGCGATCCCTCTTGCCCCGGCATTGATGTCCGAGCCGGTGTCGATATCGATGTTTCCGCTTGCATATACTGTGGCGGTGCCGTTCGCCCCCACTTGCTGCGCATAGATCCCGTCGATCGGAGTCATCCCGGACGGAACGCCGTGCTGCTGAGCGTAGGCAATGTCAATGTCGCCTTCCTGCCTCACAGTAACGCTGCCGCCGACCGTTTCGTTGAGAATATTCATGCCGTCTGCGTTATATCCGCGAGAAACGATGCGACTGATGTTGCTGCTTCCGTTCAGGGAATTGACGACGACATGGGCCGGGTTGCTTCCGCCCGCATAAGCCCCGATGCCTGCGGAATGACTGGCATTCATGTTGATGCCGATTCCCGTGACATTGAGTGTCAGCGTTCCGCCGTTGAGGCTCAGGCCATAAACTCCGGCCGAAAAACCCGTTCCGGTGACGTCGCCTGAACCTGGTGGGCTGGAGGATGGGGAGGCCATGATTTGTGAATTGAGTGTTCCGTTCCCGCTGCGGTTTACGGTGATGGTGCCGTTGGGTTTGTCGTAGGTCAGCGTGCCTCCGCTGGTGCTTTGGGTGTCCAGACGCATACCGAAGCTGGGGGTCGAATAGATCGCATCGGACGCGTTCAGAATGGAGATGTCGTCCGTCGAGTTGACGAGGGATGGCGCCGCCGCTGCAGGGTTGGTTTCTTGCAGATAGAGCCCTGCTTTCGCATCCGAATCAATTGAAACATCAGCGACTGCATAGGTACAAAAAACCGAGGTGCCAATGGCGGTAAACAGCAGAGCGATTACCGTGAACGTACTTTTGAAAAAACGATTGCAGACTGTATGTGTTTTCATGACAGTGCCCATTACAATAAGGAAAAGTGGTTTCATTTATGCGGCTGCTTTTATCAGAAGCATTTTGAATTTTATTCTGATACCTGTCATCTGATTCCTGACTACCAGAACTTCCAGAACAACCACCACGGTTTCTCTCTCGGCGGACCGTTGATCCACACGCTTTCCGGGAACGATGCTTCGAGAACACGACGTGCATCTGCTGCGAGGTCATCCATACCGAGTTTTTCGTAGCTCGCAACCATTAGCCCCAGCGCTTCTTCGTTCGATGGTGTCATCGGATGTTCCACCAAAGAAGCTTCTGCGCGGTTGATGGCGGCAAGATAAGCGCCGCGATTGTAGTAATAACGGGCGGCGTGTACTTCGTGCATCCCCAATGCGTTGGCAAGATACGTCATGCGGTATTCGCTGTCTTCGGCGTAACGACTATCCGGGAAGCGATCAAGCAACTCTTTGAACGCGTCAAATGATTCTTTCAACGAATGCGGATCGCGCTCGGATAAATCTTGCTCGTAGATATAGCCAAAAATACCCAAATCTTCACGAAAATAGACCAAACCCTTCAGGTAATACACATAGTCAACGCTGGGGTGGTTCGGATAAAGGCGGATGAAGCGATTGCAGGCGGCGATCGCGGCATCGGTTTCTTTCATGCGGAAATTGGCGTACGCCGATTCGAGAACCGCTTGCTGTGCGTAACGTCCATACGGATAGCGCGCTTCAAGGCTTTCGAAGAGGCTGACGGCACGCGTATAATTACCTTCAGCCATGGCGCCGTGCGCTTCCTGATAAATGCGTTCAGCCGACCAGCCAGACGTTTCCTCGCGGATTTCCATCGAACTGCAACCGATCAGCGCCACGCAAAACAGCAGGGTAACGACAGAGTAAAGACGTGCTTTGAACATCATGATTATGTCAACTGAATTGATCCCATCTGCCATTATACCCACACATTGAAGCTCATGACCTTACCGCCGAATTTTCCGAAAACGTTTATTGTCTCAGACGATTGTGCCGGTTTGCGTCTGGATCAGGTGCTGGCGCGTGTGTTCCCGCAACTTTCGCGCAATCGATTGAAACAGTGGATCGACGCCGGGGTGGTCACGGTCAACGGCAAACAACAACCGCCCAAAACGCGCCTGAACGGTGGCGAAACCATTCGCATCGTCGAACCGCCGCAAGTTGACTGCGAGGCGCGCGCGGAAGATATTGCGCTCAATGTGGTGTATGAAGACGCATCACTTATCGTGATCAATAAACCGGCAGGACTTACCGTTCATCCCGGCGCGGGCAACCCGCAGGGTACGCTGATGAATGCGCTGTTGCACTACGACGCCGGTTTGGCGCAACTGCCGCGCGCCGGTATTGTTCACCGTCTCGATAAAGAAACCAGCGGACTGATGGTGGTGGCGCGCAACGAAGCGGCGCACATTGATCTGGTACGGCAACTGGCGGCACGCACGGTGTCGCGCGAATATCAGGCATTGGCGTGGGGCGATGTCAAACGCGACGCGGTGATCGAAGCACCGATCGGACGCCACCCAACGCAGCGGGTCAAAATGGCGGTCGTGTCGCGTGGCAAACCAGCGCGCACGCACGTGTTTGTCGAGCAGCGCTTCACCATTGCGACATGGTTGCGCTGTCAGTTGGATACCGGGCGTACGCATCAGATTCGCGTACACCTCGCGTCGGTCGATCATCCGTTGGTGGGCGATCCGGTATACGGCAAGAAGAAAGTTTCGCAATCAAATGGTAATGCACGATTGGAAACTTTATGTGCTTTCCCGCGACAAGCACTGCACGCGTTTCGTCTGGGATTGATTCATCCGCAGACACGAGAAGAAATGCAATGGCAAACGGCGTTGCCGGAGGATATGGAGCGGTTGTTGGAGGTGCTGCGCGGATAGTTCACATGATCAGCGCAAAAGCTGCCAATAACCAACATCAATCCACTGTTCTTGTTTAAATCCAACTTCCTTGAATTCGGCAACTTTACGGAAACCGAGGCGTTCGTTCATGTGTACGCTTTTCTCGTTGGGTAGCGCGATGCAGGCAACGATGGCATGCACATGATCAGGTAGTGCGTCGATGAGCGCCTGAAGAAGTTTTGAACCGATTCCTTGGCTGTGTTTTTCGAGGTCGAGGTAAACCGATACTTCCACCGTGTGTCGATACGCTGCACGGGTTTTCCATAGTGAGGCGTAGGCGTAGCCAATCACTTCTTGATTCTTCTCGGCGACTAGCCACGGCAGCGATGCTGCTTGAGTGTGCGTGATGCGTTGCTCCATTTCGTCTGCGCTGAGCGATTCAGTTTCAAACGTGATCGTGCTGTTGAGAACGTAATAATTGTAGATTGCCGCGATGCGCGGCGCGTCATGGCGGGAGGCGTTGCGGATATTCATGGTGCGTTCAGTAGGGAAGGGTGTCGGGATCGCAGCCGGTAAAATCAGGATCGGGTGTTTCCGGGAACTGCACGGCACGGATATGACTGATGTTGTTCAACCACGCTTTGCATACGCGGTGCATGCCGTCCATCACGCGCCCATCAGCGTCGAGAATAATCGGGAATGAAAGATCGGCATCTTGAATCAATTGACCGTGTTCGGCAATGCTTTTGCAGGTTGGTTTGATGCGTTCATATTCGTACCAGTGGTTTTCATCAAGTTCGGCGATGTCGGTCACAGCGATTTCCCGCACCGGAAGATTTCGGCTCAACTCCACCAAGCGTTCAACATCCCAGGCGAGGAGTACATCATCTTTTACACGGAAATGATATTGAGGTCGAATCTTCATCATCAATTCTCATGTGGTTTGAAATTCAAAATCAATCGTCTATCAAAAATATCTTTACGTTCAGGTAGTGGTAGTGGTGAAGACTTTAGAATAGCACGTTGTATGGCATCATCGTAAGCGGCGTTTCCACTGGATTTGATCATGCGCACATTGATCACTTCGCCGGTAGGTAATTGCGTGACTTCAAAAATGGCTTCCGGGTTGCCAACAATATTTGGTGGAAGATTGACGTTACCGCGTACTTTTGCTTGTATTTGAGCTTTCCAACGACTTAATGCATTCTCGCGCGCTTGATTTTCCAGATTTCTCTGAAATGCTTTTTCTGCTTCAGCAATTCTCTTAGCCTCAGCCTCTTTGCGCGCTTTTTCCTCGCGGGCTTTGCGTTCGCGTTCTTCCTTCTCCTTACGCGCCTTTTCTTCCTGCGCTTTGCGTTCACGCTCCGCTTTTTCCTTGCGCTCTTTCTCCTCGCGTTCGGCCTTTTCGCGCGCCTGTTTTTCTTTCTCGATACGTTCTTTTTCCAAGCGTTCCTTCTCTAGCCGCGCTTTCTCTTCGGCCTCTTTCTTTTTCCGCTCTTCCTCTTCTTTTTTTAGCGCGATATCCGGATCGGGCTGAACCTGCGGCGGCGGTTCAACCTTCGGTGGTTCCACTTTAGGCGGTTCGGGAATAGGCTGTGGTTCAATCTTCGGCGGTTGCGGATCGCTTACGGGTGGCGGGACGTAAAGATCGACCGTTACCGGCGTTGCCGGAGGGTTGCGCCAGGAAACGGAAAAAATGATCAGCCCCAGAAAAGCAAGGTTGGCGATAAGCGCGAACACAAACGCCAGCCAGAAATCGCTTCGCTTTTTGGGTGCAACGGAATGTAGACGATCAGAATCCGCGTTCATCGTTGATTATTGGTTTTTCCCGGCTTGGTCGGGCAAAACCAGCAGCCCGACTTTTTGTACGCTGTTGCGATTGAGCATGTCGAGTACGTTGATGATATTTTCGTACGGAACCGTTTTATCACCGGCAATCACGACGGGTTGTTCCGGATTGGCGCTTTGCGCATCAGTGATTTGTGTGAGCAACTCGTCGGCAGAATATTGCCGCATCGGCGTGCGTGGGTTGGCACGATCGCGCAGCCACAAACTGCCGTCGCTGCGCACGGTCACTTCCAACGGTTGCTTCGGCGTGACCGGCGCTTCACCAACGCTCGGCAATTCGATTTCACCGGGCGCAACCAGTGGCGCGGTTACCATGAAAATCACCAGCAGAACGAGCATCACGTCGATATAAGGAACCACGTTCATCTGGTTAATCGCTTTGCGAGGACGGCGCATCGTTCTCTCCAATCAAGACTGACGTTGCAAGATATTGGCGAACTCTTCGATAAAGGTTTCGTAGCGGGTTGCCAAGCGATCAACATCATTGGTGAAACGATTATAAGCAATGGCTGCCGGAATCGCTGCGAACAGGCCGATGGCGGTGGCGATCAATGCCTCGGCAATACCGGGCGCAACTTGCGCCAGTGTCGCCTGTGAAACGCTGGCCAAGCCGCGAAATGCATTCATGATGCCCCACACGGTTCCGAACAAGCCAATATAAGGCGACACCGAGCCAACAGTAGCGAGCCCCGGTAGATTCGCCTCCATTCGATCCAGTTCGCGCTGATACGCAACACGCATGGCGCGGCGTGTGGAATCAATGGCGATCGCAGCAGAACTTCCTTGTTTGCGGTGCTTGGTGTATTCACGGAAACCGGAAACAAAAATATGTTTCATGCCGTCGCCGATGCGAGCGTTACCCATGCTCTGATAAATCGCATTGAGATCGCCGCCGCGCCAGAAATCATCTTCAAATAAAATACTTTCTTTGTTGGCGCGGCGTAGTTGCAAATACTTCAGCGCAATTTGCGTCAAGCTCCAGAACGACATGAGCAGCAAAATTGCGATGACGATTTTGACGACAAACGACGACTGCGCAACAAGCGTCAGGATGGATAAGTCGGTGTTAATGTCCAAGATGTTATTCCTTATGATGAAGCCTCGGAAAGAGGCGGCAAACGGGTTAACAGCGAATCGGGAATGCGGGTTGGTCGCCAACGCGCAGTGTCAAGTGTGGCAACGGCAATTTTGCCATCGACGAGCAAGGTTTCATCGCGCCAGATACGTTGGCGCACCGTGAAAGAAGCTGAGGCATATTTGATTGGCTCGACGGTGACGATCAAATGATCGCCAAGGCGTGCCGCGTTTTTGTAGTTCGCTTCTGCGCGCGTGACGACAAAAACAATATGATCGTTTTGCTCAAGATCGACCAGTTCGATGCCAATCGCCGTGAGCCATTCGGTACGTGCGCGCTCCATGAAGCGAAAGTAGTTGGCGTAATAAACAACGCCAGCAGCGTCGGTATCTTCGTAATACACGCGTACTGGAAATTTATAGATGGAAGAATTTTGCGCCACACTCATGCGTCGATATCTTTCAGCAGATCGTCGCCGCTCGAAGAAGGCGGCGTGAGTTTGAAGTGTTGATACGATTGCAGCGTCGCCATGCGCCCGCGCGATGTGCGTTGCATGAAACCTTGCTGAATCAAATAAGGCTCCAGCACGTCTTCGATGGTGTCGCGTACTTCGCCGATCGCGGCAGCAAGATTATCCACGCCAACCGGACCGCCGTTGAATTTTTCCAGAATCGCAGTTAATAGTTTGCGATCCATCACGTCCAAGCCCTGATGATCGACGTCGAGCATCGATAGTGCATCGTCGGCAACCTTCTCGGTAATTTTTCCGTCGGCGCGTACTTGCGCGAAATCACGCACGCGTCGCAATAAACGATTGGCAACGCGTGGCGTACCGCGTGAGCGTCGTGCGATTTCGTGAGCTCCCGAATCGTTGATTTGAATGTCGAGCAGTTTTGCGGAACGGGCGACAATCTGACCTAGCTCGCTGACTGAATAAAACTCAAGACGGGCGACAATACCGAAGCGGTCGCGCAAAGGATTGGTGAGCATTCCGGCGCGCGTTGTTGCCCCGACCAATGTGAACGGCGGTAAATCGATTTTGACGCTGCGCGCCGCGGGCCCTTCGCCGATCATGATGTCAATTTGAAAATCTTCCAGCGCCGGATACAGAATTTCTTCAACCACCGGCGACAAACGATGAATTTCATCGATAAATAATACGTCGCGCGGTTCGAGGTTTGTCAATAGCGCCGCGAGATCACCGGGGCGCTCAAGAACAGGCCCCGACGTTTGTCGCAGGTTCACACCCAGTTCGTGCGCGATGATATGCGACAGCGTGGTTTTGCCCAACCCCGGCGGGCCAAACAGTAAAACATGGTCAAGCGCTTCGTCGCGCTTTTTCGCTGCTTCGATGAAGATCGATAATTGCTCGCGAATTTTTTCCTGACCGACGTACTCATCAAGTCCGCGTGGACGCAGCGCACGCTCAAACGCTTCCTCCTGCGCGTTGGCAGGCGTGGCGCGAATGATGCGATGCATACCGTCGTTTTCAATCATGTTTTACGCTTTCGATAAATGGCGCAAGGCTTGGCGAATACCGGCGGCGACATCAATATCTGCTGGAAGGTCGCGCACGGCAATATTGGCTTCGCGTTCATTGTACCCGAGCGCGAGCAGAGCATTGACGATATCGTCGGTTTCATTGCGCACGGAACCGGGCGCGCCCACAATCGGCGCGACAGCGTCGAGCTTGCCTTTCATCTCCAACAAAATACGCTCAGCCGTTTTTTTACCGATTCCGGGAACGCGTGTCAAACGCCCGACTTCTTGCGCCGCGATGGCCTGCGCCAATTCTTCGGTCGATAACCCCGACAATACCGCCAGTGCCGTACGTGCGCCGATGCCGGAAACCTTCGTCAACATTCGAAACGCGTACCGTTCCGCTGCGTTGATAAAGCCGTACAGCGTCTGTGCATCCTCGCGCACGACGAATTGCGTCAACAACGTCAGCGGCTCGTTGACATCCGGCAGCAGATAAAAAGTGTTCATCGAAACCAGCACTTCATAACCGACACCGTTGACGTTCAAAACAATCAACGGCGGGTTTTTCTCAAGCAAGGTTCCGCAAAGCTGGGTAATCATCGTTTCTACGGCGAATCAGTCCAAAACGGGCACATTATCGCACGCGAAACGCAGAAAAATTAAGACGAAATGAGGCAATGTCAGCATAATGCTGCTGGTCATAGGAGTGGGGTGCCTGCAAGAGGCGTTTAACGAGACGCCACGGCTTTTGCCCCGGATATGAGCGCCGAACAGATGCTTGTGGAAAGAAAACAAAAAATGTCCGCGTGCAAATCCAGCCTGCACGCAGGCATTTTTTAAATCACCTTCGAGTATTTCCCCTGTACCGCATCTTCGCGCAAATGACGGTCGAACAGCATCGCGACGGTGCGTACGAGCAGGCGGCCGCGATCAGTGACGTGGAGACGATCTGGTGCGAGCGTGATCAAGCCATCTTCGGCAAGAGGCGGCAGTTGTGCTTTTTCAATGGCGAAATAGTCGTCAAAGACCAGCCCCCACTGTTTCTCGATTTGCGGGAAAACCAGTTCGAATTGACACATGAGTTGCTGAATGACGGCGCGACGGATGATGTCGTCGCGATTTAGAACGTAGCCGCGTAAAACGGGCAGGGTTTGCGCGTCGAGCATTCCGTAGTATTCGTCGAGTGTTTTGACGCTTTGTACATAGGTCGGGCCGACTTTACCGATGCCGGAAATGCCGAACGCCAGAAGGTCGCAATCGGCGTGGGTGGTGTAGCCTTGGAAGTTGCGATGCAATGTGCCTTCGCGCTGTGCTTTGGCGAGTTCGTCGTCGGGCTTGGCGAAGTGATCCATGCCGATGTAAATGTAGCCGGCGTCGCTCAGTTTCTGGATCGCCAGCGACAGAATTTGCAGTTTTTCTTCCGGGTGCGGAACGGCATCCAGCGGAATGCGGCGCTGCGGTTTCGCCATGTGCGGGACGTGCGCGTAGTTGTACAGCGCGATGCGGTCTGGCGAAACGGAGATCACGCGATCCAGTGTTTCGGAAAAGCCGTCGAGCGTTTGCTTGGGCAAGCCGTAAATCAGATCGGTGTTGACCGAAACAAACCCATTTGCGCGCGCGGCGTGAATGACTGCCAGCGTTTCTTCTTCGCTCTGGATGCGGTTGATGGTTTTCTGCACTTCAGGGTTGAAATCTTGAACACCGACGGAAATACGGTTGAAACCGAGCCTGCCGAGCAGCGCAACGGTATCTCCATTAACTTTGCGTGGATCAACTTCGATGGAAACTTCGGCATCTTCGGTGAAGGTGAAATTGTTTTTCAGATGTCCCATCAACGTGGACATTTCTTCATCGGAAAGAAATGTCGGCGTACCGCCGCCCCAGTGCAGTTGTTTCAGGAAGCGTTTTTCCCGTGGCTCGATCAATTTGCACACTTGCTCCATCTCGCGCGCTAGGTAGCGAATGTATTTGGCGCTACGACCATGATCTTTGGTGATGATTTTGTTGCACGCGCAGTAGTAGCAGATGGTATTGCAGAAAGGAATGTGCACGTAAACGGACAGCGGCTCCGGCTTTTCCCGGCGCGCTGCCAGTGCGTGACGATAGTCGGCTTCGGTGAAAGCGTCGTGAAAGCGGTCTGCTGTCGGGTACGAGGTATAACGCGGTCCGGACTGGTCGTATTTGCGGATCAGCGCTTCGTCAAAGCTGACCTGCGAGGAAACAGGGTGGGTAGACATGGTCAAAAGCTTCTATTGGGAAATGAAAATCAACGACCCGCGTATTGTAACGCGGATCGGAAAAGGCGGGAAAAGGTGTTGTTGCGGCACGTCGAGGCGTGATATGCCAAGCGAAATCAACTACCGAACAGGCGGCTCCAGAAGCCTTTTTTGATTTTTTTCTCGGACGCGCCGAATTTTTTGATCAGACTGGGACCGTAATTGGCGTCTTCGCTCTTGATGTGGGTGATCAGCCAACGCACGAGGGTGTCATGAAGCTCTTCGGCAATATCTTCGCCTGCCAGAAAGCGCTCTTTGTAGCGGGCGACGCGGCGAATGAAAAGGTCGTGAATGCGTTTATGCGCGCGCAGGTACGGATAGCCCGCTTCCGCCATCATTTCCTCTTCGAATCCGAAATGTGATTCGGTATATTCGATCGTGTCTTCCAGTACATCTTTGAGCGTTTCGCGATCATGAAGATTGTCGTGTAGCTTGTTAACGTACTCAATAATGCGCTGATGCTGTTTGTCGATAACCTCGACGCCGACGCTCAATTCATCAGACCATTGAAGGTGTGCCATGATTGTCTTTCCTTTGTATTGCAATGAATTTATTTTTAAGACGTTTCAGTATAGCTGAGCTATGTCCAATAAGCATGTTTTTGCCAACGTTTCACGACACCGGAAGTAACGATTAGTGTAGGTTTTATACAACGAAGCGATACAAATCTGTAAGATTTTTTGCCATTGCATTTAAGGTATGAGGTAAAGCCGTGTTTCTGGCGCTTTCTTTCACGCGGCAATAAACATCAGGCAACGATATTTTTTCGAGCCACGAAGCCAATGCAGCACGGTAACCATTAACCTCAAGCGCATCAACAACCCAGCCGTTTTCATTATTAGTTAACCATTCTGCTGCGCCGCAGGTTGGGCTGGTCAGCAATGGAAGCCCACAGGCAAGAGCTTCAACGCAGGCGTTAGGGAATGGGTCATAAAGCGTGGGCAGAATGAGTGCATCTGCTGCGCCGTAAACAGGGCGAACGTCATCTATTGCACCCAAAAAACGCACATGTGATGTAATTCCAAGCGCAGCGGCTTGGTGCTCATAGTGTTGTTGATGTTTGTCATGGCCGACGACAACAAGATACGGAGAAGAATGCACCGTCAGTGCTTGCAGCACCGTTGACAATCCTTTACGTTTGAAGCCCGAGCCGACGAATGCCAGCAACGGCGCGTCTTCGGGAATTTGCCATATCTGGCGTTGTTGTTTGCGGTGTTGGGCGGATAGTTTCGGTGAAAAAGCATCAGTATCAACGCCGTTGTACACCACCGCCAATTTATGCGCGGGCAGACCGAAGCGCCGTTCAATGTCGTCGCGCACCAAACGGGAATTGCAGATCACGCAGCGCAGAGCCGGATGGATGAACATTTTGCGTTCTGCCGAGCAGACAAAACGGTGGTACGGACTCAGGCTTGTAGCGAGGCGTGCCAGCGGGTGCTGAACGCGCGCGTACTGCTCCAGCCAAGTTGCGTGTACACCGTCACCGGCGCGGAAAATGTTTGCGCCGGGAATGCGTTCATGGCTTTGCAGCAGCGTGTAATCGCCGCTGATTTTCTGCACGGCGCGCATGAATGAATAATCGCGCCAAGTGCGTCCCAGATAAAAGGGGTTGAGACGTTGCCATTGCCAGGACGTTGACGATTCTGCTGCGGGCGACCAGTCGCGCGCGAGTAAGGTGACAGAGATTGCTTTTTCCCTCGCGAGTGCGTCAAGCGTGCGCGCAACGAAACGTTCGGCACCGCCATAAGGATTGTAGCGCTGACGCGCAATCGCCAAACGGATTGCGCTGTTCGGCTCGTCCATCATTGGTTAGCGGGGAAGCGCTCGCGCTTCTTGAATGATCGGAATCAGCAACCGAAACGGCAGCAGTAGCAGTAACGCCATTGCCAGTTTGAACGCCAAGTCGCCGAGCGCCAGCGTGAACCAAGGCATGCCCGTGCCGACAAAAGCGCATGTAAAGAAAATCACAGTGTCGAGAACGGACGCAAACACCGAAGCGATCAGCGGCGCGCGCCACCAACTTTGCCGACGTAGGCGATGGAAAATCGTAATGTCGAACATTTGCGCACAAAGAAACGCCAAGCCCGAGGCGGCAGCGATGCGTGCCGGAGAAATCATCGCGGAAACGATGATGGCAATCGCGAAACCGAGCCAAGCGACGCGACGTGCGGCATGCGGACCAGCGCGGCGGTTGGTGAGATCGGAAACCAGAAACGCTATCGGATAAGTGAACGCGCCCCACGTCAGCCAATCGTTGATTGTGATCTGCACCAGCCAGTTTGACGCGACAACAACAACCGCCATCGCCAGCATGGCAGGCCAGAGACGGAGGAATGATTGCTGCGGAAAAGATTGTGAGTTCATAAACATGGGTGCTGTTTTTCGGCATTATATAACGGCGTTCGTGAAAAACTTAAAAGCATCACGATTCATCCACAGATTTTGTGGATAACCATGTGTAGCGAAACGGTAAAGTGCGATAGGTTGTCGTTTGGTGCGGATGCTCAGAAATTGAACAGTTGAATAAAATGCATTGCGGCGCTTGACAGTGAAAAATATTCGTGATGATGCGCGGTGAAACAACACGACGGTTTTGGCATACAAGGTGCAAAAGTGTTGATCTACGGATTTTCTCTATAGAGAAAACTATTATTTTTTTCGGGAGAATCGACGCGGCGTCGTTGGTTCATAGTGATGCTACAGCTCTGAAAAAATCACTCACGAGCTTTTGAATCCAGCCACAGTGTGACCGGCCCGTCGTTGCACAATCGAACTTTCATGTTTGCACCGAAGATACCGGTTGGAATGTTCTTTCCCAGTGTTTGCGCAAGCTGTTCGACAAAGCGCGCAAAAAAAGGTTCGGCAAATTCGGGGCGTGCCGCCGCCGCATACGATGGACGATTACCTTTGCGGGTCGAGGCGTACAAGGTGAACTGACTGACAGCAAGAATTTCCGCATCCACATCGCGCACGGAAAGATTCATCACGCCGTGCTCGTCATCAAAGATACGTGCCTGAACGATTTTTTTGCGTAGCCATTGAATGTCGTCATCGGTGTCGCTGTCGATAATTCCGATCAAGGTCAGAATACCGCGATCAATCGCGCCGACGATTTGCCCGTCAACAGTGACGTCCGCGTATTGAACGCGTTGCAACAACGCGCGCATGGTTCAGCGTTTGACGGGCTTGCGCTCCACCTGCGTGACTTTGCCATGATGCAGATGAATCGTAGTGATGGTATCCGGGTCGCCTTCGGTCGGGAGATAAAACCAGCGTTTGGGTTGCTCGGGCGCAGAAGGATCGCCCGCCGTCATCGGCGGCGGACCGAGTCTGGTTTCGACATCGGATTCGTTCATGCCCGCCTTGATCGCCATACGCGCCTGACCGGCAGCGCCGAGCGGCGGTGTGGCTAACGCGGCAGAATCAGCAGGGGCGGGTGATGCAGCAGGTGATTCGAGTGCGGGCGCAACAAGATCGGAAGGCGATATCGGCGTACCCAGATTTTGTACGGGCACGTTGTTGTAGGTTGGCGTATTTGTCGCTGTTGGATTTTCAGGAACATTGACGACCGGTGTTTTGGTCAAATCAACCAATGGTGCTGGCGGTGTTTCCACAGGCGGCGCAACGGGTGTGACGACAGGCGGAGGAGGTGCCGCAGGCGCGGCGGGCGCTGCTGGTGCTGCGGGCGCAGGCTCGGGTGGCGGTGTGGCTGGCGTCAACTTGGATGGTTGTGGCTTCATCGGAATGACGGAAAGGGTGGGGTCGTCTTTGCTCATGTTCCGAATTTCCGTGCCTTTCGGGCATGGCGCATTCTGATAAAGAGGAACGCCGCCTTCACCTTCGCATTTGTACATGTCGGCTGCGGTCAGCGGCAAACTGATGAGCAGCAACAAAAACGGCATTGACGTGTAAGAGGAACGCAAAGTTTTCATCGTGGGTCCTGCCTGTTGTCGAGTCAGTATCAGTTCATTCTACGTGTTTTTGCGGCAATTGTTGATAGATTGCAGAAAACTTCGTTGAGAAGTGTTCGGGAATGTCGTCAATCGGCAAAAAATACGGCGGAAGCGATACCGCCGTATTCCAACATTACTTTCTAACGTGCGGCATAACCACCATCCACCGGCAACGTAACACCGGTGATCGCGCTGGCTTCTTCGGAAAGGAGAAACGCAGTGGCGTTGGCAATTTCCCGAGGCTGAACCAAACGGCCAATTGGGGTGTCGTTCATCCAAGTCGAAAAAATATCCGGGCTTTCTTCTTTGAGCTTGTCGAGAATCGGTGTTTGCGTATAACCGGGCGCGACGGCATTTACGCGCACGCCTTTTTTCGCCCATTCCACACCCAAGAGTGCTGCCAAGTGCGCGACTGCCGCTTTGGATGCGCCATAAGCGGCGTGTGTTTCCGGGCGCACAACACCGGAACCGGCGATTGAAGAGGTGACGACGATCGCGCCGCGTTTGCGTTGCAACATGCCGCGAGCGAACGTGCGACAGCACCAGAACACGCCATCAAGATTGATTGCCATGGTTTTACGCCACAGATCATCAGGGTAATCAATGGCGCTGGACGATGGCGCGATGCCTGCGTTGGCCATCAAACCATAAACCGACCAGTCTTCCTGCTCCAGTTTTGCCGCCAATGCTTCAACAGCTTTGGCATCGGAAACGTCGAGTTTTTCAAAGCGAATCAGCGCGCCGGTCTCCGCCGCGATTTTTTTCGCCATCGCGGTGCCGTGTTCGGCATCGACATCGGTGATAACAACACGGTTTTTATTTTCCGCCAGCTTTTGTGCGACAGCACTACCGATACCTCCGGCAGCACCCGTGATCACATAAACATCGGCATGGTCATGTTGAGTCATGATTATCTCCTCAGTGGTTGCGTAAAAAACATATTGCCACAACCAATCAAGGTGAGAGGATTATTTATGTAAGTAAATAATTGTGGCGACGAATAAAACGACACTTCAGAAAGCGAGCGTATGCAGAGTACGCTATCGTGCGGCCAATCGCCCCGCAATATGTTGCGCGACAATATTTTTCAACTGCACCAGCCGACGATGAAAGAAATGTCCGCAACCAGGAACGACCAACACCGGTAATTGTTGTGGGCGTGCCCAGTCAAGAACATCGGTGAGAGGAATCACTTCATCATTTTCACCGTGTATGGCCAGTGTGTGTTCCGGCACATTCTCCATGGCAAAACGTTTCGCGGCCGTGCCGACAAAAACCATGATCGCAGGTGTTTCTTGCTGCGCGACGCGCGCTTGTACATAAGTGCCGAAAGAAAATCCGGCGAGCGCCAGTGGCAGGTCGCGTGTCTGTGGGTAGCAACTGCGCGCGTATTCCAGAACACACTGTGCATCGGCTACTTCGCCATCGCCGTTCCCCCATGTGCCTTCGGATTTTCCAACCCCACGGTAATTGAAGCGCACCGCGACAAAACCAAACTGGAAAAAAGCCTTTGCCAGTGTATAAACGACCTTGTTGTCGAGCGTGCCGCCTTCAAGCGGGTTAGGATGCGCAACCAAAGCAATGCCGCGTATTTCGTTCGGTGTGTTGATGGCAACTTCGAGTTTTCCTGTCGGGCCGTGTATGGTTCGGCGATCCAAAGTTCGGGGGATCAAATCAAAAGCCTTTCTACATGTTTGCCGCACATCAAGTGCAGTTCGAGAATTTCATCAATGTCTTCTTCGTCTCGGTAGGTATACCAGATACCCTCAGGGTAAATCACCAACGAAGGACCATCATCGCAGCGACCAAGACAACCGCAACTGTTGATACGGATGCACTTTTCATCAGGCAGAATCATTTGCTTCAGGCGATCCTTGGCGTAACGGTACAACGCTTCCGAGCCCGATGCGGCGCAACTGCGGTTACCTCCTTCATCAGGGCGACGGTTGCAGCAAAAGAAAAAATGAAGATCGTAAGAGGACATGAAAAAGGTGACGCCGACTCAATGGGTATCGCTTTGAGAAGATTCTTTCAATTTTGCCAGCATTCTAACTTTTTCAATAATTTTTTCTGCAAATCTTTTGTAATTTTTTCCAAGCAGTAATTTCAACTCGTCATCGGTGATGTAGCCAATGCTGCGACGATATTCGGCTTTGGCACATAATTCATCTTCTGTGCCTTTTTCAATGTCCTGCAATGTATTGAACGGTATGGTTTTCATTCCTGGAAATTGCTCAAGGAATTTTCGAGTTTTTTCATGGTGGTGTTGCAACATGTCTCGTAGATTTGTTTTGGCTGGAAGTTGCTCAATATGAATTTTAGGACCATAACCAAAATGATCGGGCGCGGTCGTTTTTCGTGTGATGATGATTTCCTTGTTATCGAATTGGGAGGATAGCTCAACCACTTGATGTGTGCGCCATTGTCCGCTCAATAACAGAGCGATGAAACCAAGTATACCTGGCCATTTGGGCTTCACCGCAGCTACAGAAAAAGCGGCTTCATTTTCTTCCGTGGTAAAAATACCAACAAGTATGCGTTGTCCCAATTGTCTAGTGAGAAGCGGTTGTTCCACATTGACGATATGCTTGCAGTTCAACCTTTGGAGTTCTTTCGCGGTTTTTTGGATAAATTTTTGCTGATAGTCAGGGAAGGTGGCGGAGTCTGCCTTTGTAAAGTGAAAAGGACGTTGCTCGGCAGCTTGATCCATGATTTTGTGTGCGATATCCAGCGCGAGGATATCAATGGGGTCGTTCGAGATCAGGGCGGCGGCTTGTTGCATGGAATATCCCGCACGTAATGCGTCTTCTACGGTTTTCATGGATGAATAAACCAAGTCATCGGAAGCGCTACGATTTTGCTGCTCCATATCCTCCAAAGCCGGACGCAGCATATCTGCCATATATTGGTATTCACCTTGCCCATTATTTTCAGAGGCTTTTCTCTGGTCGATGATGAAGGAGCGGACGTAACTGTCCTCTGGAACCAGCTGCAATGCTTTGTCATAAGTTGATAGCGCTTCATCAAAACGTTTCAACAGGTGCAGGGTTCTTCCTGCTCGTACCAAATAACGATGCTCTTCTGGCTCCAATTCGATGGCCTTGAAATTATCTGACAGCGATTTTTCCAATAGCTTTTTCGAGTATTTTACTCCTGTCATACTGGGTATTGCATCTTCGTCCTCTTCCCCGTTTTCATTATCGTCAAGGTCAAGGGAAGCGGAAGAAAAAATGAGCTGTGCTCTTTGTGCATATAGATCGGCAGACTCCGGCTGCAAAGAAATCATGTGGTTGATTATTGGCATTCTTTTATTATCATCGACCCAATACAAAATCTTTTCACAAATATCAAAGGGCATTTCTTTCAGTGTCAAAAAAAAGATGGATTCGTCGCCCAAAGGAAAAGTTGGCAATGCACCATGTTCTTCCGCAGTCGCAACGGCAGAAGCTAAATGGTTTATGGCGGCTTTAGTTTGCGTTTTTTCATCGATTTCATCTTCCAGCCATTTGTATTCTTCTTGTTGTTGCTTTTCGATTTCCTTGATTGCCTGTTGAGTTTGTCCGATTTGCGACAGAGCAGCACAGCGATACCAGAGGATATTCATATTATCGGGCTGCTCGGACAGCATTATGTCAGACACTTCCAAGGCACGATTGAACTGATTATCTTGCCAATATTTTTGATACATGAGAAAGAGGGTATTCAGATTTTTATCCACAATAGCTCCTTGTTAATCACTTGAGTTTAATCCCACCAAAAATACCAATAATCGCTTTTTACCAAACATTGTGCGAGATTGCCGCCTGTTTCGACGCCTTGAGCAACGATATCGTAGCAGTAAATATATTGCTCTCGTGCCAATAAAAGAGCATCTTCGAAAGTTTGTGGCGGGCGTGCAACATCAAATTCATAAACATCATTTGCGATCACAAAGGGGCGCGCACCATAACGCTCGAACCAATATTTCATTACCGCAACGTGCACTTCAGATGGAGGATTTTCATTCCATCCGCCCAAATGCAAATAGGCAGGAATTTGCCAAGGATGTTCGACCGGAATGAGTCCGAAAAGAATGGGCTCCTTGACCAATGCACCCTTCCAGTCATAAATCGGTGTGAACCGATTCGTTGGCTTGATTTCGCCCTGCTTGATGGTTACCTCGGGGTTCCAGTCGCTGTCTTCTTCAAATTGCTCTTTATATTGCTGCTCGAACCAAGAGGGTGCATCCAGAGCAAGACCTTTTTGGCAGATGGTTTCAAAGTCATCACTTTCTTAATCTTGCAAATTTTCGAGGATTTCATTTTGTGCCTCGAAATCCGATATTTTTCCGAGGCAAATAGGCTGTGTTCCAGTGGCCTTGGCTTCCTCCTGTACCTCAAGCCAGAATTTTTGGGTATCTTTCGCTTTGCAATGACGCAGAGGAAAAGATGCTTTTGGAAGCCCGATAGGTTTCTCTGTTTTGGAGCCTTTGATTAAGCGAGGAATGGATGAAAAAATCATGATGTTTAATGACAAAAATTGAAATCACGAATATACAACAGTCATCATGTTTTTCATAGGAAAGCTCGCTGTTTTTCTCAATATTTAATGCGAGGTTGTATTTGAAAAAATGCTCATGATCATGATGCCGGATACGATCAAGCCGATACCAATCATGGCAGGCAGATCAAGCTTCTGACCAAACAAAAGCCAGGAAACGACCGCGATCAAAACGATACCGACGCCTGACCAGATGGCGTAGGCTACGCTGACTGGAATCGCTCGCAGTGTCAGTGCCAGAAAATAGAATGCGACAGCGTAGCCAATGGCAACGAGCAATGAGGGATAGAGACGGGTAAAACCATCGCTGACTTTAAGCGCGGTGGTGCCGATGATTTCGCCAGCAATGGCGACGGAAAGAAAGAGCCAGTATTTCATGAGAAGTCCTGAGACATGTTGAAAAATGTAAATCTATCCTTTATCGTCCCGGACGGACATTAACGATTTGTTCGATTGCAATACCTTCTGCAAAATTTTTCAAGTCGCTATCAAACGATATTGAACAAAAAATATTACGCAAATTAGGATGTTTTTCTGATCGGGCTATTTTATAGCCAGCATCTCCGTAATCTTCCAAAAAAGAATCGAATTTATCAAAAAAATCATCAGCTTTCATGATGGATGTTTCCCAAACAGGTCGAAACCATTTTCTACGCTTTTTGGAAAGGAAGTAATAATCTACGATCGGAAACAGGTTGGGTATATATTCAGACCATGTGGTTGCAGTTATTATCTTTCCATCATTTTTCCTTTTGAGCAGGAAAATTGATGGAACAAATGCGTCCTCGACAAGACCCTCCTGCAAGCGGGCTATATTGGAGTTGTGCTCAAAATAATAGTTTGTTTTTTCTGGTTGGCAATAGCTCAGGTCTGCTTTGTCAAAGAACTGGAGAATGAATTGATGATTGCCCTCCAACCAATTGTTGTAAAGCACATCGCCTTCAGGAATATAAGGGGTGGCTGGCTCTTCTTCAATTTGAGGGTTGTATACATACAATCCGAGGCTGTCAATGAATCGGTCGATGAAACGAAAAGCGAATGTTCCGAAAAAGTCAGGTCGGCCAAAATTCAGTGAAAAGGAAAAACCGGTCGGTTCGAAACCGTCAAATTGCTCTTCTTCATACTCGGTATCATCGTTTCCGTTAATGGTGTTTTTATCAACGATGAAATAAGCACCAGTTTCCTTGCTTTCGAATATCCATTGATGTTCATGCTCTCTTTTTTCGGAGAAACAATCGGACAAAAATTTGGTGATATTTTCTTCTGTAACGTCCGAAGTTTTGCTTTTGTAAAAGTGCAGGTCATAGCTCATTGGTTTTTCCCCGATAGAAGACGATTATAGGATATACGTTATTATATATGGATTGTTTGTTGCTACGCTAAAACCATGCCCTTACTCTCCATAGAAAATGCCAATCTTGCTTTTGGTCACGTTGCGCTGCTGGATCATGCTTCTTTTCAACTTGATCCCGGCGAACGCGTGGCGCTGATCGGGCGTAACGGTACAGGCAAGTCGAGCCTGATGCGGGTGTTGGCGGGGCAGACCGTGCTTGATGACGGCGAATTGTGGCGGCAGCCGGGGTTGAAGGTTTCGTATGTGCCGCAGGAGGCAGATTTTGCGCTGAATGGCAATGTGTTTTCTGCGGTTGCCGGAGGGCTGGGGGTGGTCGCCGAATTGTTGACGGCATACCGTGCGACGATGCACGACGCGGCAGAGGGTGACGCATCTGCGCTGGCGCGGGTTGCCGAACTTCAGCAAAAGATTGAAGCGCACAATGGCTGGCATTTTGACCAGCGTGTCAACAATGTGCTGGCGCAACTGGGGCTGGCGGCAGAGACCAGCGTGGCGGAACTGTCCGGCGGTGGCGTCAAACGGGTGGCGTTGGCGCGTGCGTTGGTTGCGGAACCGGATCTGTTGCTGCTTGATGAACCGACCAACCACCTTGATCTGGATGGCATTCTCTGGTTGGAACAGTTGATTCGTGATTTTCGCGGGGCGGTGATGTTGATCACGCATGATCGCGTATTCCTTGATCGCGTCGCTACCCGCATCGTGGAACTGGATCGCGGGCAGTTGACGAGCTACCCAGGAAACTTCGTCGATTACCAGCGGCGCAAGGCCGAGATGCTGGATGCCGAAGAAAAGGCGAACGAACGTTTCGACAAACTGCTGGCACAGGAAGAAGTATGGATACGCAAGGGCATTGAAGCGCGACGTACCCGCAACGAAGGACGGGTGCGACGGCTGGAGGTATTGCGCCGCGAGCGCGCACTGCGCCGTGAACGCCTCGGCAATGTACACATGAATGTTCACAGTGGCGGGCGCAGTGGACAGATGGTGGCAGAGCTGGAACATGTCGGGAAAAGTTTTGGCGAACATTGTGTGGTGCGCGATTTCTCGACACGTATTCTGCGCGGTGACCGTATCGGTCTGATTGGGCCGAATGGCGCGGGCAAAACAACATTGTTGAAACTGATATTGGGCGAGCTTGCACCTGACCAGGGAGCGGTACGGCGCGGCACGCGCCAAAATATTGCCTACTTCGACCAATTACGCACGCAGCTCGATCCTGAACTTCCGCTTACCGAAGTTATCAGCCCCGGCTCGGAATTCATCGATATTGGTGGCGAGCGTAAACATGTGATGAGTTACCTCGGAGATTTTCTTTTCTCCCCGCAACGCGCTCGCTCGCCGGTGAAATCACTGTCTGGCGGTGAGCGCAATCGTTTGTTGTTGGCGCGATTGTTCGCCTTACCCACCAATGTGCTGGTGCTGGATGAGCCGACCAACGATCTTGACATCGAAACCCTGGATTTGCTTGAAGCGCTGCTGGCAGGCTATGACGGTACCCTGTTCCTGGTCAGCCATGATCGTGCTTTTCTCGATAACGTGGTCACGCAGGTCATC
Organism: Casimicrobiaceae bacterium; assembly: GCA_036825435.1. GTDB lineage: Bacteria > Pseudomonadota > Gammaproteobacteria > Burkholderiales > Casimicrobiaceae > UBA931. The sequence continues at coordinate 30,507 of DAISYG010000002.1, read as the reverse complement.
GCGGCTGAAGGCAACGGCGTATGGCGCGAATACGCAGGTGGCTACGAAGATTGGGAGCGCGCGCGGATGGCTCGACTGAGTGAACAGCGCAAAGTTGCCGCAGAAAAGAAAAAGCCTCCGCGTCCGTCTTCCGACAATAAACCCGCCAAACTGTCGTTCAAAGAACGGAACGAACTCAACGAGTTGCCTGCGCGTATCGAACAGCTGGAAACCGAGCAGGCTGCATTGCTGGCACGCTTGAATGATCCTGCGTTGTATCAGGACGGGGAGGAGGTTGTGCGTGTCAATGCACGCATGAAGGCATTGGAAGGCGAGGTTGAAGCAGCTATGGTGCGGTGGGAAGTGTTGGAGCAAAAAAATAGCGCGTCGTAATTTGACACTATTGCCGCGAAAAAAAGAAGAAATGGACAGGATGAGAACAGTGATTTGTTACGAATAAATCAATGGGCGCAGACAATTGTTGGAACGACAAAGTTTCAAAACTATGAAATATAAAAGTCCAACGTTCTATTTCAGAATAAAGATTTATTGTTTGTCATGATAATATTGTTCCTGCATGCGCTTTTTGCAAGAGAGTTAATCAAGATCAACTGGAAAGCAAGAATTATCTATACTCAACGTAACGCTTTTCATTATAATGTCACGTCAGATGCATTGTTGATCATATGAATCATTCGAACAGGTGCTTTCATGAAGTCTCTGCAAAAAACGAAAAGAAGTCGCCCGCTTTGGTTTGAATTAACCATTGTCGTCATTGTGAAAGTCGCCCTGATCTTTTGTCTGTGGAAAGTCTTTTTCTCAAATCCTGTCGCCGAGCATATGGTGGTGCCGGACACGCTCATTGAACAGCGTTTCGGATCGGGACAGGGTTCCATTAATCCCTAATCTTTTTTTAACTCAAGGAGAACACAATGCCGCTTAATGAAGTTGTCGAACTATCGCGATGGCAATTTGCGCTGACGGCGATGTATCACTTTATCTTCGTGCCGCTGACGTTGGGGCTGTCGTGGGTAATGGTGATTTGTGAATCGCTATACGTCAAAACAGGGAAAGATGTCTATAAAGACATGACCATGTTTTGGGGCAAGCTTTTCGGTATCAACTTTGCCATGGGCGTTGCCACGGGCATCACGATGGAGTTCCAATTTGGCACTAACTGGGCGTATTACTCGCACTATGTCGGTGATATTTTCGGAACGCCGCTAGCGATTGAAGGCTTGATGGCATTTTTCCTCGAATCCACCTTCATCGGTCTTTTCTTCTTTGGCTGGAATCGTCTGTCCAAGAAACAACACTTGATGGCGACATTCTTCGTCGCGTTGGGTTCCAACTTGTCGGCGCTGTGGATTTTGGTCGCCAACGGCTGGATGCAGTTCCCTGCGGGCGCGGAATTCAATCCGGTGACGATGCGCATGGAGCTTGCCAGCTTGTCGGAAGTGTTCTTTAACCCGGTTTCGCAAGTGAAATTCCTGCACACGGTATCGGCGGCTTATATGACTGCTTCGGCGTTCGTGCTGGCGATTTCTGCTTGGTATTTGCTCAAAGGCCGTGATACTGGCTTTGCGCTTCGTTCATTCACGATTGCCGCTGCGTTTGGTTTGCTGTCCAGTCTGTTCACCATCGTGCTCGGTGATGAGTCGGGCTATATCAACACGCAAACGCAACCGGTAAAATTGGCGCTGATGGAAGCCGAGTGGGAGACGCAACCGGCGCCGGCGGGGCTTGCGCTGTTTGCAATTCCAAACCGCGAAGCTGAAAGCAATTCGGCGGAGATCAAGATACCTTATGTGATGGGTATCATGGGGACGCGCTCGTTGAGCGAAGAAATAAAAGGTCTGAAAGATCTGAAAGCTGAAAACGAACAGCGTATCCGCAACGGCATGCTCGCTTATGACGCGCTGACCAGAATGCGTGCGGGTGACCAAAGCGCATTGGTGGATTTCAGGCCGTATGAGAAAGACTTGGGTTTTGGCTTGCTGTTGAAGAAATACACCGAGAACGTGGTGGATGCCAGCGAAGCGCAGATCAAAAGCGCGGCAGAAGACACTATTCCGGCAGTTGGTCCAATGTTCTGGTCGTTCCGCATCATGGTTGGTTTGGGCGTCTTGCTTCTGTTCACCTTCGCAGCGTCGCTGTGGGCGGTGCATCGCAAGAATCTGCCGCAGAAACGTTGGCTGTTGAAACTGGCCATGTATTCGCTGCCGCTGCCTTGGATTGCCAATGAACTCGGTTGGTTCGTAGCAGAGTATGGCCGCCAACCGTGGACGATTACCAATATCCTGCCGACTCATTTGTCCGCTTCGTCGATTGACGTTGCACCGGTGGCAATGAGTTTGATCGGGTTTGTCGTGATTTACACTTTGCTGCTGATCGTTGAGTTGTATCTCATGATCAAGTACGTCAAATGGGGGCCGGCGAGCCTGCGTACAGGCCGTTATTTCGGCGAAAAATCGGCTTAATCAATGGGGGCAACAAATGTTAGATTATGAAATTCTGAAATTGATCTGGTGGGTGCTGCTGGTTGTCCTGTTTATCGGGTTTGCAGTGACCGACGGCTTTGATTTGGGGGTGGCCGCATTGCTTCCTTTCCTCGGGAAGACCGACATGGAGCGCCGCATTATCATTAACACCATAGGGCCGACCTGGGAAGGCAATCAGGTTTGGCTGATCACGGCTGGCGCGGCGGTATTCGCTGCGTGGCCGCTGGTTTATGCGGTGTCTTTCTCGCTGTTTTACATCGCGCTTATCCTGACGCTTTTTCTTTTGATCCTGCGTCCGGCCGCGTTTGATTATCGCAGCAAGATCGACAGTCCGAAATGGCGCAACACTTGGGATTGGCTGCTGTGTCTTGCAGGGATCGTGCCGGCGATTATCTTCGGCGTCGCGGTCGGCAACCTGCTTGTTGGCCTTTCGTTCAGTTTCAACAGTGAACTGCAAATCTCGTATGGTGCAGGCTTCTTCTCGTTGCTGAATCCGTTTGCAGTCTTCTGCGGCGTGGTCGCGCTGCTGATCCTGTTGTTGCACGGCGCGACCTTCCTGGCGATGCGTGCGGAAGATATCATCGCTTCGCGGGCGCGCAAACTCATCGTGCCGGTTGGTTTCCTCGCGGTCATCCTCTTCATTTTGGGTGGGCTCTGGACCAGCCAGTTGACAGGGTTGCGTCTCGACGGCATCGGTGATGTCACCCAAGCAGTCACGCCATTTGACAAGCAGGTCAGTTCCGGCAAGGGGCTTTGGTTTGCCAACTTTGCGGTCTGTCCGTTGTTGTGGATCATCCCGGCGCTGGCGATTTTGAGCGGTTTGCTGACGGTGTTCCTGACCAAGCAAAGAAAATCAGGACTGGCTTTCGTGATGAGCGGCCTGTGCTGCGCGACGGTGATTTTGACGGCGGGCGTTTCGCTGTTCCCGTTCGTGTTCCCGTCCAACCTTGATTTGACCAGCAGCCTGACTTTGTGGGATGCGGCGTCGAGTCAGATGACGCTCATGATGATGCTTCTCGTGGTGATCATCTTCATGCCGATCGTGATGTTCTACACCGGCTGGGTGTATCGCGTGATGCGTGGTCAGGTGACCGCAGCGACGGTTGAAAGCGATTCCAATAGTTACTGAAAAGAGGAACTGATATGTGGTATTTAGTATGGTTTATTGCAATTGCCATCATCTTGTATTTTGTTATCTGGTACATGCAGCGTCTGGATGCGTGTCTCCAGTCGAAGCCTGATATGGAAAAGGAAATGGACCGCGCGTTCACGCAGCGCGCGGGTCAATGATGTTGGTTTAGGATAAATTTCTGTAAATAAAAGGAGCGATCAAATTCATAATTTGCGATGACGAATCCGAATAGCAGGCTATAATGTGCCCTTTTGTTTGATCGGACGCTAACCTGAATCCCGATAAGAAAAGGGGAAAGAATCAGGAAGCGATATGATGGAGGTCGAAGTATGACAGCAACTCAAAAGGTCCGTGAATTGACTGAAGAAGAGATTCTCAAAGCGCCTGAAAAGGATTACATGAACGGGGCGCAGTTGGCGTTTTTCAAAAAGCGTCTGCTTGACTTAAAAGCACAGCTTTTACAGAATGCGGACGATACCGGAGAACGCTTGCGTGAAACAGAAGTGACGACCGATCCCTCGGATCGCGCCACACTGGAAGAAGAATACACGCTGGAACTGCGCACCCGTGATCGCGAACATAAATTGCTGAAAAAAGTCGAAAAGTCGTTGCGCCTTATTGATAAAGGCGAATACGGCTATTGCGAGGAAACCGGGGAGCCGATCGGCATTCCCAGGCTGCTTGCTCGACCGACGGCAACTTTGTCTTTAGAGGCTCAGGAACGTCGCGAGCAGGTTCAAAAACTGTATGGTGATTAATAATATTGATTAGGAGAAATAATAATGCAAAAAAAAACCATTTGTTCCCTCGTTCTTGCTGTCGTGATGGCAGGGAGCGCGTCGCTGGCTTTGGCTGCTGATAAAGCAGTGGCTGAATTGGCGCCGACCCAGGGTAATAATGTGAAAGGCACAGTTCAATTCGAGCAAAAAGGTGACAAGGTTTTGGTGACAGCAGAAGTCACTGGTCTTGCTGCCAATTCAGAGCATGGTTTCCATGTTCATGAAAAAGGCGATTGCTCGGCACCTGACGGCACCAGCGCAGGCGGTCACTTCAACCCTGAAAACAAACCGCATGGTCATGCTTCGATGGAGCGTCATGTGGGCGATATGCCGAACCTGAAAGCGGATGCCAATGGCGTTGCCAAAGCGTCGTTTGAGTTGGATTTGATGACGCTGAAGGAAGGTTCCGCAAACAACATCATCGGTCGCGGGCTGATCGTTCATAAAGATCCGGACGATTACAAATCCCAGCCGGTTGGAAACGCGGGCGCGCGTATTGCCTGCGGCGTTATTAAAGCGCAGTAAAAGCTTTTCGCTTTAATTCGTATGCGGTAGCAGGCTTTGTCTGCTGCCGCATTTGCTTTGAAAGGAGTCAAAACATGTTTTCATTACCTCCACTTCCTTTTGCCGAAGACGCACTGGCGCCGGTGATCAGCGCCAACACCTTGTCTTTCCACTACGGCAAACACCATAAAACCTACGTCGATAATCTGAACAAGCTGGTCAAAGGGACAGAATACGAAACGATGGAATTACCGGCGTTGATCAAGAAAGTCGCCGATCAGTCGGACAAAGTCGGCATTTTCAACAATGCCGCGCAGACCTGGAACCATACGTTTTATTGGAACGGTCTGAATCCGAAAGGTGCGCGCGCACCGTCGGGCAAATTGGCACAATTGATCGACGAGAGTTTCGGTGACTTTGCCGCGATGAAAACCAAGCTGGCAGAAGCTGCCGTGGCGCAGTTCGGTTCGGGCTGGGCATGGCTGGCGCAGGATCAAGCAGGAAAATTGCAGATCGTCAAAACCGGGAACGCGGGTGTTCCTTTTACACAAGAGCTGACGCCGTTGGTGACCATCGACGTCTGGGAACACGCGTATTATCTCGATTATCAAAACCGCCGCGCTGACTATGTGAAAGCGGTGATCGAACAACTAATCGATTGGGATTTTGCAGCAAAAGAATTATCAGCTTAAAATGCAATCTTGGCACGCCTTCCTGAGAAAATGAATTGACTGATCCAGAACAGACGCCTTCGGATTTATCCGAGCAGAAAATCATCGCTGATCTCGAAAGTGGTGAGACGCTGACCGCGAAAACTGCGCAGTTGCCGAAATCGGCGCCGCGCAGTTCATCGGTCGGTGGTTCGATGACGTCTGGGATGAATGCCGTGCTGGAAACGGCGGCGCTGATGCATGCCAGCGGTCAGGCCGAGGCGGCGCGGGATGTTCTCGAACAGGCGATCGAAACCGAGCCGGAAACGGCGAAGGTGGCGTTGGTCTGGTTGGCGTTGCTCGATATTTATCAGCAGATCGGCGACAAAGATTCATTTGATCGTTGGGGCATGGAGTATGCGATCCGTTTTGAACAGTCGCCGCCGGTGTGGGTGGCGCGTAATTTGCCGACCAAGACCGTTCCTTCCACGTTAAAAGAAAAAGAGCGTACCTACGTCATCGTTTTGAACGGCGATATTGCGTTGGCTAATATTGAGTTGTTGGGTCCGATCATTCAAGCGCGCAAGGACTTATCGTACGATCTGTATCGTCTGGACATGGCGGGTACGAAGCTGGTCGATGACGGCGGTGCGACCAAACTTGCCAAGGAATTGGCCGAGGCGCGACAGAAGCTGAACCATATTGTTTTGGAACCGTGGCCGAAGGCGGTGATCGGTGAATTGACAGCGAAAGTGCGCGAAAAAGACGATAAAGACGGATCGGGTTATTGGCAATTATTGCTGGAGCTTTTGCAATGGCGCGGTGACGAAAAAGCGTTTGACCAATACGCGCTTGAGTACGCGATCCGCTTCGAAGTGTCGCCGCCGGTATGGGCGCCCAAGCCACCGAAAAAACATGATGACAAAGGCGACGAAGACAGAGAGGGCGTGGCGACCCAGGCTGATCGCGGTCCGTTGATCGCGGCGCCCAATGTCTGGGTTTGGAGCGGAATTTTGCAGGGTGGGCGTTCGCCGCAACTGGAAGCGTTCAAGGCGTTCGTGAATCAATACGATACGATCATCGTTGATATGCACGACGTGTTGCGTGTGGACTTCGCGTTCGGCGGCGCGCTGGTGAATATCATCGCGCGCGCCGAGGCGGCGCATAAAAAGGTTCGCTTCATTCGCACATCGCCGATGGTGTTGTCGTTGCTGTTGCTGGTGGGCGTGTCGCCGCGCGCGTTCAGCCGCAGACGCGGATAACCGGCAAGGAAAGAAAAAACATGGATTCGTGGCACGGGACGACGATTATTTCAGTCACGCACGGCGGAAAAGTCGCGCTGGGTGGTGACGGACAGGTGACGCTGGGCAATATTGTCGTCAAGGCGACGGCGCGCAAAATTCGCCGTTTGTATCATGATCAAGTGCTGGCGGGGTTCGCCGGTGCGACGGCGGATGCGTTCACGCTGTTCGAACGCTTCGAAGGCAAGCTTGACAAGCATCAAGGGCATTTGACGCGGGCAGCGGTCGAGCTCGCCAAGGATTGGCGCTCGGATCGCGTGTTGCGGCGTCTGGAAGCGATGCTGGTGGTCGCTGATGTGAATGCGTCGTTGATCATCACCGGCAATGGCGACGTACTTGAGCCGGAAAGGCGCATTGCGGCGATTGGCTCCGGCGGTGCTTATGCGCAGGCTGCGGCGCGCGCATTGTGCGGTCATACCGACTTTCCTGCCGATCAGATCGTCAAGGAGGCGTTGATGATCGCGGGTGATATCTGCATTTACACCAACCAACATCACGTCATTGAGACGCTTGATCTTCCTGAAAAGCAACTGAAGGCTTGATGATTTCTGTAAGTTGCATGTGTGTCAGACAGCCGAATGGTCTCGTTACGGCATATTGACCATATCGGTTTACAATACGACGCTCGAAAGATACGGCGTTGCCGGTGCGGGAAGCAAAGGAACCTCTGATTTATGTCACGAGCGCGAGCAAGACAAGGCGGAATTCGACGAAAAAAGCGGAGTTTACTTAGCGTAAATGAGCATTTTGAGAAGAATTCCAACGCCGTATTGCGCGTGCGCAGTCATTAATCAGTGGCTCCCAAACAGCGCTTTGAAAAAAACCAATAGACAAGGACAAAGAATGAAACGAATGATTTTACGCGCGCTTGTGTGCGGACTGATGATGACAGCACCGTTGGCGCACGCGCAGGAAACTGCTGCGCTGGACGCAGAAACCGCAAAAGTCAAAGCGCTGCTGGAACAGAAAATGCCGCACGCGCCGATCAAGCACATTGAAAAAACGCCTTACTTTGGTGGTTTGTACGAAGTGCTATTGGGTGGTGAACAACTGATTTATACCGACGCCAAGGTCAGCTACGTGATCGTCGGTTCCATCGTCGATATGGACGGAATTCCCGCCAAAATGACCAACCTTACTGAAGATCGCCTGCGCGTTTTGAAACGGGTCGATGTATCCAAAATTCCGCTGGAGTATGCGTTCAAGCGCGTCAAAGGTAATGGCAAGCGCGTGCTCTATCTTTTCTCGGATATCGATTGTCCATTTTGCGAGCGTATTGAAGAAAACCTCAAAGGGGTGGATAACGTGACGATTTACACCTATCTTCTGCCGTTGGACATGTTGCACCCCGACGCGGCGCGCAAGTCGAGTACGATCTGGTGCGCGCCGGATCGTGCCAAAGCTTGGGAAGACTATTTCAGCACTAAAAAACTTCCTGACAACGACGGTAGTTGCGAAACGCCGATCAAGAAAATTCAGGAAATAGCGGAAGGCATGGGCGTTCGTGGAACGCCTGCATTGATTTTTGTCGACGGTACGATAGTGCCGGGTGCGATCCCCAAGGATCGACTGGAAACCGAATTGGCACGTGCAGAAAAGGCGCAGTTGGAAATCAAATAACTTCTTTTGTGTTGCACACAAAAAACGGGATGCCATGAAAAAGCATCCCGTTTTTTTGAGTTTCAAACAGTGAAAGCAAGATCAAAACGGCGGCCAATTGGGTGACGTCGTCGCTGGGGTACGCGCCCGCTCCGGTAGGGATTCGACCGGCATCGGCGGCAATTCTTCAACGGTACGCGCAGGCCAAGTCATCTGATCCGGGTTTTTCGCGCCCAACCACCACAGCTCATGGCGATTCGGGTTACGGGGGTCATCGGCGGTCAGTGACACGCAACCGCTCAACATCAGCAACGCCAGCGCGGCGATAGCGAGTGTGCCTATTTTTTTTGCAATCATGATTATCCTCACAAAACCGAACGAAGCCGTTCGTCTATCGGTTGTACAAAACGCGTTTCTTTCGAAAGCTTACCACCTTGACGCGCCGCAATAAACCTTGCCTCCTGTTTTTCTTCGTATTTTTTTATTTTTGGCGTTTTTCAGTCAGAAAAAAACCGCAATCGCGGCTTAATCTGTTGCCTGCGAATCTTCTTACCAAGCCATTTTTGGGCAGTCGCGAAATCCGTGGTTTTTTTGACACAGTTTCTTAAATAATTACTTTCACAAACGCGCTTAAGCCTCTATTTGCAAAAAGAAAATGCATTTTTTGCCAAAATTCACGAAATTGGCGACAGTCGAGAAAACCATTGACTGTTGAGGGTTTGACTACTATAGTGGCGAAAAGTGTGAATAAATGGGTAATTGTGGTGAATTGTGTGTCCCGTTTCATTGACAGGATGCGCTGAAACGATGAACCAAAATTAACGCGTTGAGCTGATAAACCATGAGCGATAAAGCGGAAAAAAACAAGAAGGTGACGCCCCCGGTTTTCCGAGGGGTAACCCAGCTCGCACTCGACGAGAAGGGGCGCTTGATCATTCCGGCGCGTTATCGCGATGCGCTCTTCGGCAAAGAGAAAAAAATCGTGGTTACCGCCGACCCGCATCGTTGCCTCTTGATTTATCCGCAACTGCTCTGGGAGCCGATTCAGGAAAAACTCATGGCGCTTTCTTCGTTTGACGAGCGGATTCGCGGCTTGCAGCGTTTGTTGGTGGGTTACGCCGACGATGTCGCGCCGGATAACGCCGGACGCATTCTATTGTCGCCGGCGTTGCGGCAATACGCGCAGATGGATCGTCGTGCGGTGCTGGTCGGTCAGGGCACGCGCTTTGAGTTGTGGGATGAAACGCTGTGGCAATCGCAGATGACGCAAGCGATTCGTTTTTCTCACGATGATTTGCCGCCCGCGTTGGAGAATTTTTCGTTGTAAAAAAACAGCCCGCATCAACGGGCGGACAAATGATCAAGGATGATGAGCATGGGGCATGTCCCGGTTTTGCTGAACGAGGCTGTTGCAGCACTTAATCTCCAATCTTCGGGGGTTTACGTTGACGGCACGTTCGGACGGGGAGGCCACGCGCAAGCCATTTTGACGCAACTTGGTGAAGCAGGTACGTTGATTGCGCTGGATCGCGACCCCGAGGCTGCAAACGCGGCGCAAATCATGATGCAAAAGGATCACCGTTTGCGTTTTGTGCAGACGCGTTTTTCATTGCTGGCGGAAGCGTTACGACAGCAAGGCGTTGCGCAGGTGGACGGTGTATTGCTTGACTTGGGCATTTCGTCGCCGCAGATTGATCAGGGCGAACGCGGCTTTTCGTTTCGTCAGGACGCGCCGCTGGACATGCGTATGGACCCGACACAAGGAGAAAGCGCGGCGGATTTTCTGGCGCGTGCCAGCCAACAACACATCACGAAGGTATTGAAAAACTATGGTGAAGAACGGTTTGCTCCATCGATTGCAAGGGCGATTGTTGCTGCTCGCGAAGAACGGCCAATCCGGCGTACAGGTGAGTTGGCCAAAATCGTTGCCCAAAGTCTCGGCGCGCGCGTACGGGGGGACTGGCAGCAGGACCCGGCTACGCGGACATTCCAGGCGCTCCGTATCCAGGTAAACGAGGAGTTTGAAGAAATCATGCGTGCGCTGCCGATTATCGTGTCGTTGATGAAAGCGGGCGCACGGTTGGCGGTGATCAGTTTCCATTCGCTGGAAGATCGGCTGGTCAAGCGTTTTATCGCGCGCGCGTCGCGCACGTCGGCCGACGACGACGCACTGCGGCACATGCCGATCAAAACCCAATATTTGCCCGAGCCGATGTTGAAGGTTGTCGGGCGGACGATAAAAGCCAGCGCGAAAGAAGTGGCGAGCAATACGCGTGCGCGTAGCGCCATATTGCGCGTTGCCGAACGCACGCATGCTCCGTTCGACGCGGCGGAAATGAAGCGCATCGAGCGTGATGCCTTTGCGGGTTACGAGAGGGCGTGACAATGGCGCGCACGTTCATTCTCCTTCTGTTGCTGGTAGCCTCCGCACTGTTGTTGGTTACGTCGCGGCATCAGACGAGAAAGCTGTTCATAGAGCTTGAGCACGAGCGTCAGTTGGCGCAGCACTACGAAGAAGAATATGGTCGTCTGCAAATCGAGCAGTCAACATGGGCGGTACCCAGCCGTATCGACTGGCTGGCGCGCGACAAGCTGGGCATGCAGTTGCCCGAGCCGGAGCAGATTCGCATGATTACCTATGAAACACCGAAAGGCGATGAAGCGAAAGGAGTGTTGCAATGACGGTCGGCGCGCTGGCATCGAATCGCAAGAAAAAAGCGGTATTGCAACTTCCACAAGGAAGAGCGCTGCTGGTGTTCGCGGCACTGGCGCTGTTGTATCTCGTGTTGATCGGTAAAGCATTTTATTTGCAATGGGAAGAAAGTGGCGACTTTTTGCAGACGCAGGGCGCGGCACGCTATGTGCGCACGATCGAAATACCTGGCTATCGAGGACGTATCGTTGATCGCATGGGTGAGCCATTGGCGATTTCGACGCCAGTGAAGTCGTTGTGGGCATTCACCGAAAAACTGGACATGTCCGATGTGCAATTGAAGGAACTGGCGGCAATTCTCAATATTTCGCCCAAGGTATTGAAAACAAAGATCAATAAGGCTGGTGATTTTACTTATATCGCGCAGGGTATTTCGCCGGAGGTTACCGAAAAGGCGCTGGCGTTGAAAATTACCGGTCTGTACGATGAAAATGTGTATCGCCGCTTCTATCCGGCGGGCGAATTGACCAGCCATATTATTGGTTTTACCGATGGCGATGATCGCGGTCAGGAGGGCGTCGAACTGGCGCGACACGAACAACTGGCGGGGAAAGCGGGAAGTCGTCGCGTGATCATCAATCGGAAAGGCGAAGCAGTCGAAGATATTGCCGCTGTTTTACCACCTTATCAGGGGCGCGATCTGACGCTGGCGCTGGATTTGCGTTTGCAGTATCTGGCGCAGGCAGAATTGAAAAAAGCGGCACAGGAACATCGCGCCAAAACCGCAAGCGCCGTTGTGCTGGATGCACAGACGGGAGAAATATTGGCGATGGCCAACTGGCCGACGTTTAATCCGAACAGCCGTGATCAATTCGTGCCGTCACGAATGCGCAACCGTGCACTGATCGACACGTTCGAGCCGGGTTCAACGTTCAAACCTTTTACGGCAGCGATCGCGCTTGACACCGGAAAAGTCAGACACGATACACTGATGGATGTTCGTGATGGACAGATGAAGATCGGCAAGTGGACGATTCATGATGCGCACAGAAACAGAAAGGATTTGACTGTCGCAGAAGTGATTCAGCGTTCATCCAATATTGGCACGGCGAAAATCGCACTGGCAATGAAACCGGAGCAAATGTGGCAGGGATTATCGAGCATGGGGTTCGGCGTGCCGGTGGGAACCGGTTTTCCCGGCGAGGCATCGGGGCGTCTGCGTCCAGCCAAGTCGTGGAAAAATATCGAACAGGCAACAATCTCCTATGGGCATGGCGTGTCGGTAACTCTGTTGCAGTTGGCACAGGCTTATACGATATTCACAACCAACGGCGAATTGATGTCGGCAACACTTTACAAGAATGACGGTAAACACTATGGTAAACCGGTTATCTCTCCGCAAACCGCCGCCCTGATGCGTCAGATATTGAAGCAATCCACCGAACAAGGTGCGACGGGAACGCGCGCGCGTCTTCCCGATTACTATGTAGCGGGTAAAACCGGAACGGCGCATAAGCCGGACAAGGGCGGCTACAGCAAGAAATACGTGAGTTCATTCGTGGGGTTTGCGCCTGCAGATTCGCCGCGCCTGATCGTGGCGGTGATGCTTGATGAACCTTCCGCAGGCCAATATTACGGTTCGCAGGTTGCGGCGCCGGTCTTTGCGCAAATTACCGGCAAAGCGTTGCGCATGTTGGGTGTGCCGCCGGATCACCAAGTGGCGCAGGATTTGTTTGAAGATGGCGAAGAGATTTTTGAGGAAACATGAATATCACGATGAACGTTTCCGCTCGCATTGCAGATTGGGTGAAAAAGCTCAATCCCAAAGGGATCGTCATTGACAGCCGTCGTGTACATCCCGGCGTTTTGTTCGCGGCGCTACCGGGCGCACATCATGATGGCAGAATCTATATTGATGAAGCGGTTCGACGCGGCGCGGTTGGCGTGGTTCTTGAGGCGAACGACGAAAATGCCGAGTTGCAGACCTCCGTTCCCAAATATTTGGTTCGGAACTTGTCCATGCATCTGAGTGAAATAGCCGCACTGATCTACGGCGAGCCGTCGCGGCACTTGAATGTGATCGGTGTGACCGGTACCAATGGAAAAACCTCCTGTGTATATTGGATCGCGCAGGCATTGACGGCGTGCGGCCAAAAAACCGCCATCATCGGTACGCTGGGCAATGGTTTTCCGGGTGCACTGAAAAAAGCGCATAACACGACACCCGATGCGGCGATGGTTCATGAATTGCTCGCACGATTTCGCGCCGACGGTGCAGAGGCAGTGGTGATGGAAGTGTCGTCGATCGGGTTGGTAGAGGGGCGCGTTGAATCAGTATCTTTCGCGACGGCATTGTTCACCAACTTGACACCGGAGCATCTGGATTACCACGGTTCCATGGACGCATACCGCGAAGCCAAAGGTCGCTTGTTCGGTTGGCCTGGATTAAAGCACGCCGTGGTTAACGCCAATCACCCGGATGGCGAATACATGGCGAGCGAAGCAGAAGTATTGGATATTTCCGTGCTTCGCTATACGACGGTACCGGGGCGACAAGCTGACTTGATGATGAATGACGATCATTCAACTTCATCCGGTTTGTGTTTCGACGTACAAACGCTGACAGAAAAAGCAGTAATCAAAACCAATATTACAGGACGCTTCAATATTGAAAATCTGATGGGCGTTGCCGGTGTTCTGATGGTCAACGGTATTCCGTTGGCTCAAGTAGCACCCGCACTGGCACACTTGGTTTCGCCACCCGGACGTATGCAACGTCTGGGTAATGCACGCACGCCAACAGTGATTATTGATTATGCGCATACGCCCGATGCGTTGAAAAACGTTCTGCAAGCAATCCGAACCGATTTGAATGGAGAACTGCTTTGCGTCTTTGGATGCGGCGGCGATCGTGATCCCGAAAAGCGCGAACCGATGGGAGCGTTGGCAGGGAAGTTTGCGAATCGCGTCTGGGTGACCAATGATAATCCGCGTTCGGAGGATCCTGCGACGATCGCGGCTCAGATCATGCACAGCCTGAAGCGTTATGCCGTCCCGCAAAAAGTTGAACTGGATCGGAAACGGGCAATTGATGAGGCGATTGCATCTGCCGATATTGATGATGTGGTTTTGATCGCCGGTAAAGGGCACGAGCAATATCAGGAAATCACCGGAGAAGTGCATCCGTTTTCGGATGTGGATGTTGCGCAGGACGCGCTGATTCGCTATGAGAAAAGCCATGCCGATGACGAGCCGCTTTATTGGACGCTGAGCAAGATTGCACATATCGTCGATGGAGAATGTCTGGGTGGTGACGGCGAAGTTCATCATGTGGTGAGCGATTCGCGGATCGTATCAAGCGGCGACTTGTTCGTTGCGATCACTGGCGAACGATTTAATGGCCATGATTTTATTGAGGATGTGCTTGGCAAAGGCGCATTCGCGTTGATCGACAAGCAATACGTTTCTCGTTTTTCCGGGCAACGTGTCATTGCTGTTGATGATACGGTCAAGGCGTTGGGTATGTTGGCAAAAGCGTGGCGACAGTTCTGCAATCCGACCGTAATATTGGTGGTGGGTAGCAATGGCAAGACGACGGTGAAGGAAATGATTGCGCATTTGTTGCGACACCAGTATGGCGCAGAAAAGGTATTGGCAACACAAGGCAATCTGAACAACGCAATCGGTTTGCCGCTGACCTTATTGAGACTGAGAAGTGTGCATCGTTTTGCCGTGATCGAATTGGGTATCAATCATCCCGGAGAAACGGTTGGTCTTGCCGATAACGCACAACCGGATATGGTGGTGATCAATAACGCGCAACGTGAGCATCAGGAGTTTTTGAAAAATATCGAGACCGTCGCTTGGGAGCACGGCGAAGCTCTTCATGCCTTGCGCAATCATGGCGGTGCCGTTTTTTATGCGGACAATGATTACGCGCAACTGTGGCGCGAGCAAGCAAAAAAATTGCGGCTACGTGCTTTCGGATTTGGTCGCGATGCGAACAGCGCTATTGTATTCGGAAAGTTTTCACCACGAGAAAACAGCGTGGGCATCGACGTGGTGTCACGCATTCATGAAAACGAAGAGCGGGCACAATTCATTTTGCCGGTTCCCGGCGAGGCAATGGCGTTGAACGCACTGGCAGCGCTAACGGCAGTGGTGGCTCTGGACGTACCGCTGTCTGAAGCGGTGCAATCATTCGCCGATTTTGCTCCATTATCAGGACGTCTGTCGATCCGTCGCGTTTCACCATGTTTGTTATTGATTGACGATACGTATAACGCCAACCCCGATTCCACGCGCGAAGCGATCAATGTGTTGATGCAGCAAAGTGGTCAACGTTGGTTGGTGTTTGGCGATATGGGTGAAGTCGGCGAACAGGGCGTAGCGTTCCACGAAGAAATAGGCTATTACGCCAAAGCTCTGGGTGTCGATCGACTGTTGGCGATCGGCACATTGTCGACACATACGGTGCGCGCTTTTGGCGATGGTGCGCGACATTATCGCGACAAAGCATCACTGCTCAGCGCATTGAATGAAATGCTGAACAAGACTGCATCGGTGGCCTTATTGGTCAAGGGGTCACGCTTCATGAAAATGGAAGAGGTTGTTGCTTCTCTGATGAACCCGACTGCCGCAAACGAAGAAAATCTCAAGGGGAAAGTATGCTGCTCTGGTTGACAGAACATCTGGCGCAAGATGTTCGCGCATTCAACGTGTTCAATTATATTACGTTGCGCACGGTGTTGGCGACGATGACCGCGTTGATGATTTCGTTCATCGTCGGCCCGAAGATGATTCATTGGCTGGCTCGGATGAAAATCGGACAAGCGGTGCGTCACGACGGACCACAAACGCACTTGATCAAATCGGGAACACCGACAATGGGTGGTGCGTTGATATTGGTTGCCATCGTGATCACATCGTTGTTGTGGTGTGATCTCGATAACCGATTTGTTTGGGCAGTGTTGTTGGTGGTCATTGGTTTCGGCGCCATTGGTTGGGTCGATGATTATCGCAAAGTGGTATATCGGAATCCCAAAGGTTTATCGGCGAAAAATAAATACTTCTGGCAATCGGTATTGGCGGTGCTGGTTGCGCTCTATTTGGCGCTGGCGATTTCCGCACCCGGTAACATGACGTTCTGGACTCTGATGGCGAATATGTTCAGCGGTGAGGCGCATTGGCCGCTGTCGAGCGAAACACATCTGATCGTCCCGTTTTTCAAAACCATTACCTATCCGCTCGGTGTGGTGGGTTTCGTTGTCTTGACTTATTTTGTGGTGGTTGGTACCAGCAATGCCGTCAACCTGACTGACGGTCTCGACGGGCTGGCGATCATGCCGACGGTGATGATTGCCGCCGCTCTGGGCATCTTCGCTTACGTGATGGGCAACAGCGTCTTTGCCAAATATTTACAATTCCCGTTCATTCCCGGCACCGGCGAACTGGCGGTTATCTGCGGAGCAATCGCCGGTGCGGGCTTGGGCTTTTTATGGTTCAACGCTTACCCTGCCGATGTATTCATGGGTGACGTTGGTGCATTAGCACTCGGTGCGGCGCTGGGAACGATCGCTGTGGCGGTACGTCAGGAAATCGTATTATTTATCATGGGTGGCATTTTCGTAGTGGAAACCTTGTCGGTGATCGTACAGGTGGTTTCGTTTAAGCTGACCGGCAAGCGCGTGTTCCGAATGGCACCGATCCATCACCACTTCGAGCTCAAGGGCTGGAAGGAAAATCAGGTTGTGGTGCGCTTCTGGATCATCACGATTTTACTGGTGCTGGTCGGACTTTCCACATTGAAGTTGCGTTAGAAATTAATCATGAACATGGAGCTGCGTCATCGTCGGATATTGGTTTTGGGCATGGGCTTGACCGGCTTTTCCATGCTCCGTTACCTGCTACGGCGCGGCGCACAGGTAGTGATTGTGGATACGCGCAGTCATCCGCCATTTCTGGAGAAGATTGCCAATTTCTATCCTCAGGTCGAAATTCATTGTGGCGCATTGCGCGATACGCTTTTTGAACATATTGACGGTATCGCGATTTCGCCGGGTGTGGACAAAAGGCAGCCATATATCCGCCAAGCAGAGGCGAATGGTGTGCCGCTGTTTGGCGATATTGAATTGTTTGCGCAGGCATTGCCGGAACAGCAAAAGGTGTTGGCGGTTACCGGCACCAATGGCAAAACCACCACGACCGAATTGACACGCACACTGTGTGAGACGGCGGGTTATTCCGCCGTTGCTGCGGGGAATATCGGTGAGCCGGTTTTGGATGTGCTGGAATGCTTCGAAGGTGGCGCTTCATTCCCGGATGTGCTGGTGCTTGAGTTATCCAGCTATCAATTGGAAACGACGCATTCGTTGTCGCCACTGGCAGCGACGGTATTGAATATTTCCGAAAACCATCTTGACCGTTATTCCGATATTGCGGCGTATGTCGAGGCGAAAACCCATATTTTTGATCGGACGGAAACGCAAATATTGAATATCAACGATCCTCATGTTCGAGCGATGAAGCGCGCCGATAAACAGATTCAATACTTCGGAATCGCCGATCATGAGCATGAAAATATCGAACAGCCATTCTGGTGCTTGCGCGAACATCAGGGTGCATCGTGGTTATGCCGCAACGAACAGCCGTTGCTTGAAGCGAATCGCTTGACGCTGGTAGGACGACACAACGCGCTGAACGCACTGGCGGCATTGGCGCTGACCAGCATGGTTGTCGGTCAGGAAGACATCAACGAAAACGTATTGAATGCGCTGCAACATTTTCATGGCTTGCCGCATCGAATGGAAGACGTGGGAACCGTACACGGCGTTCGTTATATCAACGATTCCAAGGCAACGACGGTGACAGCGACGAGCGCAGCGCTGACGGGGATGAATGCGCCAGTCATCCTGATCGCTGGCGGTGATGGCAAGGGACAGAACTTCGCACCGCTCACGGACACCGTCGCGCAACATTGTCGTGCCATTCTGCTGATTGGCAGAGACGCTTCTTTGTTAAACGATACTTTACGTGCGCATGGCGACAAACTTCTTGTGGAGAATTGTGAAACATTGACGAACGCGATGCAGCGTGCGCACGCTCTTGCGCAAGCGGGTGATATTGTTTTGCTATCTCCGGCGTGCGCCAGCCTTGATCAGTTTGATAATTATCAGGCGCGCGGTGAAGCGTTTGCTGCGATCGTGACGCAGTTCGCCGAGGAGGAGATGTAAATGGCCACACCTTCTTCTTTTGCGCAACGTTTTGGTATTTCCGGCTTCTTCTCGGCGAAGAAGAAAAAGCGTCAGATGGCGGCGTTCGACGCCAGTCTGTTGTGGAGCGCGTTGATTTTATTGATGATCGGGTTGGTCATGGTCTATTCGGCGTCCATCGCCACTGCCGAGGCCAGTTCTTATACAGGGTATCGCCCCACATACTTTCTCTTGCGACATACCATTTTTCTTGCCATCGCATTATTTCTTGCGGTATTGGCTTTTCAGATACCGATGAAACAATGGCAAAAGCTGGCGCCGCTATTATTTATCAGCTGCCTGATTCTGTTGGTGTTGGTATTGATCCCGGGTATTGGCAAGTCAGTGAACGGCTCGCGGCGCTGGCTGTCGCTGATGTTTTTCAATATGCAGCCATCCGAGTTGATGAAACTGGCAGTCATTTTTTACGCGGCAAGCTACGCGGTGCGCAAGGCAGATTTTTTGCCGTCCAATCGGCCGATGGGTAAAACACTGCTACGCGGTTTTCTACCGCTCTTCACGGTTATTGTTCTGGTTGGCGCATTATTGCTGATGGAGCCCGACTTCGGCGCGTTCGTCGTCATCGTTGCGATTGGCTTCGGCGTCCTGTTTGTCGGTGGGCTGGATGGTCGTATCATCTTCGGCTTATTGTTGTTGCTGCCGTTCGCGTTGGCCGGGATTCTGGTTTCGGCTCTGTATCGATTGGAGCGCCTGACAGCATTTTTGCAACCATGGGACGACCCACTCGGGAAAGGTTATCAGCTGACGCATTCGTTGATGGCATTCG
Organism: Casimicrobiaceae bacterium; assembly: GCA_036825435.1. Lineage (GTDB taxonomy): Bacteria > Pseudomonadota > Gammaproteobacteria > Burkholderiales > Casimicrobiaceae > UBA931. The sequence continues at coordinate 11,372 of DAISYG010000002.1, read as the reverse complement.
GGCGCGGTGAGTTTCTGGGTGTTGGCTTGGGCGATAGTGTCGAAAAACTATTATATCTTCCCGAAGCGCATACCGATTTCATTCTTGCGGTGATCGCCGAAGAGCTCGGGTTCATCGGCGTATTGGTTGTGATTCTGCTGTTCATGTGGCTGTTGTTGCGCACCTGGATGATCGGCGTGCAAGCGGCACGCTTGCAGCAACCGTTCTCCGCGTTGACGGCGTACGGTATTGGAATCTGGATCGGCGTTCAGGCGTTTATCAACATGGGCGTCAACATGGGCATCCTGCCGACGAAAGGACTGACGTTGCCGTTTTTATCGTTTGGCGGCAGCGGCATTGTTGTCAACTGCGTCATGATCGCGATACTTCTGCGCATTGATTATGAAAACAGACGTCTTTTGGTAGGGCATCAGGTATGAGCAGCGAAACGCAATATAAGGGTGTAGCGATGATCACAACCGGCGGAACCGGTGGTCATGTGTTTCCGGGTATTGCCGTTGCGCGCGCACTGCAATCGTATGGCTGGGACGTATTCTGGTTGGGAACCGAAAGCGGCATGGAAGCCAAACTGGTTCCTGAAGCGGGTATTAGTTTTGAAAGCATTCGTTTCGGTGGTGTGCGCGGGAAGGGTTTGCGCACAATGATTTTCGGTTCGCTGGAGCTATTACGCGCATTTTGGCAGAGCCGAAAAATTCTGAAGCGACGTCACCCGCATGTGGTGATTGGTTTTGGCGGGTTTGCGTCGTTCCCCGGTGCGTTCATGGCAATAGCGGGACGGATACCCGTTGCCATTCACGAAGCCAACGCCGTTCCTGGGTTGGCGAACCGTATTTTGAAACACGGTGCCGACCAGATTTTCGTCGGTTTTCCCGGCGTGCTCGGTGAAGGACAATCGCCGCATGTTCTCTGGAGCGGTAACCCGGTGCGCGATGAAATGTTGCAACAAGCGCCACCGCAGGAGCGCTTCGCTTCGCGGAGCGGACCTTTACGCATCCTGGTGGTCGGTGGCAGCCTTGGCGCACGCGTGATCAATGAGTACATTCCAGTGACGCTGGCGATGATGCCCGAAGAGGTACGCCCGCGCGTGATTCATCAAACCGGCGAAAAGCAGATCAGTGTTGTGCGTTCGCTATACGCAGATTATCAAGTGGGCGCGACATTCATGCCGTTCATCGACGAGATGGGCAGCGCTTATGCCGAAGCAGATTTCGTGATTTGCCGTGGCGGCGCGATGACGATAGCGGAGTTGTCGGCGGTAGGCGTCGGTGCGCTGATCGTACCGCTTGCCGGAGCCATTGCTGACGAGCAGAGCGCCAATGCGGATATGCTGGTAAAAGCCGATGCCGCGATCAAGATCAAACAGAGCGATTTGACGCCCCGAGTATTGGCAACGCAACTTGCCAATATTAGTCGTGAGCATGCACAGACAATGGCAGAAAATGCTTACCACTTGCGCAAGGAAAACGCGACGGAAACCATCGCACAGATTTGCATGAGCTTGGGCAATGTTTATCGCAATCGACATTCGCCACAGGGAGTTCCCGATGAGGCATAAGGTCAATCGTCTGCACTTTGTCGGTATCGGCGGCTCGGGCATGAGCGGCATTGCTGAAGTTCTGGCGAATCTGGGCTACGTGGTGACGGGCTCCGATCAGCAGGAAAATCGGGCGACGCAACGTTTGTGTGCATTGGGCGTGCCGATCTGGATCGGACACAGCAAAGACCATGTTCTCGGGTGTGACGCGGTGGTGGTATCCACGGCGATTGCCGAAGATAACCCCGAAGTTAGTGCGGCGCGCGAAGCGGGGATTCCGGTCGTGGCGCGCGCGGTGATGCTTGCCGAACTGATGCGTCTGAAAAAAGGTATTGCGATTGCAGGCATGCACGGCAAAACGACGACGACCAGTCTGGCGGCGTCAGTACTCGCGGAGGGTGGGCTTGATCCGACGTTCGTGATCGGCGGTCGCTTGTTGTCGGCGGAAGCCAATGCTCGACTGGGTAGTGGAGAATTTCTGGTGGCCGAAGCCGATGAGTCCGATGCCTCTTTCCTGTATTTGTCGCCGGTGATTTCAGTGGTGACCAATATTGACGTTGACCACATGGAAACGTATCGCCAGGATTTTACGCAGGTGAAAAAAACCTTTGTCGATTTTCTGCGGCGGCTGCCATTCTATGGTGTGGTAGTCGCTTGTATCGACAATGTGCACGTTCGCGAAATTCTTCCGGCGGTGGGACGCTCCGTCATCAGCTATGGTTTTTCCGAGGATGCAGACCTGCGCGCGTTTCATGTCGAACAGGAGCAGGACACGATGCATTTTACGGTGCGGCAGGAAGGATTCGACGATACAACGATGACGCTGGCGATGCCGGGACGGCACAATGTCCAGAATGCGCTGGCGGCGATTGCCGTGGCGCGCGAAGTTCATGTTTCCGATGATGCGATTGCACGCGCGCTTGCGCAGTTCAAAGGCGTCGGACGGCGTTTTCAGAATTACGGCGAGATTGTGATGAAAAACAATATTCACGTCACGCTGATTGACGATTACGGTCATCATCCTGCGGAAATCAAGGCGACGCTCGACGCGGTGCGCGGCGGTTTTCCCGGACGACGCTTGGTATTGGTGTTTCAACCACATCGTTATACGCGAACGCGCGATCTCTTTGAAGATTTTGTCACGGTTCTGGCACAGGCGGATGTTTTGGTATTGACGGAAGTGTATGCAGCAGGCGAAGCGCCGATCATCGCCGCTGATGGTCGCGCGTTGGCGCGCGCATTGCGCGTTTCGGGTGTGGAGCCGATATTTGTTGAGAATTGGCAGGATGTTCCGACGCAATTATCAACGTTGCTTCAGGACGGTGATGTGTTGCTGACGATGGGTGCAGGCAATATTGGTTTATTGGCGCCACAACTGGTCAAGGAGAGCAAGGGTGAATAAAGTCAAGACATCCGCCTTTCCATTCCTTGAGAATGTATCGCTGCGCGGCTATATGGCGCAATCGCTGCCGCTGGCGCGCTATACGCGCTGGCGCGTAGGCGGTGAGGCAGACCTTGCGTTTTTCCCGATCGACGTTGACGACCTGCAAAACTTTTTGAGCGCATTGCCGTCCGAAATGCCTTTGACCATATTGGGTTTGGGCAGCAATGTTCTGATTCGCGACAAAGGTATTCGCGGCGCGGTGGTTTTTATCCATGAAATGAAAGACGAACCAATTTTCACAGCAGACGGCATCTATGCGCCTGCCGGACTGTCGACACCGAAGCTGGCACGTTTTGCCGCGCAACATCACTGCATCGACGCGGCATTTCTCGTCGGTATTCCGGGAACAGTGGGCGGCGCGCTGGCGATGAATGCAGGTTGCCATGGCGATGAAATCTGGCGACACGTTCGTCGCGTCGAGGTCATGCGTCGTGATGGCGAACGTATTTCTCGTTTGGCAGATGAATATCAAGTTGGTTATCGGCATGTACATCTGTTGAAAGAAAATGATTCATCGCTGTCCGAAATTTTTATCGGCGTTTGGCTGGCATTTCAGCGCGATGAAAAAAGACCACTTGCCGACAACCTGGCGGATATCAAACGATTGTTGGCGCGGCGCGCGGAAAGTCAGCCGCAAACCGTGCCTAATGCGGGGAGCGTGTTTCGCAATCCGCCGAATGATTATGCGGGGCGTTTGATTGAAGAGGTTGGTTTGAAAGCTTATAGCATCGGCGGCGCACAGATTTCGGAGAAGCATGCCAATTTTATTATCAACCCGCAGGCACAGGCGAGCGCGGCGGATATCGAAGTGCTGATCGAATATGTTCAGCAACAGGTTTATGAAAAGAAAGGAATCCAGCTGATTCCGGAAGTTCGGATAATCGGAGAAAAGTGATGTCGGCTTGGGGCAAAGTGGCAGTGTTGATGGGCGGTTCTTCAGCGGAGCGGGAAGTTTCGTTGATGTCGGGACGCAATGTCCTTGAAGCTCTGCGCGCACAAGGTATTGATGCACATGCGTTTGATCCGGCACGACAAGATATTTGGCAATTAAACGCGCAGCATTTCGACAGCGCATTTGTGATATTGCATGGTCGCGGCGGCGAGGATGGTGTCGTACAGGGTGCTTTGGAAACGATGGGTATTCCTTATACCGGAAGCGGCGTGATGGCATCGGCGCTGGCGATGGATAAGTGGCGTACCAAAATGATTTGGCAAGCGGCGGGTATTGCCACGCCGCGTTATCGAATCGTTCAGAGCGACAGCGGTAGCGGTAGCGATATGGCGGAGATTATTGACGAATTAAAAATGCCTTTGATGTTGAAGGCGGTACATGAAGGATCGAGCATCGGGATTGCGAAAGTGGACGAAAACAATGTTGGCCAAATCGACAGTATTCTGGCAGAGATTCGCCAACATGATGGGCTTGTTCTCGCTGAAGAATTCGTCGTTGGCACGGAATTGACGGCGGCCGTTCTGAACCAGCAAGCCTTGCCGCTTGTGCGCATCGACGCACCCGGTAGCAATTACGATTTTGAGCACAAATATTTTTCTGATGACACACAATATTTTTGTCCTTCGGGCATTGACGTGGCAGTTGAAGAAAAAATCAAAACGGAAGCGATGCGTGCTTTTCAGGTGATTGGTTGTCGGGGATGGGGACGGTTGGACGTCATCTTGCGCGACGACGGAAGTTGGACGTTTCTGGAAATCAATACATTGCCCGGCATGACGGCGCATAGTCTGGTGCCGATAGCGGCGCGCGAAGCAGGTATTGATTTTGAACAGTTGTGCCTGATGATTTTGAAGGATGCATATGTGGCATGACCCCAGAGCGATGAACGCGCTTTCGCTGACGTTGGTGATCGTTTCGGTCACGGCGCTGCTGTGGGCGGCTGGGAAGTGGCTGATCCATCAGCCGATCTTTCTGTTCCACAGCGTGGACGTGCGCGACGTTCATCGCGCCGATCCGGCGCACATCAGTGCGGTGATCCGGCGTGAGCTGAGAGGAACGTTTTTCACGATGGATCTGGATAATGCACAGCGCGCGCTGCAACAGGTGCCTTGGGTACGCACAGCAGGCTTGCATCGGCAATGGCCGGACATGCTGATTATTACCATTGAAGAGTTTGAACCGTTTGCGTTCTGGAACGAAACGGCGTTGGTGTCAAAGCAAGGCGAAGTTTTCATTGCGCCATATGACGGCGAATTGCCACGCCTGAGCGGCAACGACACGGAGGCGAAAACGGTGGTCGATTATTTCGAGCGTTGGCACAGACTGTTGGCGTCGATCAATATTGGTTTATCGGCAGTGCATCGTTCGCCGCGCAACAGTTGGCATATCGAAGTATTCGGCGAATACGGTGCGCAATGGATTGAATTGGGTAAAGAAGACATGAACGAGCGACTGGCGCGGTTTGTTTCGGTGTACCGCAAAACCATCGGCGCGATGGCACAGAGTGGTTTGCATACAGATTATATCGACCTTCGCTATCGGAACGGTTTGGCGGTACGCGTGGACAAAGCGCGTTCGGTTTCAAGGTCAATGTGAATTGAAGGTATCAGAGGAAGCGACATGGCAAAAGAGCAACAAAATTTAATCGTTGGCTTGGATATCGGAACGTCTAAAACGATGGCGATCGTTGCCGAGCTGACGCCGGATAATGAAGTGCAGGTAATCGGCTACGGCATGCAGCCATCGCGCGGGTTGAAAAAGGGCGCGGTAGTTAATATCGAGGCGACCATCGCATCGATCCACAGCGCGGTCAAGGAAGCGGAGATCATGGCGGACTGCCACATCAGCGATGTTTATACCGGCATTTCAGGCAGCCACATCCGCAGTCAGAATTCGCGCGGCATGGTGCCGATCAAGGAAAAGAATGAAGTGACGCAGGAAGATATCGACCGCGTGATGGAAACCGCACGCGCGATTTCAATTACCAACGACCATCAAATCATCGACATTTTGCCGCAGGAATTTCGCGTCGATGATCAGGGCGATGTACACGATCCGCTGGGGATGAGTGGGATGCGTCTTGAGGTTGATGTTCATGTGGTGACCGGCGCGATTTCCGCAGTGGAAAACGTGGTGAAATGCGTTCGCCGCAGTGGGCTGGAAGTGAACGAAATATTTCTGCAACCGTTGGCGGCGGCACGCGCCGCGTTGAACGAAGATGAAAAAGAACTGGGTGTGTGCCTGGTTGATATCGGCGGAGGCACCACCGATATCGCCGTGTTTACCGGTGGAGCGATTCGACATACGGCGGTGATCGGCATCGCGGGTGACCATGTGACCAACGATATCGCGATGACATTGCGCACACCGACCCGCGAGGCGGAAGATTTGAAAGTGCTGCACGGTTGTGCGTTGCAGCAACTCGCCAATCAAAATGATTTTGTTGAAGTGCCCAGCGTTTCGGGACGCGCGCCGAGAAAGTTGTCGCGATATACGCTCGCGGGGGTGATCGAGCCGCGCATCGAAGAATTGTATGGTTTCGTGAAAGAAGAATTGGAACGTTCCAATTATCTCGACCGGATTTCTTCCGGCATTGTGCTGACGGGTGGAACGGCGCAGTTGGCGGGGATGGAAGAGCTTGGCGAAGAAATCTTTCATTTGCCGGTACGTGTTGGCAAGACGATGTATGAAGGTCCCCTTTATGAGGTTGTGAATGCGCCGTTGTACGCATCGGCGATGGGACTTTTGTATCAAGGATGCGACCACTGGTTGAAACAACAAGCTGCACGAAATCAGACACACGGTTTATTAGGAAGCATGCAAAGAGCGAAACAATGGTTCAAAACGAACTTTTAAGTATTACAATACACACTGATGGAGAAGATGATGAACGAAGAACAGTTTGAAATTCCCTATCGTTGGCAGGACGCAACACACAACACAAATAGCAATACCAGACAGGAGATCGGCATGAATGCAAGTTTTGAATTAATCGAACAGGTCGTTGACGGCGCAGTCATCAAAGTCATCGGCATCGGCGGTTGCGGAGGCAACGCCTTGGAGCACATGATTGCGCGCGGGCTTGCCGGCGTTGAATTCATTTGCGCCAACACCGACGCGCAGGCGTTGAAGCGTTCCAGCGCATCGCTGCAAATTCAATTGGGCACAACGTTGACGCGCGGCTTGGGCGCTGGCGCGCGTCCGGATATTGGTCGCAATGCGGCGATGGCCGACCGCGATCGCTTGACGGATATGATTCGCGGCGCGGATATGTTGTTCGTGACAGCGGGCATGGGCGGCGGTACCGGTACCGGCGCCGCACCGGTGATCGCCGATATCGCCAAGTCGATGGATATTCTGACCGTCGCGGTGGTGACGCGTCCATTTTCATTCGAAGGCCGTCGTCAGAAAGTGGCGCAGGAAGGCATCGAAGAACTCACGCAAAAAGTCGATTCGCTGATCATCGTCCCCAACGATAAACTGATGCAGGTATTGGGCGACGACGTTTCAGTGCTCGATGCTTATGCAGCGGCGAACGACGTGTTGTACGGTGCGGTCTCGGGGATTGCCGAGGTCATCAGCAACCCGGGTCTGGTCAACGTTGACTTTGCCGACGTGCGTACCGTGATGAGCGAAGTAGGCATGGCGATGATGGGTTCGGCAACGGCGTCGGGTGTCAGCCGTGCGCATGAAGCGGCAGAAGCAGCGGTGAAGAGCCCGCTTCTCGAAGACGTGAACTTGATGGGTGCGCGCGGCGTGCTGGTCAACATCACGGCAGGTATGGATCTCAAGATTCGCGAATATCATGACGTGATGGCGGCGGTGAAAAACTTCACGGCGGATGATGCCATGGTTATCGTCGGTACATCCATTGATGACAATATTGGTGATGAGTTGCGCGTCACGATCGTGGCGACGGGATTGGGCAGTTCAATGAAACAACGCATGCCCAAACTCGAAGTCGTCGAAAATGTATTGGAGCGTACCGGTACCGATGGCGGCGTGGCGATCGACAACACGGTTGATTATGATCAACCGACCGTCGCACGCAGACGCGTGAGCACGGCGTCGATCAGCAACAGCCCGGGCGTCGATATCTCCGACATTCCGGCGTTTCTGCGTAAACAGGCAGACTGACGACATAATGATGCAATCAAAAAATGGCATGCTCTGAGCAAGCGCGCCATTTTTGGTTGCGAAACGAACCATGACATACGCGCAGTATGTGGGCAGCTGATCTTTCAGCTTGTCAGACGCAGTAAAACGGTTCATTACGCATGCGACGGATACGTTAGAATCTTGCCCTATGTATAAACAGAGAACCTTGAAAAGCGCGATCTCCACCAAAGGCTCGGGGCTGCATACCGGTGCACGTGTGGCGCTGACGTTGCGTCCGGCGCCAGTCGATACCGGCGTGATGTTCTATCGTAGCGATTTGCCGAACGCGCCGGCGTTGCCAGCGTTGGCGCATCAGGTGGGTGATACTCGTTTATCGACTTTGTTGCGTGACGGCGAAGCCAGCATATCAACGGTCGAACATCTGATGTCGGCGCTGGCGGGCTTGGGCATCGACAATGTTTATATTGATGTTTCCGGTCCTGAAATTCCCATCATGGACGGCAGCGCCGGACCATTCATTTATCTGCTGCAATTGGCAGGTATCGTTGAACAGGATGCACCGAAAAAATTCATTCGCGTTGTCAACGCCGTGGAAGTGAGCGATGGTGAGAAGTGGGCGCGGTTCACGCCGTACGATGGATTCCGTCTCGATTTCACCATTGACTTCACCCATCCGGCGTTCGCGCCGGAAAACAGTCGCGTGGTGATGGACTTCGGTGAAAATGCTTATATTCGTGATATTGCCCGCGCGCGCACCTTCGGCTTCATGCAGGATGTGGAAGCGATGCGCTCGGTCGGTCTGGCGATCGGCGGCAGTCTGCATAACGCCGTTGTACTCGACGAAAGTACGGTGCTGAATCATGGTGGCTTGCGCTATGAAAATGAACCCGCGAAGCACAAAGTGCTCGACGCTATCGGCGATTTGTATTTGCTCGGTCACCCGGTGGTCGGGCAATATACGGCGTACAAGTCAGGGCATGCGCTGAATAACGCGTTGGCGCGCGCGCTGTTGGAACGCAAGGAAGCCTACGAAATGGTCAGCTTCCGCTCGGAAGAAGAAGTTCCAGAAGCATACCAACATTGGCGCGTCAGTTACGCCTGACGACGCACAACCATGCTCATTGCGCGTCTGTTGTTGTTTTTTGCCATTGCTCTTGTCGCGCTGAGTCTGATCGCTTATCTGATTTCCGGCAATCGCCGCTATCTGGGTTTTCTCAAAAAAGTCATGATCTTCGCGGTTGTTATTTTTGTCGCGATTTTTCTCTTCTTCATTTTCGAACGGCTGGTATTGGTTTTATAGTCAAATGCATCAGTGTCTGGCTTAATTTGAAGACAGTTATAAAAGCACACAGAACAAAGAATTCATGTCGATTTTATCGTCAATAGTTTTAAATCTAAGTTCAAAGTTGAAAATACTTTCTCCTTTTGTATGATGCAACCATACATAGCATTCTTTGTTTCTTTCTCCGAAGCATCCTGAAAAAATCAAATTTTCGCCATGGCCAAAATAAGACAATGGAGTGATAAGTGCATCCTTCAGTTTATAAGATTTTGTTCCATCGACATGTGATGATCGGCAGTTTACTGTTCTATCGGTTTCGTCCGAGTTATTCAACAGAGTTCCTTTCTCACGCAATTGCTTTATGGGCAATTTGTTCCATTTTATTGTATCGGGCTTGTCTTTGGCTGTTATGTAGGGAATTTCGTTATTTGCATTGTCAAATAAAAACAGCCATGCTTGTCTGGAACTATTTGTATCAACATCCGAAGATTCAGATACATTATATGGTTTTTTATCAGTATTAATTTTCGTACCAGTCGCAACAGCGACAGGCATCATGCTCAAAGCGACGATAGTTGCAAGTAATTTTTTAATCATCACAAAACTCCGTAAAATAATTCTGTATTTTTCTGATAAATTTTTTCAAAAAAGGAGACTTTATCTGCGCGAATTACATCGGGGATGTTTGCATAATGGTAAACATTGCCGTCGCATAAAATGCCGACATGTTTTTTTGGGTTGTCGCTCATGACGTTTCCCGAGACGTTCGAACTGATGGTGGCGAACACAAGCAAGCCATCATCCAATGATGGTTTGTCTTTCCATTTTCCGCGATTACTCAAAGAATTATAAATATCATTGACGCGAATTGATACTGCGTTGATATTACTTTTTGCGTGTGTGTTGTTTTTAAGATCGCAGAGCATGCCGACGCGAATATTCAGGACATGTGACACGAAATGGGCACAGTGATTGAGCGTCTTATCGTGAAAATTTACGGAACAAAAATCCGTAACAGTTTTGTTTAACAGCGCGTTGAGCTTTCCTCTTAGAGCGGGATCCTTTTTGTAAAGCAACCGAGGGTCAGGAGGTAGCGCCGTCATGGCCATTTTTGCGTGTGCGTCTGCCGTATATGATAGACAGCCCCATCCCGCCAACTGGCTGCACGTTCTGTCGAAAGGCTCAATTAAACCATTTGGCGTTCTCGTGAATTGAGACTGATAGCGCATAATTCCACGAACCATATAATCATCACAAAAAAGGGTACAATTTCTTTCATATAATCCCAATGCTTTTAATCTGAGTTGTACTTTTTCTACATCAGATGTGCAGTTACACCCTCCAAGACCTACAGAGCCAAGCAAGTGAAGCATTTCCATTCTGTTTTCTCCAAAGTGAATATGATTGTGAAAAAAGCCAATCCAAAAATAGGCGCTTTCCGCTATAATACCATTATCCTAATCAATGATTTTCCTTCGCCATGATCTAATCCGTTTTTTTCAATCTTGATAGTACCCGATGCGACTCATAGGTGATGTCATTGTGCCATCCTTCCAAAAACAGCCGGTATCTACTTCGACAATAGAAAAAATATCTGATTCATCCCTGGTACAAAGATGCTGATCGTTGCGATCAGTAGAAATACGAAATATGGTGTGCTTGTTTCCATTTAGCCGTTTCTCTATTCTGTAAAAGGTTTTCGTGGAGTTGTGCGCTTTTATCTTAGTTCGTATGAAATATCAGAAATAACGGCTTATGGGTATAGCAGCGAAAGGCCTGTTTATTGCTATTTGCTCTTAACGTAGTTTCATTGATAAATCGGGGTTTTAACAGCTGCAACCGTTTGTCGCCGATTGACGTCGCCTGTGCAAGATTGTTGTAAAAATGGTTGACATGTCATGATCTTCAAATAGAATAACGCCATCTGAATATTTCTGATCCAAGGAGATAGCTATGGGTGGCAAACCAGCAGCACGGGTACGCGACAGTGTTGTCAAAGGCAAGATCGTCACTGGTTCGCCAACGGTTCTGATCGGTAGCT
>DAISYG010000001.1:0-68486 GCA_036825435.1 Casimicrobiaceae bacterium | reverse complement strand
TTATGCCGCATGACTCAAACAAAACTGCCTCCGAGAAACCCGGGGCGGTTCACGACACCAAATTCTCGTTCTCTGGATGCGCTACCGCAGTCATTTGGGGATCATTGATGGCCGCCAAAAGTTCTTCGATATCCGATTCGTCGACATCGGCATCCTGTCTTACAACGTTTTCCAACTGCTGTGCGAAATCCCGCTCGAATTCCTCGTGCTCCTCTTTGGTAATCCACGACGTCCATTTCAATGTTATTGTCAATCTTCCTTCGGCGTGCCGCGTTACCGTCAGCCGTATCGCTTTACTGTTTTCAGGAAGTCTGGGATCGTGAAGTTCAACCGAGTCAGGAAGCGCGCTGATCTCATCATAGGTTTTTCGCTTGTACGCTTCCAGATGTTCTTCCAGCAGATCGAAAGGCTTTGTCATCGTTTCCCTCCAGGAATCAAATAGAATCAGCAGTCTGCCACCTGCTTCCTGCTCTCATCCTTATAAAGCTTGTACGTTACCGAATCGACCAGCGCCTGCCAGCTCGCCTCGATGATGTTGTAGGAAACGCCTACGGTCACCCATTTGTTGTTCTTGTCGGCAGATTCGATGATGACGCGCACCAGTGAGCCGGTTCCCTGGTGGTCTTTGGATGCCGCCAGCACGCGCACCTTGAAATCGACCAATCGCATTTCCTTGATACTCGGGTAAAACTTGTATAGCGCCTTGCGTAGCGCGGTATCCAGTGCATTGACCGGGCCTTCGCCGAACGCTGCCGTGTGTTCGGCCACCCCTTCCAGTTCCAGCGTCACCGTGGCTTCGGATTGCAGCACGGCCTCGGATTGTTTGCCACCGCTCGGCACGCGCTTGGATTCCAACACGTTGAATTGGATCAGATTGAAGAAATCGCGCACGCCGCCTCTGCCGAGCTTGCGCAATATCAGCAATTCCACCGACGCTTCTGCCGCCGCATAGTCGTAACCGAGGCTGGCCTTTTCTTTCAGTTCGGCAAGCAGGCCTTTCACCACCGGCTCGTCCTTATCCAGTTGGAAACCATAACGTTTCGCCATCGACAGGATATTGCTGCGTCCAGCCATTTCGGTCAGCAAAATGCGCTGCTCGTTGCCGACGTCTTCCGGGTTGATGTGTTCGTAGAGCATCGAATTGCGGTTCACCGCGCTGACATGAATGCCACCTTTGTGGGCAAACGCCGAGCGGCCGACGAACGGCTGACGGCTGAACGGCACGATGTTCGCCACTTCCGCTACATACGTGGAAGTAGCGCGCAGCAACTTGAGGTTGCCTTCGGGCAGGCAGCGGTAATGGCTTTTGAGTTCGAGGATCGGAATCACCGAACACAGGTTGGCATTGCCGGTACGTTCGCCGACACCATTGATGGTTCCCTGCACCAGCGTCGCGCCCGCATCGACGGCGGCAATGGAGGTCGCCACCGCCAAATCGCAATCATTATGTGTATGGATGCCGATGTTTGCTTTGGGCAGTTCCTCGCGTACCTTCTGAACGGCTTTCATGACCTCCGACGGCAGCGTGCCGCCGTTGGTATCGCACAGCACCAGGCAATCCGCCCCCGCTGCGAACGCACGCCGAAGCACTTCCAGCGTAAACGTCGGGTTATCCGCCATGCCATCAAAGCAATGCTCCGCATCAAAAAACACTTCACGTTGCTGCGATTTCAGATACGCCACCGTATCGGCAACAATTTGTAGATAACGTTCCGGCGTCACGCGCAGCGCCTCGTGCACATGTACTTCCCAACTTTTGCCGACGATGGTGACGGTTTTGGTTTTGGCCGCCAGCAGGGCATTCAGGTTCTTGTCATTTTCGGCATGGTTGCCCGCATGGTGCGTCGAGCCGAATGCCGCGATGGTCGCATGTTTGAGCTTGTGGGTGGCGATTTCCTCAAAGAACGCGGTATCAATCGGGCTGGCGCCCGGCCAGCCGCCTTCGATATAAGATACGCCCAATTCATCCAGTTTGAGCGCAACCCTGATCTTGTCGTCCAGTGAAAAATTGACGTCCTCGGACTGGTTGCCGTCGCGGAGGGTGGTATCGTAAATGGTGATGTTTTTCATGATGCATCAATCAAAATATTACGTCAATGCATGATCATACAGGATCAGATAACGGATGTCATTGCGAGCCGACGAAGTCGGCGTGGCAATCCAGACGGTGTTGGCGAAGGCAATGTGTCGCGATGATATCTTCTCATTTGCCAATATTTTTGACTCCTGATCTCTGGACAACGCAGACGAGAATCCAGAAGCTAATACCGATAACACGCGAAACAGCTAAATAAAAATCCCTCCCACTGATGGGGAGGGATAGAAAGAGAAGAATATCAATACTATTTCAATGCAGCTACAAGCAACAGGGGAGCACCGGAACCCATCGTCGGTATTGCATTGCTCATCGGGGACATGATCGTCAATCAATACCCGCGCTGTCGATACATTCTCGCTGCGCCTAATAATAGCCCAGCCAGTACAATGATGAGCGGTACAGGCAATACCGGCACTGGAGTTGCAGGCAGCGCGCGTGCATGGATCACGATGGTGAATTCAGCGCTGGTCTTGAAATTAGCATTATCAGTGGCGGATACCGTAAAGGTGTATGAGCCTGTTTGCGTCGGTGTGCCGGTAATCTCGCCAGTCGATGGGGCTAAAGCCAATCCGGGTGGTAAGACTCCGTTGCTGATCGTATATTGGTATGGGGAAACGCCTCCCGTAACATTGATACTGCTGTCGTCATAAGCGTCATTAACGACACCATCGGGCGGGTCGCCTGTCATCAAAAGGCTGTAAGTTTCGTATGCGCCAAGATCGCGTCCTGCGTCCACAGCTTTGCGGATTTCACCGCGCTGGTCTTCTGTGGCATCGACCCAAGTGCCCGTCTCATCAAGCATTTGTGAAGTGCCGCTGCCGGCGGGGTCTGCTGCACCGATGGCGGGACTGCTTGCAGGTAACGCAAGAGTTTGTGTTGGTCCGCTGCTGTCGGCGAGTACGGTCGAAACAATCTGGTCAATTGATGCAATGGTTCCCGCATCGACAGAGTTTGTATTGCCGCAACTGACCGCCGAACCATGGCCTTCCGTCCATTCAAGGTTATATGAACCGGTAATTATGCCTGCACCCGCACAATGTGCTTCAGTTCCCGTGATGGCATCTGTCGAGACAATCAGACTGTTGCCAATATCAATAGGGGTAGAATTGCCTGCATAAATCGCCATGCTTTCACCGGCGGAAGCCACATTGTTAACCAATGTCAAATGGCGTGCTGTCATACTACTCCTGTTACCGGATACGGCAATTGCACCTCCACCGTTATCGAACACAGTATCAAGTGCGGAATTGGCTAAAAACGTGCTGTTGCTGATATCTAGCTTTGCCGCATTGATCGCGCCACCGCCAAACGTGGAATTGTCTGCCGAGTTATTGACGAAGGTGCTGTTGGCAATAATCAATGATTGCCCATAAACTGCGCCTCCGCCGAAAGTAAACATTGCGGTTGCAATGATGTTTCTCTGGAAAGTGCTATCCAAAATGGTGCCTGTCCTTAGGGCAAGCGCACCACCAGGGCCGGCTGTGCTGTTATTCTCGAACAAGCTTTCTCGGATCGTACCCAGATAAGCATCAATTGCGCCACCACCGCTTCCTCCCGATGCGTTGTTGCGGAAAACACAACGCTCCACGAGCAATTGTTGCCCGCTTTCATCACCATAAAAAATGGAGCCTCCTGCGGTTTCCGAAAGATCACCCGTCATGACACCGTTTATGAAGGTTAATCCGCGCACGGTCAGCGCGGCATCGTTACCGTCGGGAACTTGGAGAATCCGGTTGTTGGCCACTCCCCCGCCAAAAGGTTGCGCATCCAGCGTGATGTCGTTGTCTTCGCCATCAATGACGACACTTTTTGTGATGACAATTTGACCGCCGTCGGCAACATGAATGGTGCTGCCTGCAAGTGTTGGGTCAAACAGAATCGTGTCGTCGGATGCATAACCATTTACGGAAACATCAGCTTCGCATCCTCCCGTATCTCCCCCGTTATTAATTGAGGCGACCGCATCGCGTAGCGTACAAGTACCCACCGCCTGATTTTCGTCATCGGCATCACTGTTGACGGTAATTGTTGCGGCATAGGCAGTGTGAAAGAGAAACAATGATGCATACAGCACCAAAAATTTGCAGGAAAAACGAAGCATTTGATAATCCTTTCTTAAATCGCGACAGTTTTGAATGGCGTTTTTGGAATATGGATCAACTGCCATTATGAAATGAAAATATGAGAAACATGATCAAGCAATACCGCTATTCTTTTAGGTTATATTGACGCTCATCCAGCCAGAGTGCAATGGCGATGAACGATCAAGCCAATGAACAACTAATATTCTACAAGGAAAAAGAACGAAACGCTGCCATCCTTTTACTTAACGTTGTCAGTCGCGTTCGAATTGTGGGGGTTTGTGACAGGAATACTAGATTGATGAGCGTAACAAAAAAATTATCTTTATGGTAATGTTAAAAAGATAATAATAATAATTGTTTTATGGTGTCATTTAATGTGACAATTTGTGCGGTGTCGAAATATATTTCGATATTGAATATAGTCGCTATCTGTCACGCGACGCCTATCAAATGATGTAAAAGTACAGCAATGGAAATATTCGATGATTACTACCAACGTCACCATGAGTAATAACGATACGCTGATGAAACGACATTATCGATCATTTGATGGTTGCGCCTCGCTCACTTCATGGCGTGCGAACGAGGTACCCCATAAAAGCCATCGATTTTCAAAAGAAACGGTGGCGGTAGCAGCGCCAACCCGTCACTATCACCATCAACGCAAGCAACAGCAGTGCGATGGTGTTCAACGTCGGAATGGTTGCCGCACCGATCGCCGCGCGTGCTTTAAAAGTAAGAACCAGTTTACTATCGTTGTCCCAGAGTTCCAACGTGGGAGATACGTTAGCGGGGACGCCGGTCATGCGGTTCAGCGCGTTGTCGAGATCGAAACCGGTGAAGTCGTTCGTGTTGGCTTCGACTAATACAAAAGTACCGTCTTGCCAAGTATCAAGGTTGATCGCAAACGTGAGCGCATTACTAACGGTATCCTTAAGACTAATATTTGTTCCACGCAAGGTCAGACAGGAAAGACTTCCATCGGGAGCAGCGTTGGCGAGATCAAAGGATAAAACACTGTCTTGCGCAAGAGCAATGGTTTCGGCCTGTACGGTGTTGGTGTAGCCATTGTTGCTGACTGCCAGCGTTGCGGCATCGTTGAGCGTGAAACTGCCGGTGCTGCTGTCTGCACCATATGTCACGCCGTTATACAACGACATTTTGCCGCCGTACACAGTGGTATCGCCGTAAACGGTGCTGGTGAAAAATGCGGGGGCGTTATTTGGTGTTTTGCCTTGCGCAGGGTCACGCCAATAAGCACCGTCAAAAGCGACAGTGCCGTCAGTCACGTTCGTGCCGCCGTTTTCGCTGTTGATGGCGATATCAAGATTCTGATTAGTGTCATTGCTCGTGATGGGATCGTTGAAAATGATATTGCTGGCAGCTTTTGCGGCGAGAATCAAAGTTTTGCTGTCACCGGAATTGCTCATATAAATGGCGTTGGCTATACTATGAGCAGTATTACCTTCGAAAATCATATCGCCGCCATCAGCGATGAATGTCGCGTTGCCTGTCGCATACACGGCACCACCCAAGGTGCCAGCTTTGTTGTCGCGGAACTGGTTGTTGCTGCCGTTGATTGTGACGCCGCCGTTGGGGCCTCCGCTGAAAATCGCACCGCCGTAGCCTGTGCCATTTTCGTTCGCAACGTTACCGGTGAAGGTTGCAGAATTTCCTATGGTCACGGAGGCCGAACCAATATTATTAAGGGAAACCGCGTAAATTGCGCCGCCATAACCATCGTCACCTTGTCCGGCGATGTTATCGGTGAACGTTGCGTTATCTCCCAAGTTCATGGTGGCAAAAGAAGCAGCATTATCAGCGGAGGCGCTAAGATAAACGGCTCCTCCTTGCCCTGCATTGCTTTGCCCCGCGATGTTGCCGGTGAAATTTGCGTTATTTCCGACTTCTATGGAAGCAGAAGAATCGCTTCCATCAGCGTAGGCATCGACATAAATACCGCCGCCGCTTCCTATGTCAACTTTGCTTGCGATATTGTTTTCAAAGTTCGCATCATTTCCCAACTTCACAGAAGTGGAGCCTCCATCTAAAGAAGAGGCATAAATTCCACCCCCGTAACCTGTGCCTCTTTCGCTCGCGACGTTGTCGGTAAAGCTCGTCCTTTCCCCGAGCTCCACGGAAGCAGTGCCAGTGTAAGAGTAAACATAAACACCGCCACCATCCCCCGTGCCTATCCTTAGCCGCGATATTCTTGTCGAAGCTTGCGTTATTGCCCAATTTGATAACCGCGTCGCCAGAATCAGCGGTAGCGGCAACTCCGCCACCGTAACCGGAGCTATCCTTGCCAGCGGTATTGGCGCTAAAAAATACGCTTGTCAGGTTGGTAAAGTCGAGTACGGCGTGTTCGTTAGCGCCGCCAAAATAAGCGCTTACACCGCCACCGTAGGCGCTGTCTCCACTCGCGCGATTATTCTGAATCACCAATTTGCCGCCCCCCGTAAATTTTAGGCGAGGGTCGTTTGCATTAGCACTCGGTACAAGCACATTGATTGCGCCGCCGTTACCGCGAGGAGGATTTTCTGCATTGGTTACGCCCGTGATCGTTAAAGTGATGCCAGAGGGAATCTGAAAGGTCAGCGTGGGAGCTGGGCTAATCGGGGTGTCACCAAGCTGGAAGTGATTCTGGATGGTGCGGTCTTCCGTGATGGCAATGGTTCCGTCTGTGGCGCTGACCGTGACCCAGCCTTGAGGAGCAAGTCCAGTGGTAGCGGTAGTGCTTAAAGCAGTATCCTTGCCGAGCACAATTGTGCCGCCTTCAAGCAGCGTGCCACCAGTGTAGGTGTTGTCATTGTTCCCGGTTAAGGTCAGAACGGCTCCATTAGTTTGCTTGACAATACGCTTGTCGTCAGTGATAGGAGTAGAAGCAGTAGTTGTTGTGTCAAAAATTATGTCTTGAGTTTGAGCATAAGTAGGGTTTGCCCCTCCCACACACATCAACATTCCCAGCAGAGCGCAAGCTCGAACAATCGTCGGACGCATCGTTTTCTTTTCAAACGGATTTTTGGCCGCTGTAAGAACAAAGTCATTGATTTTACAGAAAAGATGAACGGTATCCATGGCAAACAATAGTTCGGCGCACCCACTACCGGCGCAACGGACCAGAAGCAATTGATAATGCCTACAGGGTAGCACGCGACAACGGTTTATTCAAGAAAACGAAATACGTTTTTATTATTGTTTGTTTTGACTCGTAACTTATTTTTGGCGGTAGCTTCTTCAATGCGCATGATCACATCGTTTTCGTGGATCGTCGCGCCTTCCCGTACCAGAATTTCGCGGACGATGCCATCACTCGGTGCGGGAATGTCGAGCGCCACTTTATTAGTTTCGAGCACGATCAAGGTATCGTCGCGACGTACAGTGTCGCCGACCTTGACGCAAATTTCGCCGACGATCATTTCACCTGCGCAGTTGCCGCAGGTTTCCCAGCAGACCGGAGTTTGAGGGAGAAGAACATCAATCATCACTTTATGGATATCGTCGCTGATTTTTCATCAATTGCGGATGCGCAACAGGAAACGCTGCGCATTATCTTCTTTTTTGAAGGAGCTGGCAAAATACAGCATGATGCCTTGTTCTTTTGGAAAGCGGCTATTGCAATATAAGAAATCATTATTTTGCGGTTCTGCTGTAACATCGCAGAGGTGACGGTGATATGCATATAAGTTGCTGAAAACAAAGAAGAAATAATGCGCTCACGGGAAAATACTCTAGCATAATACGCGGTTTTTATCCATGATGCGTTCGCAGTTTTTGTTTTTGTGGTTTTGTTTTATGATCCGCTCGTAGACACAATCTCCTCGGACTTTTCCTGACCTAACCGGTTTCTTAATGAGTTCGTTCTTGAGCGCCACGCTGTGCGTACGATGCCGATGGCGCTTTTCCATGAGCTGCATGTGCAGCGCGATTTGTTATTAATGATTCCGCAGTTGATCTGCGCGCTCTGCGTTAACGCTGTTGGCGACGATCGCCGACTTTGCAAGGAGAATGATGATGCATCAGAACGATGACCAAAAACTCGTATTCACCGAGCCTTTCGGTGCGGCTGAGAAGGAAATATTGACGGACGATGCCGTCAATTTTTTGACGGAACTGGTGACGCGTTTTACGGGAAAACGCAATGCGTTGCTCGAAGAACGCGTGGCGTGGCAGAAGAAAATCGACGATGGCGCTTTGCCGAATTTTCTGCCGGAGACGAAAGAGATTCGCGAAGGCGATTGGACGATTCGCGGCATTCCCGATGATTTGCTGGATCGCCGCGTCGAGATTACCGGCCCGGTTGATCGCAAGATGATCATCAACGCGCTGAACGCGAATGTGAAGGTGTTCATGGCGGATTTTGAAGATTCGCTGGCGCCGGAGTGGAGCAAGGTGGTGGAAGGCCAAGTCAATCTACGCGACGCGGTGAACGGCACGATTTCGTTCAGCAATCCCGACGGCAAACGTTATGAATTGAAGCCGGATCCTGCGGTGTTGATTTGCCGTGTGCGCGGTTTGCATTTGCCGGAGAAACACGTTACTTGGCAGGGCAAAGCGATTCCGGGCTCGTTGTTCGACTTCGCGTTTTATTTTTATCACAACCATCAACAGTTGCTGAAAAAAGGCAGTGGCCCGTACTTTTATTTGCCGAAGCTGCAATCGTATAAAGAGGCGGCGTGGTGGAATGATGTTTTCTGTTTCGCGGAAGATCGTTATGGTTTGCCGCGTGGCACGATCAAGGTGACGATTTTGATTGAGACGTTGCCGGCAGTGTTTCAGATGAATGAAATTCTGCATGCGCTGAAAGATCATATCGTGGCGTTGAACTGTGGGCGCTGGGATTATATTTTCAGCTACATCAAAACGTTGAAAAATCACGCAGATCGCGTATTGCCGGATCGTCAGGTGGTGACGATGGACAAGCCATTTCTGAACGCGTATTCGCGCTTGTTGATCAAGACCTGTCATCGTCGCAAGGCGATGGCGATGGGTGGCATGGCGGCGTTTATTCCGAGTAAAGATGCCAAACTCAATGAAGAGGTATTGAAAAAAATCCGCGCCGATAAATTGTTGGAAGCCAATAACGGCCATGACGGCACCTGGATCGCGCATCCGGGCTTGGCGGATACGGCGATGGGTGTTTTCGATGAAGTATTGGGAACGCACAAGAACCAGCTCAATGTTCTGCGCGAACAGGATGCGCCGATCACGGCGAAGGAATTGCTGGAGCCTTGCGATGGAGAACGCACCGAAGAAGGGATGCGCACCAATTTGCGCATTGCGGTGCAGTACATCGAGGCATGGATTTCAGGCAACGGCTGCGTGCCGATTTACAACCTGATGGAGGATGCGGCGACGGCGGAAATTTCGCGTGCGTCGATCTGGCAATGGCTGCATCATCAGAAAAGCCTGAGCAACGGCAAAAAGGTCACGAAGGAATTATTTAATACTTTTCTGACTGAGGAACTCGCGGTCGTCAAACAGGAGCTTGGCGATGCGCGCTTTAATAACGGACGTTTTACAGAGGCGGCGAAGTTGTTGGAAAAAATCACGACAGCGGACGAACTGATCGATTTTCTGACACTTCCCGGCTATGACTATTTGGCGTAATTATCAAAGGAGAACACCATGACGACTCGTGCGCAAAAAATTGCACAACTGGAAAAAGACTGGAAAGAAAACCCACGCTGGAAAGGGATCAAGAGAACGTACAGCGCCGCTGATGTAATCGCGCTGCGTGGTTCGGTGAACCCAGAATACACACTGGCGCGCCGCGGTGCGGAAAAGCTGTGGGAATTGATCAACGGCAAGGCGAAAAAAGGTTATGTGAACTGTCTCGGCGCACTGACCGGTGGGCAGGCGCTGCAACAAGCCAAGGCAGGTGTTGAAGCGATTTATCTGTCGGGCTGGCAGGTCGCGGCGGACGGCAACCTCGCCAGCACCATGTATCCCGATCAATCGCTGTATCCGGCAAACTCGGTACCGGCGATGGTGATGCGCATCAATAATTCATTTCGTCGCGCCGATCAGATTCAATGTTCGAATGGTATTGATCCTGACAATCCGAAATTCATCGACCATTTTCTGCCCATCGTTGCCGATGCTGAAGCCGGTTTCGGCGGTGTGCTGAATGCGTTCGAATTGATGAAGGGCATGATCGAAGCAGGCGCTGCGGGCGTTCACTTTGAAGATCAGCTCGCTTCGGTGAAGAAGTGTGGCCACATGGGCGGCAAAGTGTTGGTGCCGACGCAGGAAGCGATTCAGAAATTGATCGCGGCGCGCCTCGCTGCCGACGTGTCGGATGTGCCGACGCTGGTGATCGCGCGTACCGATGCTGACGCTGCCGATTTGCTGACTTCCGACTGCGACGAATATGACCGCGAGTTTGTCGTTGGTGAGCGCACCGTCGAAGGTTTCTATCGCACGCGCGCCGGAATTGATCAGGCGATCAGTCGTGGTTTGGCTTACGCCGCATACGCCGACATGGTGTGGTGCGAAACGGCTACGCCGGACCTCGCCGCCGCGAAGAAATTTGCCGATGCGCTGCATGCGAAATATCCGGGCAAGATTCTGGCGTACAACTGCTCGCCGTCGTTCAACTGGAAGAAAAATCTCGACGATGCAACGATCGCGAAATTCCAGGACGAGCTGTCGAAGATGGGTTATAAATATCAGTTCATCACGCTGGCGGGCATCCACAGCATGTGGTACAACATGTACGATCTCGCTTATGCGTATGCGCGCGGCGAAGGCATGAAGCATTATGTTGAGAAAGTGCAGCAACCGGAGTTTGCTTCCGCAGAGCGCGGCTATACTTTTGTTGCGCATCAGCAGGAAGTAGGCACGGGTTACTTCGACAAAGTTACCACGGTGGTGCAAGGTGGCGTGTCGTCGGTAACGGCGCTGACCGGCTCGACAGAAGAAGCGCAGTTCTGATCGTAGCTTTTTAATCAAAGGCGGGGTCCGTTGCGCACAGGCAAAGGACCCCGCTTTATTTTTCAAGACTCGAAATAGACGAAAATATTTGATCATGATGACCCAGGACATGGCGCAACTGGTGGCACAAACCATCTTGCAGGGGTTTGACGCACAGTATGGGCGCTTTCTGGAAATCACCTCCGGCGCACAACAACGTTTTGAACAGGCGGCGTGGCAGGATGTGCAGCGCGCAATGAAAAAACGCATCAACTTGTACGATCATCACGTTGCGCTTTCGGTTGAACTCATCACGCGCATGGTCGGCGATATGGGGCACGATCCTGATTTTCTGTCGCGAGTCAAAGATCACTACGTTGAATTGCTGCCGGATTATCCACGTTTTGAAATAGCGGAAAGTTTTTTCAATTCGGTGTATTGCCGTTTGTTCGAGCATCGCAACATGTTGCCGGACAAAATGTTTGTGCAAACCTCGCAGCCCCATCGCACCCATCCCAACCCACGTCCGCTGGCGCGCGTCTTTCATATTGAAAACGATGTTCGAGAACCGTTGAAAGCGATTCTTCGCCATATTCCGATGCGTCTGCCGTGGGAAGATTTGGAACGCGATCTCGACGATATTTATCAATATTTGCTTGTAAATTTCCGCGCGGAAGATTTGCGCGATAGCGTTTTCGAAATTTACAATGAACTTTTTTTCCGCAACAAAGCTGCATGGTTGGTCGGCAAGTTGCGGTTGAAAGAAAGTGTCCATCCTTTCTTGCTGCCGATTCATCGCAGCGAAAAAGGTGCGCTGTATGTGGACACTTGTCTCACAAAATATAGTGAAACCAGCATCGTATTCGGTTTCAATCGCGCCTATTTCATGGTCTATGCGCCACAGCCAATGGCGCTGGTCGAATGGCTGCGCGAAATTTTGCCGAGCAAAAGTACCGGCGACTTGTACACGGCGATCGGTTGCCAGAAGCATGGCAAGACCGAATACTATCGCGAATACGCTGATCACATCGGAGGTACGCGAGAACCTTTCATCATCGCACCAGGCATCAAGGGCATGGTGATGCTGGTGTTTACCTTGCCGACGTACAATCGCGTATTCAAAATAATCCGCGATCGTTTTGCGCCACAGAAGACCATGACCGAAGAACATGTGCGTTCGTGCTATCAACTGGTCAAGGAACATGATCGCGTCGGGCGCATGGCGGATACGCAGGAGTACGAAAATTTTGTCATCGACAAAGATCGCATCAGTCCTGAACTGATGGAAGAATTGCAGCGCGATGCCGCGGAGAAAATCGACGACCTCGGCGATAAAATCGTGATCAAACACCTCTACATTGAACGTCGCATGACGCCACTCAATATTTACATGGAAACGGCAGACGAACAACAACAGCGCGACGCCGTCGAAGAATACGGCAATGCAATCAAAAATCTTGCCAGCGCGAACATTTTCCCTGGCGACATGTTGTTGAAAAACTTTGGCGTCACCAAAAACGGTCGCGTCGTGTTTTATGATTACGACGAAATTTCACACATGACGGAAATGAATTTCCGCGAAATTCCGCCGCCGCGCTATCCCGAAGATGAATTCTCCGACGAGCCGTGGTACAGCGTTGGTGAGAATGATGTGTTTCCGGAAGAGTTCCGCCGCTTTCTCTATGGCGATCCAAAATTACGCCAGATGTTTGACGAAATGCACGGCGATCTGTACAAAGCCGATTACTGGCGGCATTTGCAACAACACATTCTCGAAGGAGAAATCGAGGATGTTTTTGCTTACCGGAAAAAGCAGAGATTTCGTCAGCGGTGATTGATTATTTCGTTGTCTTAAGAAATCACTGATTAATGTAGCGAGCCGCCTGCCGGGCGAGACCGGCAGCAGCCTTTGTAGAATACAATAATAGGCAAAGCAAGAAGGAACTTGATACTTTTAAAACCCCTGGATTGCCACGGCGCTTCACTCCTCGTAATGACATCCGTTTCTTGAATAGCATGAGAGAAGGAGCTATCTGTTAACCAGTCTATTACTTCGCTGCCTTGACCTTGTGCATCAAAAACTCGCGTAACACCACCGCCTGATTATGCTCTTCATCCTTGTTGCCGGACAGTAACGCGATGGTTTTTCCCGCAACCAACAAGTCGAGCAACGGTTGCCAAACGGCTTCGTTGTGCGTCAACTCTTTGCGGTATTGTTTTTGAAACGTATCCCACTCCTCGTGGTTTTGATGAAACCATTGTCGTAGTTCGGTGGTCGGTGCGACATCCTTGAGCCACTCAACACCTTGCAGTTTTTCTTTGCGGACGCCGCGCGGCCATAACCGATCAACAAGAAAGCTGTGCGCCGGATACGGCGGCTCGGTGTGGTAAACATTGAGCAAATTGATATGAGCGGTTTTCATAGCAACACTCTTTCAATTCCGTTTTTATTGGCTTTTTCAACGTAATTGCGCATCCAATGTTCGCCGAGCAGACGGCGCGCAACTTCAACAACGATGTAATCGGCGCGCGTTCTGCTGTCGCGATTGAAGCGCGATAATCCTTGCAGACACGATGGGCACGAGGTCAGAATTTTCACGTCGCCTTGGAAATTATTGGCACGTGCAAGGTCGGCATCTTTGCGCAATTCTTCTTCCTTGCGGAAGCGCACTTGCGTCGAAACATCGGGACGGGTTGTGGACAGTGTGCCCGACTCGCCGCAACAGCGATCGGCGAGACGAATACGATCATCGCCCATCACCGTACGCGCAACTTGCAGCGGTGGGTAACTTTTCATCGGTGAATGGCACGGATCGTGATAGAGGTAATGCGTTTTTTCCGATGGCTCAAGTTTGATGCCTTTTTCCATCAGGTATTCGTGAATATCGAGAATGCGACAACCCGGGAAAATTTCGTCAAAGCGATAAAGCAACAACTCATGCAAACAAGTGCCGCATGAAACGAGTACGGTCTTGATGTCGAGGTAATTGAGTGTGGTCGCCATGCGGTGGAACAGCACGCGATTGCGTGTGACCATCGAGTCGCCGATATCCTCGCTGCCGACAATGATTTGCGGATAACCACAACACAGATAACCGGGCGGCAATACGCATTGCACGCCGAGCTCGAAAAGCATTGCTTGCGTGGCGAGCGCGGTTTGCGAAAACAAACGCTCGGAACCGCAGCCGGGGAAATAGAATACCGCCTCGGAATCGGTGGTGGTTTTTGCCGGATCACGCAGAATCGGAATCACTTTATCGTCTTCAATGTCGAGCAGCGCACGCGAAGTTTTGAGCGGAACATTGCCTGGGAGTGGTTTGTTGATGAAGTGAATGATTTCTTCTTTGACGGATGGCATGCCGACAGTCGCGGGCGGATGACGAGTCTGCTTTTGAATCAGATGCGCGCGGCGTGCCAACGCATGTGCGCTGCGTTGTGCGCGATAACCAATATCGATCACCATGCGTTTGAACAAACGAATCGCCAGCGGCTTTTTCAAATTGAGGAACATGATGCCGAGTGCCGCACCCGGGTTGAATGGCTTCTTCTTTTCCTTGCGCAGGAAGTTGCGCATGGCGATGGAGACATCACCGAAATCAATATCGACCGGACACGGCGGGAGGCATTTGTGGCATACGGTGCAGTGATACGCAAGATCGTACACCTCGCGGAACTGACGCAACGAAACACCGCGTCGCGTTTGCTCTTCGTAAAGAAAAGCTTCCACCAATAATGATATGGCCAGGATTTTATTACGCGGCGAATACAACAGATTGGCGCGCGGTACATGCGTGGAGCACACGGGTTTGCATTTTCCACAACGCAAGCAGTTTTTGACGGATTGCGCGATTTTGCCGATATCGCTTTTTTCGAGAATCAGACTTTCGTGCCCGATCAGTGAAAAGCTCGGCGTATATGCGCGCGACAGATCAGCGGGAAGGTCGGGATTGCGTAATAGCTTTCCGGCGTTGAAATGATTGTTCGGATCGACTTTCGCCTTGTATTCGGCGAACGGCTTCAACTCTTCGTCGCTGACGAATTCGAATTTGGTGATACCGATACCGTGTTCGCCCGAAATCACACCACCCAAATCTTTGGCGAGATGAATGATGCGTTCGACGGCAGCGTTGGCGCGTTGCAGCATGCCGTAATCGTCCGAGTTGACAGGGATATTGGTATGCACGTTGCCGTCACCGGCGTGCATATGCAGCGCAACAAAAACGCGGCTGCGCAAAACCTGTTCTTGCACTTCCTTGCAGCGCGTGACCATCGGCGACAGCGCCAGACCGGCAAAAATATCTTCGAGCGGTTCGCGCAATTCTTTTTTCCACGACACGACTTCGGTTTGATCTTGCAACGCCGGGAATGTTTCGTTGAGACGGTCTTCCAAATCCTGCCAACGTTGACGCACACGCTGCACCAACGCGCGCGCTTCCTTAAGTTTGTCCGCAAGCACTTCGGGCGTCGGGCGCAGGTCGGGACGTTGATTGAAAATGATCGGCAGAGCAGGATCATCGAATAATTTCAGCAACGCATCGCAAATGTGCAGTTTGTTTTCCAGTGAATATTCGATATTGATGCGCTCGACGCCATCGGTGTAATCGCCGAGCCTTTCAAGCGGGATCACCACGTCCTCGTTGAGTTTGAACGCATTGGTATGATGCGCGATCGCCGCCGTGCGCGAACGCTCTGCCCAGAAGCGCTTGCGTTCGCCGTCGGTCTTGGCGATGAATGCTTCGGCGCCGCGTGCCTTGGCGATGCGCACAACTTCCTCGGCAACCTGATCAACCGATTTTTCATCATCACCGACGATGTCGCCGATGATCACCATGTTGGGGCGTCCGCGATTGGCGGCTTTGGTCGCGTATTTGACGGCCTTGATGTAGCGCATATCCATGTGCTCAAGACCGGCAAGGCGCACACCTTGTGGAACGGTGTCAAGATAATGTTTGATTTCAACAATCGTCGGCGTGGCGTGCTGCGCGAGCCCGAAAAATTCGAAGCACAACGTGCGCGTGACCGGCGGCATTTTGTACAACACGAAACGCGCCGACGTGATAATGCCGTCGCAGCCTTCTTTCTGAATGCCCGGCAAGCCATGCAAATATTTGTTGGTGACGTCTTTGCCCAATCCTTTTTTGCGGAATTCGCCGCCGGGGATTCTGAGCGTTTCGGTACGCACGACAGTTTTGCCATCGGGGCGGAAATATTTCAGTTCGAAAATCGCTTCATCGACTTCGTGAATTTTGCCCAGGTTGTGGTTGATGCGCGTCACCTCCAGCCATTCGGCGGACGGCGTGACCATGCGCCACGACACCAGATTATCGATGGTTGTGCCCCACAGCACAGCCTTTTTGCCGCCTGCATTCATGGCAATGTTGCCGCCGATGCATGATGCGTCTGCCGAGGTCGGATCAACGGCAAACACCAATCCTGCCGCCGCCGCTGTGTTGATGACACGGCGCGTGACCGCACCGGCGCCGAGCGCGAACGTTGCTGTTTTTTCCTGATGCCCGGGTAACACGATGGATTCAACTTCGGCAATATGATCAAGCTTTTCCAGATTGATCACGACGGCGTTGGTAGTCAGCGGAATGCCGCTTCCGGTATAGCCGGTGCCGCCACCGCGCGGGATAATCGTCAAACCGAGTTTGATGCACGCTTCGACCAGCGGACGTACTTCGTCTTCGTTGTCCGGATAAAGAATCACGAACGGATATTCAATGCGCCAGTCGGTGGCGTCGGTGACGTGTGAGACGCGAGAGACACCATCAAAAGCAATATTATCTTTATGCGTATGTTTCGATAATTCATGCAATGCACGATGTCGCGCTTCACGTGTTTTCGGGAACCAACCCTCGAATTGCCCGACGGCATTGCGTGCCGCTGCCATCAACTGTGCAACGCGTTCCGCGCGATCAGGGTCGGCGTCGCGGTTGGCGACCCGACGTTTTTCAATATCGTTCAGACGATGACGCATCGCTTCCACCAGCGCCGCATGTCGTTTGGGATTTTCAAGCAGATCATCCTGCAGATAAGGGTTGCGCATCACCACCCAGATGTCGCCGAGCACTTCGAACAACATGCGTGCCGAGCGACCGGTTTGGCGTTCCTCGCGCAACGTTTCCAGCAATTGCCAGGCGGGCTCGCCCAGCAGACGAATGACGATCTCACGATCAGAAAATGACGTGTAGTTGTATGGAATTTCGCGGATGCGCGGCGCGCTGTTTTCGGTGACAACGTGTGGCTCAGGCATGATTAACAACAAAGAAATAAAGGAATACATTCTACTTCAAGTCGTGTAGGGCAAAGTCATTTGCTTGCAAGCGCGGAATATTTGTTACGTTCGACGCGGTTTATAATATGCATGATTAATGACAATTAAACCGCTGAGTGCTATCCTTCGCAATGTTCATCATGCAAACAATCAGGGAAATGACAGCAGCGCCGCCGCAAGACGACGAAGAACAGTTTTTGGACGAAGTTGCCGCGCGCCACAAAAAAGTGTTGATCCGTCGCGCCAGAACGGTGCGCGGCGTGTTGCCGTGGCGCGATCCACGCAATGCGACAACCTGGCGGCGTGCGGTACAAATCGTTTTTGTGCTGATCAACGTGTACATCGCGGCAGCATTTTATTTTTGGGTGCGCCATTTTGAAACCAGTGCGACGGGTGCGCCACCCGTGCGTCCCGAAGGTGTTGAAGGTTGGTTGCCGATTGCCGGACTGATGAACTTGAAATATGCGTTGATGACGGGAACGATGCCGGATGTCCATGCGCCAGCGATGTTGTTGCTCGTTGCATTTTTGCTTACCGCGTTGCTATTGAAAAAATCGTTTTGTTCGTGGCTGTGTCCGGTTGGCACTTTATCCGAAGCGCTTTGGCGCGCAGGCAAGCGCATCTTCAAAAAAAATCTCTATCTGCCGCGCTGGCTGGATATTCCGCTACGCAGTTTGAAATACATTTTGATGGCGATTTTTTTGTACGTCGTGATTACGATGCCTGTGAAGGGCATCGAAATGTTCATGATGACGCCTTACGGATTGGTTGCTGATGTCAAGATGCTGAATTTCTTCTGCTACATCGGCACGACGGCGTTGATAACGATTGTCGTGCTGATGTTGTTGAGCGTGGTGATTCCCAATTTCTGGTGCCGCTATCTGTGCCCGTATGGTGCGCTATTGGGTTTGCTTTCCATGTTCTCGCCAGCAAAAATTCGTCGCGATGCAGACGCCTGCATCGACTGCGGCAAATGTGCGCAAGCGTGTCCGGCACGGTTGCCCGTTGACGTCAAAAAACAAATTCGCTCGGCAGAGTGTACGACGTGCATGTCGTGCGTTGAATCGTGCCCAGCACAGGACGCGCTGCAATTCGCGCTGCCGCCGAGAAAAGTTATTGCGATAAACGGCGATGTGCCACAAATTGCACGTCGTTGGCGGCGGCGTAAATTGCCTGGTGCGGTGATGGCAATCGCGCTGACCGTGATCGTCGGCGGCATTATCGTCGGCGCACGCGCGACCGGACATTGGCAAACACCGATTCCCGATCGTGTTTATCAGCAATTGATTCCGCAGGTGCAGTCGCTTGGGCATCCGTAAATCAGATGACAGAGAGCAGGGGTCAGGAATCAGTAAAGCTCTGCTTTTTTAAGTGCAAAACAATTCTGCTTTGAACCCAAATAGCTTGGTCGCGCGATTTTACTATGGCATACTGTTTCTATTCATGGAACATTCAGGCACCGACATGTCAGCTTTCGATTCCGATAAAACGGCATTTTTCGAACCAGAAACCTATTGTTTTGAGCCAAACAAAAAAACGTGGCTTTTCTATCTATGCTTCATGGTTGTTCAATGTTGTTTGGTTCTCATTCTTGTTGCATTGTTCTTCGCCTCAAAACGAGAAGGCAGCTTGCTTTCTTTCATGCCTTTTTATTGCTGGGTTTTAGCGGTGCTTCTTGTCGTTAACATACCCTTCATTAAATTTTTACCTTTTCTGAGAAAAACACAAATTCATATAAACGAGAAAGGCGTTTCTTTTTCAGGGTTCAAGTTTGTTGGCTGGATGCCTGATTTCATGCCTTGGGAAAAAACGCGAGCAAGATGGATGTCTTCTTTTGCTTCACCTCGCCACAGTCGTCTGTTGTTTTATATGATCGACACACCGCCAGTTTTTCATGATTTCGCTGTTCGCTTTGGGCAGCGTCCTTTTTATATCGATAAAAACACTTCGCTTTCTCTCGAAGAGGTCATAGAAAAATTTCAGGGAAAAATAGAGACGCTGAGCAAAGAAGAACAAACATATTTGCTTTACAGCCATAACAGAATAGAAATACCAGAAAATCTTGGGAAAAGAGCCGGACATGTTGCATATACTTCTCTTATTCTTTTTGCGATCGCTTCTTTTATTGTCATTTTGACGGATCAGCGCGCGCTGGGTACGCTAGCACGCGATATCTTGTTATGGGGAACTACTTTGATAGCGGGCATTTCGTCATTTTCGTATCTGTTGAAAAATGAAGTCAAAGGTATGATCCTGTATCTTTGTCCGTTATCCATGGGCGCTGTATTTTTCTTGATGTTTTCCCTGAGTTTCGCCGTACCATCATTGCTCGGTCAAGAGACTACGGAAACCTTTGTTCTGGATCGGGAAAAAGAAGTGTGGCAAGGGCAGAATTATCCTGATATTCGGCTTCCATTTTATGACCAGCCGCATGATTTGCCGACAGGAACAGCGCGTGAAGCCACTATCTATCGGGGACCATTCGGGCTTGCTTCGATGGAAAGAAACGATTTGTCCTCCATCACCAAATAAGAGAAACGTTGTTGATCAAAAGTCCGCGAAGGGGGCGGCAGCGAATCATGAAAACTTCAGGCACCGACATGTCAGCTTTCGATTCCGATAAAACGGCATTTTTCGAACCAGAAACCTATTGTTTTGAGCTAAATGAAAAAGTGCGACGTTCCCGCATATGCTTTGATGTTGTTCAATGCTTTTTGGTCGTCATTCTTGTAGGGCTATATTTCTACGCCGAAAGCAATGGCCGTTTGTCTTCCTTTTTGCCTGTTTATTATTTGCTTTTGGGGACGCTTCTCGTTTTCAATGCGTCTGTTTTTAAATTGTTACCACCCCTGAGAAAAACGCAGATTCATATAAGTAAAGGGGGTATTGCTTTTTCAGGTTTCAAGTTTGTTGGCCGGATACCTGCTTTTATGTCTTGGAAAGAAACAAAGACGGGGTGGCTTTCTTTCTTCGCTTCTCCTAGCCACACTCGTTTGTTGTTTTATATGATTGACACGCCTTCTGTTTTTCATGACTTTGCCGTTCGCTTTGGGCAGCATCCTTTTTATATTGGCAAAAATACTTCACTTTCCCTGGAAGAAGCCATAGAAAAATTTCAAGGACGAATAGAGACGTTAACCAAAAAGGAACAAGCAGAGTATCTGTGTCATACGGCAGCGCTGGGGCAGGAAGGCTTGGGGAAGCGAGCGGGACACGTTGCATATACTTCTGTTGTCATTTTCACTATTGCTACTCTCATCGTCATTTCAACGGATTACCGTGCGCTGGATACACCGGGACGCGAGACCTTGTTATGGGGAGCTACTTTGATAGCAGGTGTTTTGTCATTTTTATATTTGTTGAAAAACAAGATTAAAGCCATGATCTTGTTTCTCTGTTCGCTAGCCATGGGCGCTGTATTTTTCCTGATGTTTTCCTTGAGCTTTGCCGTTCCATCATTGCTTGGACAGAAAACGACGGAGACGTTTGTTTTGGATCGAGAAAAAGAAACCTGGCAAGGACAAAACTACCCGGATATCCGACTTCCATTTTATGACCAGCCGCATGACTTGCCCACGGGAACAGCGCGTGAAGCCACGATCTATCGAGGTCCCTTCGGGCTTGCCTCAATGGAAAAAAACGATTTGTCCTCCATCATCAAATAAGAAAAATGTTGCTGGCAGATAGCCCACATCGCCAGAGGTCATCCAAAGGCGACGAAAGGTAGCGAAAGTTGGTTGTTTTACCGAGCGCGGGATTGGTTTCCCGTACATTGGTAGGATAAAATATACCTTTTGCGTCGCCGGAAGCGGAGTATGTCGGAAGCCACAACAGTCAACGAAAAAACGCCGCTGGTCGGAGCGACTTTTGTCACGAGTGCCGCGCAATGGTCGCAGTTGCCGGAGGCGGGGCCGATGGAGATCGCATTTGCCGGGCGCTCCAATGCCGGAAAGTCGAGCGCAATCAATGTGCTGGCGCAGCGCACGCGTTTGGCGTTTGCATCGCGAACACCGGGGCGCACGCAGCAGATCAATTTTTTCGTATTGCGCAACGGTGCGTACATCGTCGATCTGCCTGGCTATGGTTATGCGGCGGTGGCGCGCCAAACCAAGAACGAGTGGCAGGATTTTCTCTGGCGCTATGTCACGGAGCGGCGTACGTTGTCGGCGCTGGTGTTGCTGTCGGATATTCGGCGCGGCTTGACCGATCTTGATTATCCGGTACTCGACCTTTTTCTGTCGTCGGGAAGACCCGTGCTGGTGTTGGTGACCAAGGCGGACAAACTGGCGCGTCAGGCGCAGAGGAGTGCACTGACAGCAATGCAAAATGCGTTGAGGCAACGCTATCAAGAGCGCGCACAACTGGCGCACGCCCTATTATTTTCGGCGCTGAAAAAAACCGGTGTTGAACAGGCAAATCAAATAATTAATGATTGGATGAGTCTATAACATGATGAACAATATTCTTTCTTCAGACCCACAATATGCTTTGATCGCGCTTTCGCCGCTGGACGGGCGCTACGAAAAAAAGGTTGCTATTTTGCGCAACTTTTTCAGCGAATACGCGTTGATTCGTTATCGGGTGCAGATTGAGCTGGCTTGGTTGCAAGCCTTGTCCGAAGATCCGGGGATTACCGAAGTGCCGTCATTTTCACAGGGCACACTGTTTTTGATGCGCGAAATCGGCGAGCGTTTTTCGCCGGAAGATGCGTTGCGTATCAAAACAACGGAGCGCACCACGAATCACGACGTGAAAGCCGTCGAATATTGGCTCAAGGAGCGTTTCAAGCCGCATCCGGAAGTTGCTGAGGTCGAAGAGTTCATTCACTTCGCGTGCACGTCCGAAGACATTAATAACATCGCGCACGCTCGTGCATTGAAAGAAGCGCGCGAGCAGGCGCTACTGCCGATGCTGCGCGACATTGCCAATGACTTGCGTACGTTGGCGCACACTTGCGCCGATCTGCCAATGCTATCGCGCACGCACGGACAACCGGCAACACCGACCACGTTGGGCAAAGAAATGGCGAATGTTTGCTATCGCTTGGAAGCCGCCATCGCTGCCATTGAACGAGTGCCGCTCACTGCCAAAGCCAATGGCGCCGTCGGCAATTACAATGCACATATGGCGGCTTATCCCGATGTGGATTGGGAAGCGCTGTCGCGTCGCTTTATTGAGCATCTTGGGTTGACGTTCAACCCGTACACGATCCAGATCGAGCCGCACGACAACATGGCAGAACTGTTCGACGCGGTGGCGCGCTTGAACACGATTTTGATCGATTTGAGTCGTGACATCTGGGGCTATATTTCGCTCGGCTACTTCAAGCAGCGCGTGAAGGAAGGCGAGGTTGGTTCATCGACGATGCCGCACAAGGTGAATCCGATTGATTTTGAAAATGCGGAAGGCAATTTTGGCATTGCCAATGCGCTGTTGCGACACCTTGTCGAAAAGCTGCCGATCTCCCGTTGGCAACGCGATCTGACCGATTCAACGGTGCTGCGTAATATGGGCGTTGCGCTGGGGCACGCGCTACTCGGCTGGCAATCGCTGCGTACCGGATTGGCGAAACTCGAAGCGAATCCGGCACGGTTGGCGGAAGACTTGGACCATTGTTGGGAAGTGCTCGCTGAACCGATTCAGACGGTGATGCGTCGCTACGGTGTGCCCAATCCGTACGAAAAGCTCAAGGAATTGACACGCGGCAAAGATGGTGTCAATCAGGAAACGCTGCATGCGTTTATCGACGGGCTGGCACTGCCAGAAGCGGCGAAGTTGCAGTTGAAAACGCTGACGCCTTCGTCGTATTTGGGGAAGGCGGTGGCATTGGCGAAACGCATCTAAGAAATCGTTGATTCATTACTGCGCGCAAGCAATACGGCGTTGAAATTCTCCTCAAAATGCTCATTTACAGCTGAGTAAACTGCGCTTTTTCGTCAGATTCCGCCTTGTTCTGCTTGTGCTCGCGACATGAATCAGCGATTCCTTAATGGAGTATTTTTGCCTGTTTGGACAAAAACAGGTAGGATTTACCGATTAGCTTTTGTTTATTAATGGAAATAAAAGGAAACAATAATGAAAAAATGGATTGCAGGATGGATATTTTTCTGTCTGAGTGCTACTACCGCTTGGGCGGCTAATCCGCAGGTGGTGATGGAAACGACCATGGGCAACATCAAATTGGAATTGTTGCCGGAAGTCGCACCGAAAACTGTGGCGAATTTTCTGGAATACGTCAAATCGGGTTTTTATAACGGCACACAGTTCCACCGTGTCATCGACGGCTTCATGATTCAGGGCGGTGGCTTCGACACCAACATGCAGCAGAAAGCGACGCGCCCGCCGGTGGAAAATGAAGGTGCGTTGAACCAAAAAGCAGGCGTGAAGAATGTGATTGGCACGATTGCCATGGCGCGCACATCCAACCCGAATTCGGCAACCGCGCAATTTTTCATCAACGTTGCCGATAACGCGATGCTCGATTACCCAACTCAGGGCGGTTATACTGTTTTCGGCAAGGTGATCGAAGGCATGGATACCGTCAACAAGATTGCCAAAACACAGACGGGAATGCGCGATGTGCCGATGACGTCGGTGGTGATTACCAAGGCGTTCGTGGTGGAAGCACCTCAGGCCGACGAAAAAAAACCGGATGCTGAAAAAAGCGGCGAGCCAAACGCGATGAAGGAGAAAAAATGAAATCGGCCAAAGTGCGCATGACAACCAGCGAAGGCAGTTTTGTGCTTCAGCTGGACGGAAAAAAAGCACCCAAAACAGTGGCGAATTTTCTGGAATACGTGAAATCCGGCTTCTACAACGGAACGATTTTCCATCGCGTGATGAGCGACTTCATGATTCAAGGCGGTGGTTTTGTCCCGGGAATGGATGAAAAGGCGACGCGCGAACCCATCAAAAACGAAGCCAATAATGGCTTGAGCAATGAATGCTATACCATCGCGATGGCACGCACGTCCGACCCACATTCGGCAACAGCACAATTTTTCATCAACGTTCGTGATAACGAATTTCTTGATTACAAAAGTTCTACGCCGCAAGGCTGGGGCTATGCGGTGTTCGGTAAGGTCATTCAAGGCACGGATACGATCGACAAAATCAAAACCAAAGCAACAACGAATGTAGGTTTTCACGAAAACGTGCCGCGAGAAGACATTGTGATTACCAAAGCGGAAATCATTTAATTCATGAAAGATGCAGAATGCGCCGATCACGAAACGTGACGGCGCATTTTTATCGCTAATGCACGATCTTTTTCTTTCCGACCTTCATTTGACCGCACAACAGCCAGTGCTGACCGAGCGCTTCCTCAAATTCTGCGCAGGACCGGCGCAGCAGGCACGAAAGATCTATATCCTCGGCGATCTGTTCGATTTTTGGGTCGGCGATGACCAGATGCGTGAACCGTTCGCGCAAACAATCGTTGCTGCGCTTGCCAGTATTGCTTCGCCAGAGCGTCAACTTTTGATTCAACACGGCAACCGTGATTTTCTGCTGGATGAGCGTTTTGCCGAGCAGGCGCGGGCGACGATTATTTCCGATCCTTATGTGGTGGATGTGTTCGGCGTGCGCACGGTATTGACGCACGGCGATATGTTGTGTACCGATGATGTTCGCTATCAGCAAATGCGACAAAAATGGCGCGTACCGCAGCGCATTGAGCAAATGTTATTGCTGCCCTATTTTGTGCGTCGCCGTATCGCTGCGCGTTGGCGTGCGGAAAGCCAACGCGAAATACAAACGAAACCGGAATACATGATGGATGTCAATCAGGAAGTGGTTGTTGCCATGATGCGTCGCTTTGACGCAGCGCGTATGATTCACGGTCATGTGCACCGCCCCGCTGTTCATGATTTGATGGTGGATGATCGTGATGCCCAGCGTATCGTACTCGGCGATTGGCGCGAAGATTGCGCGCCATATTTGCTTATTTCTGAAACAGGAATTGAATGGTTTGATATGGTGGAAAAACAGAATACAGAGCAAGAATGATTCTATTTACTTCCTGCAATCAGAAACACACCAAATCCCAAAAACAGCGCACCTGCTGCTGAGTCGATGACGCGCTTCAATTGTTGATAGCGCGCGCGAATGAACGGCGTTGCAAACACCAGAGCAACAAAGGTAAACCAGACAGCGGTTTCGACCACAATCAACGTCAATAATGAAACGCGAAACGCGGCATCCATGTCATCGTTGACGAGCAGGGAAAACACGCTACCGAAATACACCAGTGCTTTCGGATTGGCGAGATTGGTGAACAGTCCGCGCAAGAACGTGTGATCGTTTGTTGGAACAGATTCGATGGCGGTAGAGGATTCGTTGACATATTCAATGGTTCTCACGCGCCATGCGGAGCGTAATAGTTGCACACCCATCCAGCACAAATACAAGCCGCCGCACAC
Organism: Casimicrobiaceae bacterium; assembly: GCA_036825435.1. Taxonomy (GTDB): domain Bacteria; phylum Pseudomonadota; class Gammaproteobacteria; order Burkholderiales; family Casimicrobiaceae; genus UBA931. The sequence continues at coordinate 42,692 of DAISYG010000001.1, read as the reverse complement.
GACGAGAATTCGTCGCAACCACGCCATTTTTTCCAGAACAACATGCCAGCCCAGTAGCGCGAGCACTGCCCAGACTGCAACACCGAGCGTGATACCGACAACACCCCACAGCGCGTCACGCCGACGATGGCTGATCGCAGTTTGTGATACGAAAAGAAAGTCAGGACCAGGGCTCACCAGCGCCATGAAATGCACTATGGCGATGGTGAGAAAAAGGGTGGTCATGGCGGAGAGAAGGGCTCAGAAAAATGCTGTTTTCCGAGCCGTGAACGAGCAATCTGCTCGGGCGAGGCTCAGATTAGCCGTGCATTTTTTCGTATTTTTTCTGCAGTTCTTCGCGCGTTTCTTCGTGATTGGGGTCAGAGACAATACAATCGACCGGGCAGACATCCTGACACTGGGGCGTGTCGTAATGGCCAACACACTCGGTACATTTGTTCGGATCGATTTCGTAAATTTCTTCGCCCTGCGTGATGGCGTTATTCGGGCATTCCGGTTCGCACACATCGCAGTTGATGCAGTCTTCAGTGATCAAAAGAGCCACAACAATATTCCTTTCTGGGATAAACACATAGAATGACGCGCACCATTCATTCAGGTTGCGTCGAAGCAGCCGTGCATATTAACGCAGACTTTATTTTTTTTCCAGAGAAACGCTGGTTCATTACTGCGCGCAAGCAATACGGCGTTGGAATTTTTCTCAAAATGCTCATTTACATTTGAGTAAACGGCGCTTTTTCAAAAAATACTGCCTTGTCTTGCTCGCGCTCGCGACATGAATCAGCGCTTCTCCAAGCGCCGCTGAAGATATCCCGCGACAATGGGATCGACAAAACGCGAAACATCGCCACCAAAACGCGCGATTTCGCGCACCATCGTTGATGATATGAACATGAATTCGTCAGCGGGTGTGAGAAAAACCGTTTCAAACTCAGGTGCAAGCTGTCGGTTCATGCCCGCCATCAGAAATTCATATTCGAAGTCGGACGCCGCGCGCAAGCCGCGCACCAAGACTTGCGCATTTTGTTCGTGAACGAAATGAGCAAGCAGTGTCGAAAAGCCCTTAACGTCAACATTGTCTAAATCTTTGAAAATCATCGTCGCCATTTCGACGCGATCATCATGGGAAAACAGCGGTTTTTTGTGAGCACTTTCAGCAATGGCGACGATTACACCATCAAAAAGGCGCGCCGCACGCTTGACAACATCCTGATGACCGCGCGTGAACGGGTCAAAAGTGCCGGGATAAACAGCAATCAAAGGTTTATGAAGACGCATGGTATTGATCATTGTTTTGTATTCGTGAGGGGAAGCATTATACGTGAATTGTTTTTTTCAAAATCGCTGAAACAAAAAATAGTAAACCTGCCCCGCTTTGCTTTGACGATATAGCGTCAACGACGCAGGTGGTGCGAGCGCTTTGCCCGTTTCAACATAAAGGTATCCTGTTGGTTTCAACAGCGGCACGCAGGCATCAAAAAGCCATGGCCACGGATCATCCTGAAAAGGAGGATCAAGAAAAATCAAATCGAATAAACGCTTTTCCTGCGCAAGTGCCGCGCGCGCATTTTGGCAACGCGTTTCCAAAGATTCCGTATTGAGCAAACGCGCTGTTGCGGCAAGCGCTCGCACGGAGTCTTTGGCAATATCCCAAGCGGTGGCCTGTGTCGCACCGCGCGACAACGCTTCGAGTGACAAGATACCGCTACCGGCGAAAGGTTCGAGCGTGTGCCAGCCAGTGAGATCCTGCCCGAGCCAGTTGAACAGCGTTTCGCGCACGCGATCGGGCGTCGGGCGCACGCTGGGCAGAGTCGGGAAGCGAATCACGCGACCACGCCATGCGCCGCCGATAATGCGGAGCGTCGAAGTGGGTACCTTGCGTTTATGCATTGCGACATTATCCGCATGTCGCAAAAGATCGGCAACCGGTACAATGCGGCTTTTACAGATTAACGCAGATACCATGCTCAGTATTTTCAAGCGTAAAAAGCTCACCGAAGAAACAGCACCGGAAATAACAGACGAAAAAGCTGAAACTGTTGCAGAAGAGCGCGCGCCGCAGTCAGCCGAAACAACAGCAACGGAAAAGCCGAAACGTTCGTGGCGAGATCGCTTGGCAGCGGGCTTGTCACTGTCGCGCCAAAAACTGAACGCGCCGCTATCGCAGGTGTTTTCATCGCGCAAGCTGGACGCAGAAGCATTGGAAACGTTGGAAGAAGCATTGCTGATGGCAGATGTGGGCATCGCCGCGACAACGTTTCTGCTCGATGATGTGCAACAACGTTATCGTGCGGCAGGCGCGGACGCTGATGTGAAAAATCTGCTGCGCGAAGCGCTTGTCGAATTATTGATGCCGCTGGAAACGAGTGCTGTATTGCCGGATGCCAAACCTTGCGTTGTGATGCTTGCCGGTGTCAACGGTGCAGGAAAAACCACGTCGATCGGCAAGCTGACCAAGCGCTGGCAGAATGAAGGTTATAAAGTTTTGTTGGCGGCGGGCGATACTTTCCGCGCGGCAGCGGGCGAACAATTAAGCGTTTGGGGACAACGCAACGACGTAGCCGTGATCGCACAACAAGGCGGTGACCCTGCGGCTGTGATGTTCGATGCCGTGCAAGCAGCACGTGCGCGCGACATCGACATCATGCTTGCCGATACGGCCGGACGTTTGCCGACACAGACGCACCTGATGAAAGAGTTGGAAAAAATCAAACGCGTGATTGGTCGTGCACAAGAAGGAGCGCCACACGAAATATTCCTCGTGATCGACGCGAACACAGGGCAAAATGCGTTGGCGCAAGTCAAGACATTCGATGCTGCTGTTGGTTTGACTGGCTTGATCGTCACCAAACTCGATGGCAGTGCCAAAGGTGGTGTGCTTGCGGCAATTGCACGTGAACATCCGATACCGGTGAAATTCATCGGCGTTGGCGAAGGTATTGATGATTTGCAACCATTCAACGCACGCGAATTCATCGATGCGTTGTTGCCGTAGTTCAGGGATCAGAGGTCAGATGACAGGCATCAGGGATCAGAAAAAACCACAGCTTTCGCTCAAGCTGGAAGTTTTCCTTTCATACCAAAATATCCAAGAAACGTGTGTCATTGCGAGGAGCGAAGCGACGTGGCAATCCAGGCGGTGTTGGAAGGGCAGTGCATTGCGATAAAGGCGATATGCCTTTCCGATTATACTTTTTCTAACCCGCGAGTAGCTCTGGCAACACCACCGCAGCACTGCCACGCAGATTGAACTGCGCTACCGCATCAATCGGCGTCTCGTTTGGATTGACTTGAATCACGGTTGCGCCACGTCGCGTCGCAGCGGCGGGTAAACCGGCAACGGGATAAACCAAACCGGATGTGCCGATGCAGATCAACACATCGCATTGCACGACGGCGGCTTCGGTTTTTTGCCAGACATCAATCGGCAGACTTTCGCCAAACCAGACAACACCGGGACGCAACATGCCACCGCATGCGGAGCAACGCGGCGGGGCGATGCGGCGTCCACCTTCCGGTTCTTGTGGTGCGGCATCGATAAACGTGCTTGGCGTTCCGCAATCGAAACAACGTGGCGCAAACAAACTGCCGTGCAGATGCAAAACGTCGGCACTGCCTGCGCGCTCGTGAAGATCATCGACATTTTGTGTGGCGAGCAACACATGTTCTTTTGTGCGAGAAAATTCGGCAATGGCACGATGCCCTGCGTTCGGAAAAAGTTTTGCGACCTGACCGCGCCGCCATTCGTACCAGCCCCACACAAGATCCGGGTCGCGCTGATACGCGTCACTCGTCGCCAATGCCTCCGGCGAAAAACGCGACCATAATCCGGTCAATGCATCGCGAAAAGTTGGTACGCCGCTCTCGGCAGACATGCCCGCGCCGGTGAGGAAGACGATGCGCTCGGCGCGGTGGATGGTTTCATGCGCTTGATGAATGGGAGTGGTGTCGTGTTGATTAGTCATGTGTTGATTGGGCAAGATGTTTTAACGAAGCTGACATTGTTTTGGAAAAGATAGTGTACGATGATAATGTTTACATTGAATGAGATATCTTGCTTCATTATGCCTGACCAAATCGCGTATTTGAATACCTTATCCGAGCAATACCCGACATTGCATATCCTGCTTGCCGTGCTGTTGTTGGCGTTTCTTTCCTGGTTCGCAAACTGGGTAACGAAGACCATTTTGCTGCGCGCAATTCGCCAATGGTTTTTTTCGGCAACGTTGGAGAAAGGCATTGCCGATTCGTTGATGCGTTTTATCCGGCGCCTGTCGAATGTGATTCCGGCGCTGGTTATTTCCATCGGCGTCAAGGTGATTCCCGATCTTCCTGAAACGTTGATCACTATTACCGAAAATGTGTGCAGCGCATTCATTGTATTGACGTTGGCGCTGGCGTTGGCGCACCTGCTCGACTGGGTCAACATGGTTTACCAACAGCGCCCGGAAGCGGCGCGCAAACCGATCAAGGGTTACGTTCAGGTCATCAAAATCGTGATTTATGCGGTAGCGGCTATTTTGATCATTGCTACATTGATTGATCGTTCGCCATTGATTTTGCTCTCTGGTTTGGGTGCGATGGCGGCGGTTCTGATGTTGATTTTTCAGGATACATTGCTATCGCTGGTTGCCAGTGTGCAATTGAATTCAAACGATATGGTGCGCGTTGGCGATTGGATCGAGATGCCGCAATTGAACGCTGATGGTGATGTGGTTGATATTGCATTGCATACAGTGAAGGTGCAGAACTGGGATAAAACCATCACGATGATTCCGACCAAGCGCATGATTAGCGATTCGTTCAAGAATTGGCGGGGGATGAGCGAATCCGGCGGGCGGCGCATCAAACGTAGCTTATATATTGATCAACAAAGTGTTCGCTTTCTGACGGATGATGAATGCAAAAACTTGGAGCGTTTCGTGCTGATCGACGATTATTTGCGCGATAAGGAAGAAGAATTGCAAACGTGGAATGAAAAGATTAGTGGAGAAGACCAGGTTAACTATCGACGTTTGACTAATATTGGTACTTTCCGCGCTTATATTCTGCAATATCTGACGCATCATCCGGGGATCCATCAAGCGATGACAAAAATGGTGCGACAGTTAAGCCCGACATCCGATGGACTACCGTTGGAAATTTATTGTTTTACCAGTACGACGGCGTGGGTGGCTTACGAGGGCATTCAGTCGGATATTTTCGATCATTTACTAGCGATCATCCCCGAATTTGGGTTGCGCGTATTCCAGCATCCAAGTGGTGTGGATATGAGGAGATTGAGAGAGGGTTTGAGCTTTGCTGACGAAAAAGCACGTTAAAGAATTAAAAAGTATCGTGTTTTTTACCAAACGCCCAAATCGTGCAATTGTTTTGTCGCTGCCTCAGCCCAACCTCGGTTGGCGGCAGGGCTGGCCGGGCTGGGGTGCAGGATTCGGCCAGTACCAATGGAGGCGAAGCGTGGCGATTGCGCCAGTACTTTTTGTGCGCGACCCTCCGCCCAGACGCCGATGCCGATCAGCCATTGTGGTTGGAAAAGATCAAGCAACGTTATGAGATGTTGGTCGCAGGCGGCGAGTAGCGGCTGTTGCTCGTTGACGGGTAACTTGTCGGGGGTGACGTTACGCGCGCCATTGAAAAAAGCAAGAGGGCAATAATTGACAACAAAGTGATCGGCAAAAAAAGCTTCGGGTGTGCCGAAACGTTGTGCAAAAAGTCCCCATACGCGTCTTCCGCTGACTTCCGAGCGTTGGCAGGCAAACCCCTCTATCGGCCGTTTCGGGTTTTGGTTTTCTGGTTTTTTGATCGTTGCCTCGATGTGCATCCAGTCACGCACGGCGGCGACTTCGCCGAAGGGAACACCTGTTTGCACCATGCCGAATGGCCCGGGATTCATCCCGAGAAAAAGTATTTTTTTGGTATGATTGGCGAAGCGACGCAAATACTCTGCGTGACTATTCCATGCGTAATCAAGCGGGTTGTAAACGTGTGTGATTGGTGGCGCAAAAGAAAGTGCATCAACGGCTTTGCCGAGTTTGCGCGCAGCGGCGATCGCTTTGTCTGCAATGGTCATGTTTCTTCTCGAATAGATGGCGTCGTCGGTGGCTTTCCATTCCACGGTGCGACCTTGAATAATAAAAGCATGCCCGGGATTGCCAGAAAGAAACACAACCAGAAAAAACGTACCCAGCCGAGTTGCAAATCTTCAACAAGAAAACCGGCGCTGGCGTTGACAAAGGTGCGCGGGATAGCAGTCAAGCTGGTGAGCAACGCGAATTGTGTTGCGACGTAGGCGGGGTGCGTGGTACGGGCGATGAACGAGACCGATGCCGCCGTTCCTAATCCGACGCCGAGTGCCTCGAAGCCAATCACGCCGGCGAGGACCCATAAACGAAAAGCATCGGCGTCGGCAGGGCCGAGCTTCGCCAGTTCGGCGAAACCAATAATAGCGATGGCTTGAAAAAAGCCAAAGACCCAGAGCGCGCGGTTGATACCGATACGCGTCATCAGAATACCACCTAAAATGCCACCGATCACGCTCGGCCACAGCCCGGCGTGTTTGGCGACCAGCCCGATCTGTGTGCGTGTGTAACCCATTTCCAGATAGAACGGTGTTGCCAACGAGGTGCACAGCGAATCGCCGAGTTTGTATAGCAAAATGAAAGCGAGGATGTACATCGCCTGTTTTGTTCCCTGACGCGAGAGAAATTCGTGAAAAGGTTCGATGATCGCTTCGCGCAATGTTTTGGGCGGCTTGATTTCGGCGCGCGGTTCGCTGACCAGAAGCGTCATGATCAAACCGGGAATCATGAACAGTGCGGTGATGAAAAATACCTGTGTCCATGGCAGATGGTCGGAGAGAATCAGTGCCAGCGATCCGGGTACCAGGGTCGAAAGTTTGTACGCATTGACATGGAGCGTGTTACCCATTTCCTGCTCATCATCAAGCAGCAGGTTGCGACGGAATGCATCGAGAACAATGTCCAGGGAAGCCGACAAAAATGCCAGCGTAGCGGTCAGCGCGACGACCAACCATAGATTCTCCGCGGGAGATAAATAGCCGAGCCAGGCGATAACACCGATCAGCGCGATATGGAATATCGCCATCCAACTGCGTCGTCGTCCCAGCCACGGTAACGCATAACGGTCAAGCAGCGGCGCCCATAGAAATTTCCAGGTGTATGGAAATTGAATCAGCGCAAAAGCGCCGATGGTGCGCAGGCTCAAGCCCTCAGTCTTGAGCCATGCCGGAAGCAGGTTGAATAATAAATAAAGTGGAAGGCCTGAAGAAAAGCCGGTGAAAATACAAATAATCATCCGGCGCGTTGCCAGAACCTGCCAGACTGATTTTTGCGCAGCGCTCATGCTGTGGCGGGAAGTCTGCCGGAAAGACGGTGACAAATCTCCATCGTCAAAGAAGCGCGATTCATCGTATAAAAATGCAAGCCGGGCGCATCGTGATCCAGCAAACGCTCACACATTCTGGTGACAACATCCAAACCAAACGCGCGGATTGAATCAACGTCGTCACCATAGCTTTCCATGCGGCGGGTGATCCAGCGCGGAATTTCTGCTCCACACAATTCCGAAAACCGTTGCAAGCGCGAAAATCCCAGAATAGGCATGATGCCCGGAATGATCGGAATATCAATATTGATTTTCTGGCAGCAATCGACGAAATGGAAATAAGCGTCGGGATTGAAAAAATATTGCGTAATCGCCAGATTTGCGCCCGCATCGACCTTGCTTTTGAAATGACGAACATCCTGCTCGTAATTGCGCGATTGCGGATGCGCTTCCGGATACGCGGCGACGCCGATCTTGAACCAGTCGCCGCTGACTTCGCGAATAAAAGCCACCAATTCTGCTGCATAGCGAAACGCACCGCTTTCCATCGTGCCCGACGGCAAATCGCCACGCAACGCGACAACGCTGGTAATGCCGTGCCCGCGATACGATTCAATCGTTTCACGGATTTGCTGTTTGGATGTACCGATGCAGGAAATGTGCGGCGCGCCGTTCAGTCCTTGTTCGCGAATGGCAAGCACGGTGTCGAGCGTGCCCTGACGGGTGGAGCCGCCCGCACCAAACGTCACCGAGCAAAATTCGGGACGCAGAGTAGCGAGACGGAGACGCGTTTGTTTCAATTGCTCAGCGCCGCTTTCGCTTTTGGGCGGAAAGTATTCAAAACTCAGACCGCAACAAAACGGCGTATTCATGGGTTATCTCCGCGTTGTGTTCCGAAAACCAGCGCCGATAGCGCCCACGAAATCAGGCTGTAAATAATCGCGCCAAAAAATGCCGACCAAAAGCCGCCGACATCGAAGCCGCGGATGAACGAACCGACAAACCAGAACAGCAGTGCGTTGATGATCAGAATGAAAAGCCCGAGTGTGAGCACCGTTACCGGCAACGTCAACACGATCAGGATGGGACGAATCAGCGCGTTGATGAGGCCGAGCACCAACGCTGCAATCAACGCCGTGGTAATGGAAGCTACATGAATCGACGGCATGATGTAAGAAAGCAATAATAGTGCTATTGCGTTGATCAACCAGACAATCAGAAGACGCATGGTTTCCTCCTTGCAGCAAACGTGCTGTTAATAGCGATAGGTATCAAGCTTGTACGGCCCATCAACCGGAACATTGATGTAGTCCGCCTGCTCCGTGGTGAGCCTGGTCAATTGCGCGTTCAGGCGCGTCAACTGCAACAGCGCCACTTTTTCATCCAGATGCTTGGGCAGAACGTACACACCGGGTTGGTAGGTATCGGTATCGCGCTGGCTCCACAATTCGATCTGAGCCATGGTCTGATTGGCGAACGACGAACTCATCACATACGACGGATGTCCCGTGCCGCAACCAAGGTTCACCAGGCGACCTTCGGCGAGCAGGATGATCCGTTTGCCGTCCGGGAAGATAATATGATCCACCTGCGGCTTGATGTTTTCCCACTGGTACTGGCGCAATTCTGCGACTTCGATTTCGTTGTCGAAATGACCGATGTTGCAGACGATCGCGTTGTTTTTCATGCGCTTCATGTGTTCGTGCGTGATCACATCGCGGTTACCGGTGCAGGTGACGAAGATATCCGCCTGATCGGCCACATCTTCCATGCGTATGACACGATAGCCTTCCATTGCGGCCTGCAATGCACAGATCGGGTCGATTTCCGTCACCCATACCTGCGCGGACAGCGCACGCAACGCCTGCGCCGATCCCTTGCCGACATCGCCGTAACCACAAACCACGGCGATCTTTCCGGCGACCATCACATCGGTGGCGCGTTTGATCGCATCGACCAACGATTCGCGGCAGCCGTACAGGTTATCGAATTTCGATTTGGTCACCGAATCGTTGACATTGATGGCCGGGAAGGCGAGACGGCCTTCGTCGTGCATTCTCTGCAAACGATGAACGCCGGTCGTCGTTTCTTCGGTTACCCCGAGAATGCTTGCCTTGGTGCGTGAATAAAAATCGGGGGTGGTACGCAGCGTTTCCTTGATCGAAGCAAACAATGCCACCTCTTCCTCACTGCCGGGGTGGTCAAGCACGGCCGGATTTTTTTCGGCATCCGAACCCAGGTGCAGCAGCAGGGTAGCGTCGCCACCGTCGTCAAGGATCAGGTTAGGCATCTCGCCGTTCGGCCATTGAAAAATACGGTGCGTGAACTGCCAGTACTCTTCGAGTGTTTCGCCTTTGTACGCGAATACCGGCGTTCCCGAGGCGGCAATCGCAGCGGCGGCGTGGTCTTGCGTGGAGTAAATGTTGCACGACGCCCAGCGCACCGATGCACCCAATGCTTGCAAGGTTTCGATCAGCACGGCGGTTTGGATCGTCATGTGCAGCGAACCGGCAATACGCGCGCCGGTGAGAGGCTTTGATTTTGAAAATTCTTCACGGATTGCCATCAGGCCGGGCATCTCGGTTTCGGCGATGGCTATTTCACGGCGGCCAAAATCGGCCAGTTGGATATCGGCGACGAGATAATCGCCGTTGGTTTTTACAGTGTCTTTCATCATGTCCTCGCAATGGGCGCGTCAAACAGTTGTCCGCATCCCGTTCAATCATAGAATGCGAGCGCCGTTGAGAACATCCGAGCCTGGCTTGATCGGCTAGGCGGTCAAGTCGCAGCGCTCCTCGGAATGGTCGGATTATACAGCTTTCGCGGGTTCAGGGTATCAGATGACAGATGACAGGCATCAGAAAAGTTTGATCACGCTACGCGCGATAAATGATCGGCTTCTGGATTCACGCTTGCGGGAGGGAAATTGCAAGAGAAGGTCTGGGCGTTATGCGACGAAATAGGAGCAGAGCATTCCCCTCCTTTGGAGGGGTGGCCCTCAGGCCGGGGTGGTCATCGCAATGCGCTTCCTTTGCCAACACCGTCTGGGGTTCAGATGACAGATGCCAGTAATCAGGCATCAAAAAAGTTTGATCGCGCTACGCGCGATGAAATATTCACTGATACCTGATCTCTGATGTCTGAAACCCGGACAGTAGTGCGCCTGCTTGGGAATGACGCTATAGGAATGGACACGCTCTACGCCCCTCAAAGCTTCCCCAGCAACACCGTCAACCACAGCCGCGAGTTGGTGGCAGCATTCTGGCAATATACGTCGGAATATTTTCCGAAATACCCATTGGCCTCGGAAATGGAACGGACGAGATGGCGAGCCGCTGTTAGAATTACTTTCCAGTTTTCTTTATTCGCAAGGGGCGCGCCATGAATTTCAATATTAAAAATGAAGAAGAGCTTTATACGGAAATCGGACAATTGCTTATTGATTCGTTGCCCGAAGATTTTCAGAAAGCCTGGATCAGGGTGCTGATGATAGATGATGTATGGAGCCTGAGCATATATTATTTGAAAGAAAACGGAAGGTATGGTTATTTTGTCAACGATTCGAGAGAGCTTGATGATTCTTTCATAAAACTTCGTCAGGCATTCAAAGATGCTGGACAGGAACCTTGGACAATGGCAACGTTCGCCCTTACCAATGCTGGGGGAATGGCGCTGGATTTGGGTTACGAGGAACCCGAATTCGGGTATGCGCCGGAACAAGAAGAAGCATGGATACAGAAATATTTGGGGGATGATCCGCAAATTGATTTGGAGTAGCTTTTACTAGAGTTTCCCCAGCAACACCGACACCCACAGCCGCAAATTGGCGGCAGCGTTCTGACAATACACACCGGAGCGCAGAAACAAAACAAGGCGACGGAAAAAAGAAGCATGGCGTGCCTGCGTGAACAATTCTAACGTTTTGCGGTTTTCGGCAGGCATGGATGACGTGAATGGCGCAAGCGCCCGAAGGTGGCGTTCGTTCCATTGCTGATCGCGTCCTGCCAGTACCCGACGCAAGCGTGCCATGCGCGCACGCCAGCCTGCGCCAGAACCGATCAGATTGTGGTCGTGTTGTCGGTACAGCACAGTAGGCTCGGCATCGCAGTGTACCGATCCACCGCAGGCGCTGACCAGAAGATAGGTCCACCAATCGTGCACGATCACATCGTTGAGGTGTTCGGTTTTCAGCAGCAGTTGGCGTGCCGCCTGATTGAACAGCATGGTGTTGCCGCTGGCGATGTTCTGCAACAGCGCATTCTGAAACGACGGTGGTCGCGTAATGCGCGGTGATTCGCCGAGCGGCGCGTCGTTCTCATCAATGAAATGGGTACGACTGCAAAAGAGCGCGGGTATGGCTTCGATCGCCGAAGCGCACCACGCCACGCCACGCGCTAGCCGATCCGGCAACCAGATATCGTCCTGATCGCAGTACGCAAAAAAATCACCGTGGATTTCCGGACGCCGCAGCAGGGTCATGAAATTATTCGCGGCACCTTGTCGCATACCCCGCATGATCACGAGCCGGTCAACACCCAGTTGTTTTTGGTAGCGTTCGAGAATCGCAATGGTATCGTCTGTCGAGCCATCGTCCGATGCGTAAATCGTCCAGTACGGGTGTGTCTGCGCGAGCAGCGACTCCATCTGCGCCTCCAGAAAACGTGTGCCGTTGTATGTGGCGAGCAGAATGGCGACGTGTTGGCGCTTCATGGCGAACGTGCGTCTACAGAATGTAATCCGACAGCTTCTGGTTATGCACGATGCCCTCGAGCGTTTTATCGACAAACGCCGCGTCGATCACGATTTCCTGACTGGAAAAACGCGATGCGTGAAACGAGCTTTCTTCGAGCAGGCGTTCCATCACCGTGTACAGGCGGCGCGCGCCGATGTTTTCCATGCGCTCGTTCACGTCAAACGCAATTTCGGCAAGGCGTTTGACGCCATCGTCGCGGAACACCAGTTTCACGTTTTCAGTTGCCATCAATGCTTCGTATTGGCGCGTCAGGCAGGCATCGGTTGCGGTGAGAATTTTTTCGAAATCGGCAACCGATAACGATGATAGTTCCACGCGAATCGGAAAGCGCCCCTGCAATTCAGGAATCAGATCGGACGGCTTGGACAAATGAAACGCGCCGGAGGCGATGAACAGAATGTGGTCGGTGCGGATCATGCCGTATTTGGTTGAAACAGTTGTGCCTTCGACCAGCGGCAGCAAATCGCGCTGCACGCCCTGACGCGATACATCAGCACCGTTAGCTTCCGAACGCGAGGCGATCTTGTCGATTTCGTCGATGAAAACGATGCCGTTCTGTTCGGCGGCGGTGATGGCGCGCGTTTTGATGTCTTCGTCGTTGAGCAGTTTGGAGGCTTCTTCATCCGTCAATACTTTGATCGCTTCGCTGACCTTCATTTTTTTCGTCTGCCGCCGCCCGCCGCCGACGTTCTGAAACATCCCCTGCAATTGCGATGCAAGCTCCTCCATGCCCGGTGGCGCCATGATTTCCATTTCGGCAGAGATTGCAGGGACGTCGATGTCAACCTCTTTGTCATCAAGCTTGCTTTCGCGGAGCATCTTGCGGAATTTCTGGCGCGTGTTGTTGTCGGCGGGGACGCCATGTTCCACGCTTTGCGGTGGCGGCAACAATACATCCAGCAGGCGTTCTTCCGCAGCGTCGAGCGCACGGTCGCGCACCTTGCGCGATTCACTCTCACGTGTTTGTTTGACCGCCATTTCGGCGAGGTCGCGCACGATGGAATCAATATCACGGCCCACGTAGCCGACCTCGGTAAATTTGGTGGCTTCCACCTTGATGAATGGCGCTTCGGCGAGGCGCGCCAGGCGACGGGCAATTTCGGTTTTGCCGACACCGGTCGGGCCAATCATCAGGATATTCTTGGGGGTGATTTCGTGGCGCAACGGCTCGGGCACCTGCTGACGGCGCCAACGATTACGCAATGCAATGGCGACGGCGCGTTTGGCGTCGTCCTGTCCGATCACGTGCTTGTCGAGCTCGTGAACGATTTCTTCCGGGGTCATTGAAAACATGAGGGTTTCTGAAAAGCAAAAGAGGAGGGAATGATAGCAGCGTCGGAAAAAACGACGAAACAACGAGCGTAACAGAAACAGTACCAGGTTTATGACGTAAAAAACTTGCTGGAAGGGTATTTGTGCGCGATTACAGCGAGAAAAACCGGGCAGATACGGCAAATTTGCTACAATCCACCGTTCCGATTTTGTCGGGGATAGGCGGCAACGCACTATCTCAGATTTATTGTTCATGCTCGAAGTGCAGAATCTCGCGGTACGCCGTGGTCACATCACGCTGTTTGATCAGGTCAGCTTCCGATTGGAGGCGGGCGAAGCGTTGATTATTACCGGGCCCAACGGCACTGGGAAAACAACGCTGCTGCGGATGCTGGCGGGACTGTCGCATCCGCTGTCGGGCAAGATGTTCTGGCAGGACAAGGAGTTGCAACCATTCGATCCGTTGCTGCGGAATAACGTCAGTTTTGCTGGTCATGCGCCTGCACTTAAAGACGAATTAACGGCGGAAGAAAATCTCGAAATTTTGGTGCAGTTGGCGGGCGAGCAGGTGTCGAAAAAAACGATGCGTGAAGCACTAAATCGGGTTGCGCTTGGCGCACGTTTGACCGTCCCGGCGCGGGTGTTGTCGCAGGGGCAGCGGCGACGCATCGGTTTGGCGCGCTTGGCGCTGGTGCCGCGTATTCTGTGGGTGCTGGACGAGCCGGTTACCGCGCTTGATCCTGCGGGGATCGCGTTGTTGGGCGGCATGATGAGCGAGCACGTCCAACAGGGCGGCTCGGTGATTGCCGCGACGCACCAGGCATTGAATTTGCCCAATGCACGCGCCTTTTCTTTCCAATGAGTTTATCGATGAACACACCCACGCCTGCATCTTTTCCCATCAGACCAGCCTACGACAAGGGCGATGGTGCGCTTTCGGCGTTTGTCTGGGCGTTGCGCCGCGATTTGAAGCTGGCGATGCGGTCGCGCGCCGAACTGGGTGTGCAGATTCTTTTTTATATTATCGTTGTGGCGTTGTTCCCGCTGTCGATGGCGCCGGACAGTAATCTGTTGATGCAGATTGGTCCCGGTGTGTTGTGGGTGGCGGCGTTGTTGGCGTCATTGCTGTCGTTGTCGCGGCTTTTCGCCAGCGATTTCGCCGACGGTACGTTGGAGCAGATGTCATTGTCGCCGTGGCCGTTTCCGGCACTGGTTTTGGGCAAGGTCGCTGCGCACTGGTTGACGACGGGTTTGCCGGTGGCGCTGTTGGCACCGCTGTTGAGCATCCAATATGCACTGGAAACCGAGGTGGTATGGGTGTTGGCGTTGGGCTTGTTGATTGGCACGCCGGTGTTGTCATTGTTGGGCGCGATTGGTGCGGCGTTGACGCTGGGTTTGCGTAGCGGCGGCGGCAGTTTGCTGGCGCTTCTGGTCTTGCCGTTGTATGTACCGATTTTGATTTATGGCGCCAGCGCGGTAGAAGGTATCCGCAGCGGTATGGAAATCGGCGACAATTTTGCGTTGCTTGGTGCCGGGCTTTTATTGGCACTGATTGGCGCGCCGTTTGCGACGTCGGCGGCGATCCGTATTGCGTTGGATTGAGAATATCAAGATGAGGAATGGAAGAATATGAGTAGTTTCAAGTACGCGTCTCCGGCGCAATTTTATCCGTTGGCCGGAAAGCTGATTCCGTTTTTCTTTGTGTTGGCGACGATTCTGCTTGTCATCGGATTGGTGATCGGGCTTTATCTCGCGCCGATTGACGTTACGCAAAAAGATTCGTATCGGATCATTTTCATTCACGTTCCGGCAGCGTGGATGTCGATGTTTCTTTATGTGGTGATGGCGTTTTGGTATGCGATTGCATTGGGTGCGAACACGCGGCTTTCGGCGATGATGGGACAGGCAATCGTGCCGACCGGCGCGCTGATGACAGTGTTGGCGCTGTGGACCGGCTCATTCTGGGGCAAGCCGACATGGGGCACGTATTGGGAATGGGATGCGCGCATGACATCCGAGCTCGTGTTGTTGTTTCTCTATTTTGGCGTGATTGCGTTACGCAATGCGATTGACGATCCGCGCCGTGCCGATAAAGCGTGTGGTGTTTTGGCTATTGTCGGCGTGGTCAATGTGCCGATCATTTACATGTCAGTGAAGTGGTGGAATACGTTACATCAAGGCGCGACGATTTCCGTCGGCAAAAAGGCAATCGACGATATGATGTTGACCGGCTTATTGGTGATGGTTTTTGCGTTTTGGTTCTATGCGATTGCGATCACTTTGATGCGATTGCGTGCGGTGATTTTGGAGCGTGAAGCCGGCGCGCAATGGGTATCGCGCTTGCCGGAAGTGAGGGAGCAGGAATGAAAGAATTTTTCGCAATGGGCGGCTACGCCTTTTACATCTGGATGGCCTACGCGATGGCGGCTTTTTTGTGCATGGCTGAGATCGTGGCGGTGCGGATGCGCATTCGCAAAGCGCGCGCAATGGCTGCGCATCGTGCCGAAACCAGCACAGCTGATCACGCGACAGCGCGTTTGACCGAGACAAAAGCGGAGACGAAAGCATCATGACGGAACAACAAACCCAAACCAACGGCACAATGAGTGCGCGCAAAAAACGTTTTCTCTGGATTGGTTTTGCGTTGATATTGGCGGCGGCCGTTGCGGCGTTGGTGACCAAAGGCTTGAGCGCAAACGTGACCTATTTTTATTCGCCGAGTGAAGTGGTTCAGAATGTCGCGCCCAAAGATCGCGCATTTCGCATCGGTGGCATGGTTGAAGAAAACAGCGTGCGTCGCGCAGCGGATGGGTTGACGATTTATTTCGGCGTCACCGATAGCGCGAACGTGGTTGAAGCGTCGTACACGGGCATTCTTCCCGATCTTTTCGCGGAAGGCAAAGGCGTGGTAGCGCAGGGCAAGCTCGACGAAAACGGCGTGTTTCAAGCCACGCGCGTTTTGGCGAAGCACGATGAAAATTACGTTGCGCCGGAAGTTGCCGACGCGATGGACAAAGCACACAAAGAAGCCGTGATCAAAACGCTGCAATAAAACACGCGGCAATCACAATCAACCCGGAAGAGAGAGTACGACATTATGATTCCTGAGATAGGACAATTTGCGCTGATTCTGGCGCTGGTGCTGGTGTTGGTGCAAGGCACCTTGCCGTTGATCGGTGCGGCGCAAGGTATTCCCGCGTGGATGTCACTGGCGCGACGTACGGCGCAGAGTTCATTTTTGTTTTTGGCGCTGGCGTTTGGTTGCCTCGTTTACTCGTTTATCGTCAACGATTTCTCGGTACTCAACGTCGCGACAAACTCCAACACGCATTTGCCGCTGCAGTATCGTATCGCTGCGTCGTGGGGTTCGCACGAAGGTTCGATCATGATGTGGGTGTTCATGCTCGGCATGTGGTCGTGCGCCGTGAGCATTTTTTCCAAACATCTGCCCGAGGAAGTCGCCGCGCGCGTACTCGGCGTGATGGGGCTGATTACGGCAGGCTTGCTGCTCTTTTTGTTGTTGACATCCAATCCGTTTGAACGTTTGTTTCCGGTACCGCTCGAAGGTCGTGATTTGAACCCATTGCTGCAAGATCCGGGCATGGTGTTGCATCCGCCAACGCTGTACATGGGCTACGTTGGTTTCTCGGTCGCGTTTGCGTTTGCGGTGGCGGCGCTTCTTGGCGGACGATTGGACGCGACATGGGCGCGTTGGTCGCGCCCGTGGACAACAGCAGCGTGGTGTTTCCTGACGGTTGGCATCATGATCGGCAGTTGGTGGGCGTATTACGAGCTCGGCTGGGGCGGTTGGTGGTTCTGGGATCCGGTTGAAAATGCTTCGTTGCTTCCATGGCTCGTCGGCACTGCATTGATGCACTCGCTGGCAGTGACGGAAAAGCGGGGCACCTTCAAGATCTGGACGGTGTTGCTTGCGATCTGCACTTTCTCGCTGTCGTTGCTCGGCACCTTCCTCGTGCGTTCCGGCGTGCTGACATCGGTGCACGCATTTGCCACCGATCCACGTCGCGGCATGTTCATTCTTATCCTCTTGGCGTTGGTGATTGGCGGTTCGCTGGCGTTGTTTGCATTCCGCGCGCCGCGCGTTGGCACGGCGGGAACATTCAAAATGATTTCGCGCGAATCTGCGTTGCTCGGCAACAATATTTTATTGACCGTTGCTTGCGGCACCGTGCTGTTGGGGACGTTGTATCCGTTATTTTTGGATGCGCTCAACCTCGGCAAGATTTCCGTCGGCCCTCCGTATTTCGAAGCGGTGTTCGTGCCGATCATGGCGGTTTTGGTCGCTTTGATGGGCGTTGGTACCGTGGTACGTTGGAAAGAATCGCCGCGCGGCGAACTGTGGCGCAAGTTGCGCTGGCCGTT
Organism: Casimicrobiaceae bacterium; assembly: GCA_036825435.1. Taxonomy (GTDB): domain Bacteria; phylum Pseudomonadota; class Gammaproteobacteria; order Burkholderiales; family Casimicrobiaceae; genus UBA931. The sequence goes on along the minus strand of DAISYG010000001.1, from coordinate 24,937 downwards.
ATTTATTACTGTGGTGGCTGCTTTGGCGATGCCATTCATTATCGGGCGTACCGAATGGAAAAGTGTTGCGTTGTTGGCGCTGGGCTTCGGCATGGCGTTCTGGATCGTTACTACGTTGGCAGCCAGCATTTTGGAGCGTTTACAGCATTTGGACGGCGGCTTGATCGGAAAATTACGCCGTCAACCGCGTAGTTTCTGGGGTATGGTTGTGGCGCACTTTGGCGTTGCTGTCTTCATCATCGGCGTGACGGTCGTCAAAGGTTTCGAGGCTGAGCGTGATGTACGCATGACGCCCGGCGATGTGATTTCTGTCGGTGGCTACACGTTCAAATTTATCAGTATTGCCGAAACGCAAGGCCCGAACTACAACGCCGCACGTGCAACGTTCGAGCTGATCAAAGGCGATAAGCTGGTGCGCAACCTTTATCCTGAAAAAAGGATTTATTTCGCGCACGGCATGCCGATGACCGAAGCGGCAATTGATTCCGGATTCTTCGGCGATCGCTATGTTTCGTTGGGCGAAGAAATGCACGACGGCAAAGGTTCGTGGAGCGTGCGTGTGTACCATAAACCATTCGTGACCTGGATTTGGTACGGCTGTACGTTGATGACGCTGGGCGGTATTATCGCGCTGCTGGATCGGCGTTACCGCATCCGCGTGCGCAAAGACGCCAATGTGTCGATAACGGGTGGCAATGTCTCTCCCAGCCCCGCGCATGGTTGAGTGTTCAAAAGGATTGTACAGGGTATAAATCGAACATGAAAAAAAAGCTATTATTACTGATTCCGTTGCTGGTGTTCGTGGTGATCGCCGGTTTTTTTGTGGCGCAGATGCTGGTAGGGCGTCCGCCGAGTGAAATCCCATCGCCGCTGATCGGCAAACCGATCCCTGCTTTTTCGCTGCCGACATTGAAAGATGAAAGCAAGATCGTCACCGAAAAAGATTTCAGCGGACAAGTCTGGTTGTTGAATGTCTGGGCTTCGTGGTGCGTTTCCTGCCGCGCTGAGCATCCGGTTTTGGTCGAAAACGCAGAAAAAATAGGTGTGCCGATCATCGGGCTGAATTACAAAGAAAAAGGAAAAGCCGACGGTATTGCATGGCTGGAACGTTATGGTGATCCGTATCCGTTTTCCATTGTCGATGCGGATGGTCGCTTTGGCATTGACCTCGGTGTTTACGGTGTGCCTGAAACTTTCCTGATCGACAAAAAAGGCATCATTCAATACAAGCACACGGGCCCGATTAACGAAGAATCGCTGCACTCGGTGATCATTCCCAAAATCAAGGAGTTGAACGCGCAATGAAACGATTCTCTTTTTTGATTGTATTTTGTTTTCTGGGGGCTGCGCCGCTATGGGCGAACGAAGCGGTGCCGACCGAAACCGATCCCGTTGCACAAAAGCGCGCGATGGATTTGGCGGCAAAGCTGCGTTGCTTAGTGTGTCAGAACCAATCGATTGCGGAATCCGATGCCGAGCTTGCTGTCGATCTGCGTCAACAGGTTCGTGAGCAAATTGCCGAAGGCAAGTCGGACAGAGATATCATCACGTTCATGACGGATCGTTATGGCGACTTTGTGCTCTACCAACCGCCGGTAAACCGGACGACGATATTTTTGTGGCTTGGTCCGCTGATTTTATTGTTGCTGGGTGGAATCGGCATGATTTTTTTGCTGCGTCAGCACGCGGGGAAAAACAACGAAGCAGAAGCGATGCCATTGAGCGATGCCGAGCGCGCTCGCGCTGCAGCTTTGTTGAAGGGGCATGACGATTCGGAAGCATAAATTCAGGGAGAAACCATGATCGGATTTTTATTGACGGTCGTCGCAATGGCGGCGGTGGCAACCTTATATTTGTTTTGGCCGTCGTCCCGGAAAGCGGCGCAAGCGCGCGGCGGGGCGACAGAACAAGATCGCGATCGCTCCAATCTCATGATCATGCGCGATCAGATCAAGGAACTGGACAATGATTATCAGACGGGCGTAATCGGTAAAGCGGAATACGACGAATCATTGGCTGAATTGGAGCGTCGCATGCTGGAAGAAACCGAGCATCTGGTTCCTGGCAACGGAGCGAAGAAACAAACAAAACAAACGGCACCAATGGCGCCGCAAACAGGTCGGAAAGCGATCTGGAGCGTGGCCTCGTTTTTGGCGTTGCTGCTGGTCGGCAGCGCATTGTATTGGGTTATCGGCACGCCCGACGTTGTGTTTTCGCCGCGTCTTCTGGTTGCCGAAGTGCAGCAGCAGGAAACGGATGATGCACACAGCTTCACGCCTGAGCAATTTGAGACAATGCTGCAAGAATTTGCGGCACGTATGGAGCAAGAACCGGACAACGTTGAAGGCTGGGTGATGCTGGCACGTTCCTATGCGCAGACAGGCAAATATCAGGAATCGGTCGCCGCTTTTGAAAAAATCATCGACAAGGTCGATGATGATCCCAATGTTTTTGTCGATTACGCGGATATTCTCGCCTATGTACAGAAAGGAAAGCTGGAAGGGCGTCCGATCGAAATGGTCAATCGTGCGCTCAAGCTTGATCCGATAAACTGGAAAGCGCTGGGGCTTGCAGGAACGTATGCGTTTGACCAAGGCAACTATCGTGAAGCCGAGTTGCAATGGATGAAAATGAAAGGTTCGCTGCCCGCCGGCTCGGAGATGAGCCGCATGATGGACGCCAGCATTGAAGAGGCACGCAAGCGGCAAAATGCCGAAACCGAACCACCTTCGGCGACGGCGCCCGTCCAGGAAAAAGCAAATATTGGTAATGCGCGCGTGACGGGTACGGTTTCGTTGGCGGCGGAGTTGCAAGAGAAAGTGTCGCCCGAAGATAAAATGATGATTTACGCGCATCGAGCGGGCGGCGCAACGACACCGATCGCATTCATGACTGCGACTGTCGCGGATTTGCCATTATCGTTCGTGCTTGATGAATCAAAGGCGATGATCAAAACGGAAACGCTTGCCTCTGTCGATAAGGTTATCGTGGTTGCACGCGTCAGCAAAAGCCGTGAGGCCAACGCGCAACTGGGTGATCTCGAAGGCGCTTCCGAGCCAGTGAATGTCGGCGCGACGGATTTGCATATCGTCATTGACCACGAAATCTGAAGAATCGCTGATTCATGACTGCGCGTGCGCAATACGGTGGTGGAATCCTCCTCAAAAAGCTCATTTACATCTGAGTAAACGGTGCTTTTCCACCGTATTTTTTTGGAGATCTACGGGTTTGTCTTTGCGCGCGATGTTCTTTTCAGCAAATACTTTGGAAAACCCTTGAATCGTGGCACGTTCTAATCAATTCGATTTCGTCAGAAATTTCATGCTGCTCGACTCATGCTCGTAACAAAAGGATGTTTTGAGACGCTATAAATGAGAATGAATCTCAGTAATAATGAATGTTGTCTCTTTTCTTCATCTATTCCCATTTTCTTTTTGATGTAAATCAAGAAGCTTCGTTACTCGGAAAAAAGTAGGCGATACCTTTTGTGAATTCTTGTTAGACTCTCTCAGACGATTATTTCAATAGTCGTTTACGAGTGCTAATTTATTGTGTACACAGAAGAGAGGGGAGTTCGTTATGAAGTCTAAAATGATGAGCTTGGGACGTAATTTGGTAGCGGCTACTGCTTTGGGTTTGTTGGCGATGGCTGCGCCTTCCGCCATCGCACAAGCGAAGAAGGAAGCCAATGTCAACGCGTCACAATGCTATGCATGTCACCAGCCGATTCAGGAGTTCCATGCTGGTGGTAAACACAAAACGGTTAACTGCGTTTCCTGCCACAGTGGTCTCGCAGAACATACCAAAGACCCGTCCGCACGTCCAACAACTGACGTTGCCCCGACAAGTTGCGGTTCGGCATCCTGCCACAAAGACCAGTTTGATTCGCTGTACAAAATGGACTGGCATAAAGGCGCGCGTAAAGAAAAAGCTCTTTACACCGGCCCGGCACCTAACCCATCGTTCGACAAGCTGATGTCGCCGCATGGCTTCACCAAAGAGCACGCTGAACCGCGTTCGCACGCGTTCATGATGTACGATCAGTTCATCGCTGACCGTGCTTTCGGTGGTCGTTTCCAACCGAAAGATGGCTGGAAAGATCTTGCCCGTCCAGGCGGTTATTTCAAGACTTGGGATGTTCTCGAAGATCGTTTCCCTGGTGAGCCGCACAAAGCGTTTGCTCCTGGCTACGCCGCTGCTGCAAACCCGGTTTGCTTGTCCTGTAAGTCGATGGATCACATCCTTGACTGGGCGTACATGGGCGATCCGGAACCTGGCGCAAAATGGAGCCGTATGTCCAACGTCGTTGATATGGCAAAAGACATCAACAACGCGTTGAACTGCTTCTTCTGCCACGATCCTCACTCTGGTCAGCCACGTATCATTCGTGATGCGATGATCCAGGCGATCACCCGTCCGGAAGCCGATACGCTGTTCCATAAAGATGCGAACAAGCCGAAGGTCGAAGTGCATGATTTGGGCTTGCGCGGTTATACCCGCAAGATCGCGATCCTCGACAGATACGACACCAAGCTGCAGTGCGGTCAGTGTCACGTCGAATACAACTGTAACCCGGGTACTGATACGTCAACGGGCGAAGGTGTGAAGATGTCTGATCAACGCACCAACCATTTCCCAATGGTTAACGTGTTTGAACTCAGCCAGCACTATAAGAACCTGAAGTTCCAGGACTTCAAGAACAAGTTCAGCGGTGCGATGCTGTGGAAAGCACAACACCCGGATGTTGAAACCTACTACGGTTCTGTTCACCAATTGGCCGGCGTCGAGTGTCATGACTGCCATATGCCGAAGACGAAGAACAAAGCAGGCAAGACGTTTACCAATCACTGGGCTGTTTCGCCACGCGAGTATCTCAAAGAGACTTGCTTGACCTGTCACCCAGAGTGGGATGAGCGCCAAGCCAACTACGTCATCGACGGCATGAAGAACCATTATTTCGCCAAACTGCGTCACGCCGAATTCTGGCTGACTCGCTTGGTGGACAAGATCGAAGAAGCCAAGAATCTTGGCGTCAGCGATGCCGCTCTTGCCGAAGCGCGTGAAGCGCATTGGGAAGCACACATCCATTGGGAATGGTGGACGGCAACCAATGGTGGTTATTTCCATCATCACGATCAAGCGGTCAAGTCGATCCTCACAGGTACGGATGTTTCCCAGAAAGCGGTCGACAAGCTCGATGCAGCCATGGCTGACGAGCGCGCAAAATTTGCGAAAAAATAAAGTTCCTTTGTAGTGTGTAGTTAAAACTGTGTGATTCACAACGGCGTCGAAAGACGCCGTTTTTTTATCTGTGCGGTATGGTGCGCACCGAAACCGTTACGTCCCGAGTCCATGAGCATCTAGGCAATAAAAGCAAACTATGGAACAATGTGCGTAACTCAATAATTTACAGGTGCAAGATGCTGGATCGAGAAGGTTTTCGCCCAAGCATCGCCATCGTAATCGCCAATGCAAAGAATCAGGTTTTTTGGGCAAAGCGTATTCGCGAACATTCATGGCAATTTCCGCAGGGTGGAATCGACCCTAACGAATCGCCAGAACAGGCGATGTACCGGGAGCTTTGGGAAGAGGTTGGGCTGTCTCCCGAACACGTACAAATTTTAGGAAGAACGCGCGACTGGCTGCGTTATTACGTGCCCAGAAATTGGGTGCGTCGTGAGTGGCGCGGCAGTTATCGCGGACAAAAGCAAATCTGGTATTTGTTGCGCTTTGTTGGGCGCGATTCGGATATCAATCTGCGCACTACGGAAAAGCCCGAGTTCGACGCTTGGCGCTGGCACGGTTATCACGTGCCATTGGATGCGGTAATCGAGTTCAAACGCGATGTGTACAAAAGTGCGCTCAAAGAGCTGGCGCGCTATTTGTATCGTTCAAACGCGAAAAAGCAAAACGTAGAGCAGCATAAAAAACAGGAAGAAACGGAAGCTTTAACGCATGAGCACGATGCTCCTCATACTGTGCCTGCAAAAGAAGAGTCAGCACAGATTGCCGAAACTGCACCGTATCACGTTTGATTGACAGAAGCTATTGTGTCGCGGCGCGCTTCAAACGATCACGAACCGCTCGCCATGCTTCGTCATCGGGCACGGCTTCGATCAGGATGATATCCGCGCCGATTCGATCAAGCGCTCGCAATGCAGCATATAAACCATGTGCGTAAGCCGTCGCGTCGGCTGGTAATATGATTTTCGCGGAATCGGGACACGACAACGTTGTGCCGTGCGTGAGAATGGCAACGCGCTTTCCTTTGGCTTGCAGCGTATTGTATTCCTGAATCAAATTCTGGCTGCTCACGAGATGAGCAGGCGTGTACGGTGCGTAATGTGATGGCAGCGTCCCTGAAGCGCGCGGCAGTGTATCGCGCGGCGCCTGCGTTGGCAGCAATAGCTTTTCACCCAACGTTTCTTCCAGTTCGGGCAACGGAATCGACCCCGGCCGCAGGAGCACGGGATGCTCGGCATTCAATGCAATGACGATGCTTTCAATACCGTAGTTGGTTTCACCTCCATCCAGAATCATTGCAACGCGACCGCCGAAATCGTCGGCGACATGCTGAGCCGTAGTCGGCGAAACATGGCCAAAACGATTAGCGGAAGGTGCGGCGATGCCGCGCCCATTCTGTTGCTCTTTGAACGCGCGCAGCAGTTGTTGCGCGACGGGATGCGCGGGGATGCGCAAGCCGATGGTGTCCTGTCCGCCGGTGACGGCAGTGTTGATGTGTGCCGCGCGCGGTAAAATCAGCGTCAGCGGTCCGGGTGCAAAACGGTGCAAGAGTCGTTGCGCCTTTTCCGATACCCCGCTCGTCCAGAAATACACATCATCAGGTTCGGCTAGGTGGACGATCAGTGGGTGATTGTCGGGGCGGCCTTTTGTGGCATAAATCTGCGCGACGGCAGCGACGTTCTCCGCATCGGCACCGAGGCCGTAAACGGTTTCGGTCGGGAACGCGACCAGTTCGCCCGCTTTCAACAAACCAGCAGCGCGTCGGATTGTGTCGTCGTTGACCGCTTCGACGTGCGCTTGATCGGCAAGCGACGGGATGAATGGTTGTGTTTTATTAAGCATGATGAATTGATAAGCAGCGCAGACGCATCGAAAACATTGGTAAGCGCGGCGCGATTTGCTAGAATCACGTCTTTCGTCCCGAAGCGCTTGGCGTTTCGGGGATTCTACAGTGTTTTGCGCGCTTCTGCGCCAACGAGAGTTTCATGAACGATTTTCTTTTTACTTCGGAATCGGTTTCCGAAGGGCACCCGGACAAAGTCGCGGACCGCATTTCTGATGCGGTGCTCGACGCTATCCTCGCGCAAGATCCAAATGCGCGTGTTGCCGCCGAAACGATGGTGGCGACGGGGTTGGTGGTGATGGCGGGCGAAATCACGACACACGCGCATGTTGATTACGCCAACGTTGCCCGTTCGACAATCCGCAGCATCGGCTACAACGATTCTGCGCTGTGTTTTGATGCCGACGGCTGCGCGGTGATGGTGTGCTACGGCAAACAGTCTCCTGACATCGCGCAGGGCGTTGACCATGCGTCTGACGAAGCGTTGGACCAAGGTGCGGGCGATCAGGGGTTGATGTTTGGCTATGCGTGCGACGAAACGCCAGCATTGATGCCGTTTCCGATTTATTACGCACATCGTCTCGTGCAGCGACAGGCGGAATTGCGCCGCGACGGACGTTTGCCGTGGTTGCGCCCGGATGCCAAATCGCAAGTCACCGTGCGCTACGAAAACGGGCGACCGATAGCGATTGACACGATCGTGCTTTCGACACAACATCATCCAAGCATGAACGACAAGCAAAAGGAATTGGCGGAATCGGTCATCGAAGAAATCATCCTGCCGGTACTGCCGAAAGACATGCTTCAGGATGCGCGTTTTCTCGTCAACCCGACCGGACGTTTTGAAATTGGCGGACCGCACGGCGATGCTGGGGTGACAGGGCGGAAAATCATTGTTGATACCTACGGCGGCGCTGCGCCGCATGGTGGCGGTGCTTTTTCCGGCAAGGATCCCTCCAAAGTTGACCGTTCGGCAACTTACGCGGCGCGCTACGTTGCCAAAAACGTTGTTGCGGCGGGCTTGGCGCGGCAGTGCCAAGTGCAGATTTCCTATGCGATTGGTGTTGCGCGACCGATCAACGTGACGATTTACACCGAAGGAACGGGCGTGATCGACGATGTCAAGATCGCTGAGTTAGTAAATAATCACTTCGATTTACGTCCCAAAGGAATCATCAAAGAGCTTGATCTATTGCGCCCAATTTATGAAAAAACGGCGGCATACGGACACTTTGGACGCGACGAGCCGGAATTCACTTGGGAAGCGACTGACAAAGCGCAAGCGCTTCGCGAAGCCGCTGGCTTAAGGAACCGCTGATTAATTGCTGTGCACAAGCAATACAGCGTTGGAATCCTTCTCAAAATGCTCATTTACTTTCGTGTAAACTCCGCTTTTTCGTCGGGCTTTTTGGAAAATGCGCGCCTTGTCCTGCTCGCGCTCGCGACATGAATCAGCGCTTCCTTAAAAGGTGACGCGCCGCAACGATGAACGAAAAATTGCTACTGGTGACGAAAATCGTCACCTTATGCAGACAAATTTTTTGAGTTTCGGCTTCATGCGAATTATGTGAAAATACAGCAGTCAAATGAAGCACAAACGAATTGAGCTGGTTTTTTTGATATGTTATTAAGGAAAGGAAAAACATCATGGCTGAACGTACCCGAGTCCGCCGCAATACCATTGAGCGCCGTTGCTTGGGCAAATCCTTCAAACGCATGTTTGTCGGCGCGCCCAGAAGCGTTTTCAAGATGCTGGAAAAAGTGAAAAAAGCATAAAGTGTTTCATTATTTTTTCAAAGAGACGCTCCAAACCGCGCTATAGCGCGGTTTTTTCATGTCTTTGAAAGGAAAATGCGACAAAAAACGGTCAGCAAAAACGCTGGAAGGTCGTGAAAAAAGGCGACATGTTCTTCTTGGCGATCATCCTGAATAAAATAAATTTTTATTAAAATCAATAACATAAAGTGTAAAATGTAAAAAAAATCTACTTTGGCACGCTCCCTGCTCAATAGAGAGCAAGCCTTAAAACAAGGCGAGTTTTTTTGAAAGTCTCTCTTTGAAAGGAAATATCATGAAATCAGTACAAAAAGGTTTTACATTGATCGAACTGATGATCGTCGTGGCGATTATTGGTATCTTGGCAGCTGTTGCGCTTCCTGCATATCAGGATTATACGAAACGCGCAAAAGTTTCCGAAGGTTTGTCAATCGCTTCTGCGGCGAAAACAACCATTAACGAAAATCATTCTAACTCAATGGAATATGATATGGGGTGGAACTTTGATGCTACACCGATCGTAAATAACATTACCATCAGTAATACTAATGGAGAAATTGAGATTGAATATACAGCGGTGATTGATATTGGTTCTCCTACGCTGACGATTACACCGTTCGGTCGCCCTGGTGGTACGGCTACGGCGCTTCCTAACTCAACGGGTGGTGGTTATACTCCGCTGAACGCTGCTTTAGAGTGGGATTGTGCTGCCGCAGGTCACACGATGGTTGCTCCTGGCGGAACTGCAGGTACGTTGCTGGCACGCTTTGCCCCATCGAACTGCCGTTAATAATAAGCACAAAGAGTATTATTAATAGGAAAAGAGCCGCGCTTTGTGCGCGGTTCTTTTTTCTATGAAGTACAATATCAAACGTATGTCTCTATCAATGAAAAGTTTTTTCTTCAGAATGCATTTGGCTGGGGCACACTTTGCCGTAAGCGCCAGCATTATAGCTTGCATTGGCTTGGTTTTCTGGATGCGTTGGTATGCATCACCTGCATGGTATTTGAGCGGTGCGGATAGAATTTTATTATTGTTAATTTGCGTTGATGTTTTTATCGGTCCATTCATTACGTTGATTATTGCAAATCCTGAAAAGAGCCGAATGGAGCTCGTTAGAGATTTATTGATTGTTGTTTTTTTTCAAGTATCGGCTCTAATTTGGGGTGTGAATAGCTTATGGCAGGGGCGCCCTCTGTATATGGTTTTTGCAGTCGATCGGTTTGAGTTAGTTCAAGCTTCTCAATTCCCGAAGGATTTACCGAAAGAATATTTAACATCAGATAAAGGGTTTTCCCCTGACGGATGGAGACAATTGAATTGGGTTTGGGCAAATCCTCCAAAGGATGGCGATGAATCTCAAACAGTGCTATTTAATGCCATTTTTGCTGGCGTAGATATATCAATTATGCCTGTTTATTATGCTCCATTGTTTGATGGCAAAAAGGATATTCGAGAAAGAGCTTTGTCGTTACAGATGCTGCTCGATTTCGTAAAGGGAAAAAAAATAAAAGAATCTTTGTCTATGTATGAAAATAGAGATGACATTATTGCCTTGCCAGCGATGGGTCGTGAGCGGAGTGCTATTTTGCTGATGAATAAAAATAGTATGACATATATTGATTATATTGATATCAATCCTTTTGAAATAACGATCTGGCCGCAGAAACAGTCTTAAAGAGGGTTGTTCAGTCCGAGACACCTTTTTGTATTGCCTCTTCATAAAGAGTCCTGCGATCAATACCTGTCACAGCTGCTACGATGCGCACAGCGCGGGCAGGAGGAAATTCCTCGCAGAGTGCAGCAAGCCAGCGGCGGGTGTTGTCGTCCAGTAGTGCGTCTTTTTGTTTTTCTTCTTTAGGCGCATCAATAATTAAAACGATTTCGCCGCGTTCGGTTTCGGGATGTGCGTCGAGCCATGTTTCGGCATTGGCAAGTATTAAACGCGTGATGGTTTCAAACGTTTTGGTCAATTCGCGGGCAATGATGAGCGGACGCTCGGGATCGAAATATTGCGCAAGCGTTTGTAGCGTATCGCGCACGCGATGCGGTGCTTCGTAGAAAATAATCGCAGCAGGGATCGCTCGCAGTTTTTCTAGTTGGCCATTGCGCGCTTTTCTCTGCGTAGGCAGAAAGCCAGCAAAATAAAAATGCTCGGCATCAAGACCGGCGGCAGAAATGGCGGCGGTCAGCGCTGATACGCCGGGGATCGGCACGACGGGGAATTGCGCTTCGCGCACGGCAGCGACCAATTTCGCGCCGGGGTCGCTGATGGCAGGGGTGCCGGCGTCGCTGACCAGCGCCAGACTTTGTTGGTTGCGTAAACAATCCAGCACGAAATCGATTTGCTGACGTTCGTTGTGCTGATGCAGCGCACGGGTACGAGCGCGGATGCCATAATGATTGAGTAGTTTACTGGTGACGCGGGTGTCTTCGGCGAGTACGAGATCGACAGATGCGAGAATATCGAGCGCGCGCAGGGTAATGTCACGCAAATTACCGAGTGGTGTAGCAAGCACATATAATATCCCCGGTTGAGCGTGAAACGCGCCGGAAGTTAAGGCAGGGCTGGCTGATGGAGACGAAGTCATGAACGAGGGGCGATATGGTTGAATATACGAAATCCTACGCGAGAAGGTCGCAACGCGCGTGGCCGTTGTTCGTCATTGTAGCGGTTGTCAGCGCTTTCGCAACATTTGCCGCATTGGCGCAAGGATCGACGCAAGAAACAGGCGCAATGATCGCGCCAGCAGCACCCGCGCCGGTTATTCGTGCATCGCCGAGCGCGCCGCCAGTGTCTGCCGCACCACATACTTCGGGCGCGGTAGCACCGCAGGCACCTGCCGCGGAAGAAACGGCGCAACCTTTGCCGCCGCAAACGATACCGATGCAGGAAATACGCTTGTCACCGGTTGCGCCGCAGTACGCGTCACCCTCATCATCAACATTCTCGATTTCACGCACGCCGGCCATTGCGTTGATTCTTCCGCAAAAAACCGAGGCTTATCGTGCGGCGGCGCAGGCGTTGCGTGCAGGGTTCATGGCGGCGGCGAAGACGGCGCAAGCCGAGGACAGTTGCCTGGTGATTGAGCACGAGGCGGGGCGGGCGCTGTATGCGTTTCAGGAAGCGCAGGAAGCAGGTGCACGGGTGATCGTCGGACCGCTGGTGCGCGACGATTTGCGCATGTTGGTGCATATGCCGCCGGATGTGTGGACGATTGCGTTGACGCAGTTGGAAGATGATGACACGCCGATGCCGGATAAAATCTTTCCGCTGACGTTGACCGTCGAAAGCGATGCGCGCTTATTAGCGCGAGAGCTCCTGTTGAGCGGCAAAACGACGAACGTGGCGTTGTTGAGCAGTGAGACGCCGTTGATGAAGCGATTTAGCGATGCATTCATGGACGAATGGTTGAAAATCGGTGAAGCGCCGCCGCAGCGCATTCTTTATCAAGCGGATGAGCTCGCGGACTTGCGCACGAAACTCGGCACGTTGGCACCGTCGGCTGTGATTCTCGCTGTCGAGGGTAACGATGCTGCGTTGGCGTATGCGCAAACCAAAGCGTGGCCGACTTACGCCAGTGGACATATTTATCAGCGCGCATCGCAGTTCGAAGGCTTTCCATTTGATCGTCTGCGCGTTGTCGAAATTCCCTGGCTGGTCAATCGTGGTGATGTACGTTTTCATGCACTTGGAACGGCGCCCGATTCTCCGGCAACGGCGCGCTTGTATGCGCTTGGGTTCGACGCATTTCAAGTGGCAACATCATTTCTCGGGGGCGCACCGCTATCGCTGGATATTCAAGGCGCCAGCGGCCATATTCGCTTTGATCCGCGTGAAGGTTTGCTGCGCAACGGACAAATGGCGATTTTCGACGGTGGTGGTTTACGCGCGTTAAACGAATGATGAAAGACAAACAAAATACGTGCGGTGTGCACGGTAAAAACGCGGAAGATTTGGCAGTAGAATTTTTGCAGCGACAGGGGATCAAAGTGATCGCACGCAATGTCAGAAGTCGTTACGGGGAAATCGATATCATCGCGCAGGAGAACGATACACTTCTGTTCGTTGAGGTGCGGCTGCGTCAATCGGCTTCGTTCGGCGGTGCGGCGGCGAGCATTACCGCGGCCAAACAAAAACGTTTGCATACGGCGGCGAGTCTGTATTTATCCGAGCGCGCCGATCAACCACCGTGCCGTTTTGATGCTATTCTGTTGAGTGCGTTGGAGGTAAACCAGATTGTCTGGTTGCGCGACATTTTTTGATCATGAGGTTATGAGTTTAGAACAACGTATCGCACAACATTTTGAAGACAGCGCCGAAATCAAACGGCAAGCAGCAGCATCGCTTGCGCCTTTGATTGCGCGCGCCGCGCATCTGATGACAGACGCACTTTTGGCGGATGGCAAAATTCTCGCATGCGGCAACGGCGGCTCGGCCGCCGATGCGCAGCATTTTGCAGCGGAACTGGTCGGGCGCTTTGAGCGTGAGCGTCCCGAACTGCGAGCGCTGGCGTTGACTACGGATACGTCCATTCTTACCGCTGTCGGCAATGATTATTCGTTCAACGAAATTTTTTCCAAACAGGTGAATGCGCTCGGCGTTGACGGCGATGTTTTGCTGGCGATTTCAACATCGGGCAATTCGGGGAATGTACTGGCGGCGGTTCATGCCGCACACGAGCACGGCTTGCGCGTGGTGGCGTTAACCGGCAAGGGCGGCGGGCTGATGAACGAAGCGCTCAATGAAAACGACATTCATTTGTGTGTGCCGCATGATCGCACCGCGCGCATTCAAGAGGTTCATTTGTTGTGTATTCACTGTCTTTGCGACGCAATCGATTTTCGTTTACTTGGAGATGACTGATGAAAAAATGGTTTCCTTTGATGATGAGCTTGGTGCTGGTTCCTTACTGGCTTTCATTGCAAGGCTGTGCGGCAGTTGCCGTAGGCGCAACGGCGGGCGGCATTGTTGTGGCGACTGATCGGCGTTCGACGGGCGCGCAGGTGGACGATAAAACCACAGCGGGACGCTTGAAGACACAAGTCAATGAAAAATACGGCGATCGCGTGCACGTCAGCGTGACCACATATAACGGTGTTGTGTTGTTAACCGGCGAAGTGCCCGAGCAGACGATTGCCGACGACGTGGTGTATATGGCCAAGCAGCAGGAGCATGTGCGTGTTGTTCAGAATGAATTATTGGTTGGCGAGATTTCGACGTTATCGTCGCGCTCCAACGATTCTTATATTACGTCGAAGGTGAAAACACGCTTCCTCGACAGCAATTTTTCGCCGACCCATGTGAAGGTTGTGACCGAGCGCGGCATTGTCTATCTGATGGGAATCGTCAGCGAAACAGAAGGCAAACAAGCGTCTGATATTGCACGCAAAACCAAAAACGTGAATCGTGTGGTGACGGTTTTTGAATTCACGGATAAAAGCCAATAATGGATGTGCTGCCCGCACCGCAAGCGTTTTCCAAAATTGCATCGTACGATGATGCTTGCGCGCGTGCGGCAATGTTGCCCAAACCGTTGGTGTTCACCAACGGTGTTTTCGATATTTTGCACTGCGGGCATGTTGCTTATCTGGATCAGGCGCGGCAATTGGGAAAGTCGTTGGTTGTTGCGGTGAATTCTGATGCGTCGGTACGTCGCCTCAATAAAGGTGATGAGCGACCATTGAATGCGCTGGAAGATCGGATGATGGTGTTGGCGGGATTGGCGAGTGTCGATCTGGTGGTTCCGTTTGATGAAGGGACACCGAGAGATTTAATCGTGCGCATCATGCCGGATATTCTGGTCAAAGGTGGTGATTATTCAGCGCAAACAACGGCAGGCGCGACGGAAGTATTGGCGAACGGCGGGCGATTCGTTGCCGTTCCTTTTTTGTTTGAACGATCAACAACCGCGCTGGTCGATGAAATCATGAAAGCACATCGGGATGAAAACCACGGACATCACGCCGGATAAAGAAGTCGATGCGTGCGGGTTGATGTGCCCGTTGCCTATTCTGCGCGCGCGCAAAGCACTGAGCGAAATGGCAAGCGGTGAAATTCTGCGTGTGTATGCGACCGATCCGGGCAGCAAGCAGGATTTTTTGTCATTTACGAAGCAGACCGGCAACCGGCTGCTGGCAAGTGGCGAAAACGCGGAAGGGAAATATTGGTTTATACTGGCGCGGAAATAACGGAATATTGCAGCGCCATGGAAATAAAAAACTCCAGTTACTATAAAAAGGGGAATAGTAACTGGAGTGAAAAAACCTGTTTCACTCATGAAACAGGCCCGCTCAAGGAGGATAGCGGGGACGTTGCCGTCTAATGGGTTAGAGAGAAAAAAATGATGAATGTTCCGCAAAACGCAAGACATTACAAATTATTGCGCCGTTATCAGTCTCTCGCAGGATAATCGAAGGAACATTTCAACAACGGTTTATTTTTTGGAGAGATCATGAGTTTTGCTTTTTCCGGACAATTTCCTGTGCGTCGCCCGCGCCGTTTGCGTCGTGATGCGTTTTCCCGCGATCTGGTGCGCGAATATGCGCTGACCACGAAAGATTTCATCTACCCGGTTTTCGTGCTGGATGGTGAGAAGCGTGAAGAAGCCGTGCCATCGTTGCCGGATGTTCGTCGTCGCAGCATCGATGGCATTGTGCGCGAAGCCGAACGCTGCGTGCGTTTGGGCGTGCCGGTGATGGCGCTGTTTCCGGTCATTGATTCTTCGCTGAAAACTGAGCAGGCCGAAGAGGCGTGGAATCCGCAAGGGCTGATTCCGCGTGCCGTGCGGCAACTGAAAAAAGAATTTCCCGATTTGGGCATCATGACCGATGTGGCGCTCGATCCGTACACCAGTCACGGTCAAGATGGCTTGCTCAGTGACACGGGTTACGTGATGAACGACGAAACCGTCGAGGTGTTGGTCAAACAGGCGCTGAGCCATGCCGAGGCGGGCGTGGATATCGTCGCCCCATCGGACATGATGGATGGTCGCATCGGCGCAGTACGGAGTGCACTGGATGCACATCATCTGATTCACACGCGCATCATGGCGTATTCGGCGAAATATGCGTCCAGTTTCTATGGCCCATTCCGCGACGCGATCGGCTCGGCAACAAACCTCGGCGGCGGTAATAAATACACCTACCAGATGGATCCTGGCAACAGTGATGAAGCGCTGTGGGAAGTGTACGAAGATATTCAGGAAGGCGCCGATTTCGTGATGGTCAAACCGGGCTTGCCGTATCTCGACATTGTGCGGCGTGTGAAAGACACGTTTGGTGTGCCGACGATGGTGTATCAGGTTTCCGGCGAATACGCGATGCTGAAAGCGGCAGCGAAAAACGGTTGGCTTGATGAGCGCGCGTGCGTGTTGGAGGCGCTGTTGAGCATGAAGCGCGCGGGCGCGGACGGTATTCTGACTTACTTCGCGCTGACTGCTGCCGAGTGGCTGGCAGGGCGCTGATTAATCGCCACGCTGGTCAAGTAGCGCGGCGAGCGCATCCTGATCGAGAAAAACGTGACGTTGTTTGCGTTGGTGACGTCCTTGTGGCGTGACGACGCGCAGCAGAACGTGCTCGTCTTCACGATCATTTTCATACACCGCAAATTGCAGCGTATCTTCACGAGCGGTGTCGGTGTTGTGGTAGCGAAAACCAAAGTTGATCAGCGTGATTTCGACCGCTTTGAGGTCGTCGCTGATAAGTTCAATACGGATGATTTGATTTTCTCCGCCCCAGCCTTCGGCAAGCGCGCCATATAAACGCGGCGAAAAATCACGAAATTTTTGCATCCATGTCAACGCCCGCTGTCGTTTATCGCGTAAGGTTTCCTCGTGCGATTTTTCCTGATGTGCGCCGAATAACGCTTGACGTTCAAACAGCGCGGCTTCGATTTCCTCATTGTCGGGCAGGGCGCTGTTTTCGGGCAGCAGCAATTGGCGTGCCGCTTTGCGTTTGGCGTACTGCCAATCGTCGATGCCGTGATTGAGGATCAACTCGGCGGTCTGCTGCGCGATGCGCTGACGCAGTTGTTGTTGATTACGCGCAGAAGACGATGACTTGCGCCGACCATCCAACGCGGAAGTGTTGCGGCGCGGCGGCATCAGAAAATTTGTTCGAGAGAATATGTATCGACGGGTTCCAGCATTTCCATTTCGTCCGGTGGACCGAATTCGGAGTAGAACCATTCTTTGTCGGGACTGCTTTCGTCGCGCAGGCCGGTTTCGGTGTTGATCGGCACGGAAATCACATCACGCGGCGGCTTGAGCGGTGTTTCCGGGACGTCTTTGAGTGCATCTTTCATGAAGTTGATCCAGATCGGCAACGCGGCGGCAGAGCCGGTTTCGCGTCGCCCGAGCGAACGCGGTTGATCGTAGCCGATCCAGACGACGCCGACCAAGCTGGCGTTGTAGCCGCAAAACCAAGCGTCGATGTAGTCGTTCGTGGTGCCGGTTTTGCCGGCCAGATCATTGCGTTTCAGCGAACGCGCACGCGACGCCGTGCCGCTGTTGACTACGTCGCGTAGCATCGAATTCATAATGAACGCATTGCGCGGGTCGATAACTTGCTCGCGGGTTTCTTCGAGCATGGTCGGTGGTTTGCCTTGCACGATGTTGCCTCGCGCATCCGTGATCATGTCGATGAAGTAAGGTGCGACGCGATAGCCGCCATTGGCGAAAACGGAATAAGCGCTCGCCATTTGCATCGGCGTCGTCGATCCAGCGCCAAGTGCCATCGTCAGATAAGCAGGATGATCGGCAGCAGAGAAGCCGAAGCGTGTGATGTAATCTTGAGCATATTGCGGCGAGATTGCCTGCAACACGCGCACGGTCACCAAGT
Organism: Casimicrobiaceae bacterium; assembly: GCA_036825435.1. Lineage (GTDB taxonomy): Bacteria > Pseudomonadota > Gammaproteobacteria > Burkholderiales > Casimicrobiaceae > UBA931. The sequence continues at coordinate 7,232 of DAISYG010000001.1, read as the reverse complement.
TCTTGGATTTGGCGAGCGCAACGCGTAGGCGCATCGGACCTTCGTAATTGCCGTCGTAATTTTTGGGTTCCCAATCGGTGCCGCCCGCTTCTTCGGCAGGCACAAAAAATGGACCATCGTTGACAATGGTGCCGGGCGAAAAGCCTTTTTCCAACGCAGCAGAATAAATAAAAGGCTTGAACGATGAGCCCGGTTGCCGCCGCGCCTGTGTGGCGTGGTTGAACTGATTGCGGTCAAAATCAAAGCCACCGACCAGTGCCAGCAGTGCGCCGGTTTGTGGGTCGGTGGCGACCAGTGAGGCCTCCACTTCCGGTATTTGCGTTACCGTCCATTCATTATTGAACTTTGACAAGCGAATTATCGAGCCGCGGGTAAGTTTGAGACTGGCGGGCGCTTTGGGCTGCAATGCTTTTTCCACAAACTTCAGACTCTTGCCGGACACGACAGCGACCGTGCCATCGGAAATCAGCACGCGCAATTCCTGCGGCGTGGCTTCGAGGACAACCGCGGGCAACAGGTTGTCGTAATTGGCAAGATTGAGGAAAACCGTGTCGATCAACGCGGGGTCGTCTTCACGCGCATCTTCTGGCAGCGTTATTCGCGCTTCCGGGCCGCGAAAACCATGGCGATGATCATAATCAAAGACGCCCTGACGCAACGCCTGATACGCGGATTTTTGCATGTCGTGCGACAAGGTCGTCCAGACCGTCAAACCGAGCGTATATGCTTCCTGTCCATAAGCTTCGACGACTTTGCGGCGCGCCATCTCCGCCACGTATTCGGCGTGCAACGGAATCAGTGGACGTTCTTGCGTATTCTGTGTGCGCAAGACCAGGGGCTCCTTTTGTGCGGCGGCATACGTTTGATCGTCAAGGTAACCTAACAAATGCATGCGACCGAGAACATAGCTTTGACGGGAGCGGGCGCGCTGCGGATTAACCAACGGGTTGTATTGCGACGGTGCCTTGGGCAGTCCAGCGAGCATCGCTGCTTCAGCAGGTGTGAGTTCCTGCAACTCCTTGCCGTAATAGATGCGCGCAGCAGCGGCGAAACCATAAGCGCGCTGACCGAGAAAAATCTGATTGATGTACAACTGAAGAATTTCATCCTTGGACAGATTGGCTTCGATTTTCCACGCTAGCAATGCTTCTTGTGCTTTACGCAGATATGATTTTTCGCGTGTCAGAAAAAAGTTGCGCGCGACCTGCATCGTAATAGTGCCGGCACCTTGGCGCGTACTGGTGGTAAGGTTAGCTAATGCGGCGCGGGCGATGGAAATGTAGTCAACGCCGCCATGCGAATAGAATCTTTCGTCCTCGGCGGCCAAAATGGCGTGTTTCAAGACCTCCGGAACTTCATTAATGCGCACCACCGAACGGCGCTCTTCACCAAATTCGCCAATCAAAATGCCTTCGCGCGTGACCACGCGAAGCGGTATCTTGGGCTGGTAGTCGGTCAAAACATCAAGATCTGGTAGTGTCGGGTACAAAAGAGCGATAACAAACGCGCCCAAGAGCACAGCGATCAAAAGTAGCCCAACGGCGACAGAAACGAGATAGAAGAACGCGCGAGTTAACAAATTTTGATATTCCTGACAATAGTGGTCATAATATCGTAAGACCTAGTTGTAGTCAGCCCTGCAACACTTTAACAAAAAAAATAAAAATATTTTGATAAATTCGGGACTTGCGCATGCATTTTAATGTAGATTCCTAAATAGATTGGTGATTTCAACGAAACTTAATTATGTTTACTGACAAATTTTCACTTCCATTTGGGGCGGGAGCGCATCAGGTGATCGGTGCCGACATTGGGTCGTCATCGATCAAACTGGTTGAGCTTTCCGGGCGTAATGGGAAATATCAGTTGGAGCGTTATGTGATCGAGACGTTGCCGAAAGACCTGATTCAGGATGGCAGTATCACCAATATCGATCAGGTCAGCGATATTTTCCGACGTGGCATGAAACGACTGGGTAGCCGGATCAAGCTCGTCGCGCTGGCGTTGCCGACGGCAACGGCGATCACCAAAAAGATTACCGTGCCTGCGGATCAGGAAGAGGAGGAGTTGGAACTGACCGTTGAAGCCGAAGCGAATCAATCCATTCCTTTCCCGTTGGATGAAGTCAATCTGGATTATTGGGTGCTCGGTGCAGCGCCGAACATGCCGGGTGAAGTGGAAGTTTTGATTGCAGCGGCGCGTCGCGAGAAGGTGGACGATTATTCGGCTGTTGTCGAAGGCGCAGGAGCCAAACCGGAAATCGTCGACATTGAATCGTTGGCGATTCAAAACGCATTCGGTCTGATCATGCCAGGCTTGCCCGGAAAAGGACGCGGACAGAATATCGCATTATTTGATGTTGGTACCAACGGGACACGTTTTTTTGTGTTTCGTGACCGAGATATTCTCTTTTCGCGAGAACTGAGTTTTGGCGGTAATCAGTTGACGACGGAAATCCAGCGTACGTTCAGCTTGCCGACGGCGGAAGCCGAAACCGCGAAGAAAACGGGCGGGCTGCCGGACAGCTACAAAAACGATGTGCTGCGTCCGTATTTGGATAATGTTGCGATGGAAGTTGCTCGGGCGCTGCAATTCTTCAGTACGACGACAACGTTCGGTACGATACAGCAAGTGGTTATTTCCGGCGGTGGTGGATTATTGCGCGGCATTGATAAAGTTGTGTCGCAGCAAACCAATGTGCCGGTGACCGTCGCCAATCCTTTTGCCGCAATGAAAACCGCAGGGCGAGTTCGTGTTCAACAATTAGCCCAGGATGCTCCGTTGCTGTTGACGGCGAGCGGGCTGGCTTTGAGGAGTTTTGAATCATGAGTCAACCACGGATCAACCTACTTCCTTATCGCCAGGAAAAACGAGCGCGCAAACAGCGCGAGTTCATCATGATGGCGATTTTCGCTGCGATTGTTGCGGCGGTTATCGTTTTTTTGGGCAATTCTTTCCTACAAAAGAAGGTGGATATTCAGGATAGTCGCAATCAATTATTGACGACAGAAATCCGCAAGCTGGACGAGCAAATCAAAGAAATTGATCGGCTGCGCGAAGAAATACGGTTGGCGATTGAGCGCAAAAAAACAGTGGAGGCGTTGCAGGCCAACCGTGCGCAGTCGGTGCATTTGCTGGATCAGATGGCCAAACGGTTGCCGGAGGGTGTTTATCTGAAGACGGCCAAGCAGAAAGGCAATACCGTTACAGTGACCGGGTATGCGCAATCGAATGCCCACGTTTCGGCATTCATGCGTAACATTGACGCGTCGCAGTGGCTGGACAAGCCGCGCCTTGTCGAGGTGAAACTGACCGAGATCAAAGATGAACCCACCCAGAGTTCCAGGCAGCCGGGTAAGGCCGCCAAACCGGAAGTGGCGAACCAATTTATCATGATATTTGACGTGAAGCGTGCTGAAGATCAGAGCAAAGATGCGAAAGCGGCAGCGCAGCAAGGAGGTGCGTGATGGAACTGTCTGCGGGATCACTTGACTTTCAAGATGCCGGAAGTTGGCCGTTCTGGCAGAAACTGGCGGTGTGTGTGGTGATTATTGTTGTCATCGTTGCGCTCGGTGTTTATTTCATGTGGAAAGAAAAGTATGAATCGCTGAAAGCAAAGGAACGCGAAGAGATTCAACTCAAGCAGCAATACACCGAACGCAAAATCAAAACGATTAACCATGCCTTGTATATTGAGCAGCTTGACCAAATTCAGCGTGAGTTTGGTGCCTTGGTGAAAAACTTGCCGAGCCGTTCGGAAATTGATGCGTTGTTGGTGGATGTTAACCAAGCGGGTATTGCAAGAGGTTTGCAGTTCGATCTTTTCAAACCAGCGCAGAACGAGAAGAAGGCGGAGTTTTATGCAGAAATTCCGATTGAAATCAAGCTGACGGGGGATTATCACGGAATGGGTGGTTTTGTCAGCGATGTTGCTGCGCTACCGCGGATTGTGACAATTAACGATGTTTCGATTGAACGTAATAAAGGCGTACTGACGATGGCGGCAGTAGCGAAAACCTTTCGCTACCTTGATGAGCAGGAACAGCAGGCGCAACAAGCAGAAGGAGCGAAGGAATGACGATGAAAACGCTTCTTTTACCATTGGTGGCCGCACTTTTCCTGGTCGGTTGCAGTGAACAGCATCAGGATTTAAGGCAATGGATGGATCAGCAAGGCGAGAGTGAGCGCGGCAAGATCGACCCGATTCCTGAGGTGCAGGAATATCAACCGTTTACCTATAACGCCTATGATATTCAGGATCCATTTTTCCCAAGAAAAATTACCGTGGATGATGTTGATAGTGACCTCATTCAGGAACAAAGAAAACGACCACCCCAACCGTTAGAAGCCTTTCCGTTGGAAAGTCTGACGATGGTGGGAACACTTTCGCAAAAGCAGAAAATATTTGGATTGATACGCACCGGAGAGGGCGAAATCTATCAGGTGCATGTCGGCAATTACATGGGACAGAATTACGGCAGGATTGTTTCCATTACGGAAACGGAAATAGTGTTGAGTGAACTGGTACAGGACGGCGCGGGTGACTGGACTGATCGCACCAATTCGTTGCTGTTGGCAGAGTCAGAGAAATAAAAGAGGCTAGAAATGATCAAGACGATTTTTGATACAAAGCGGCATGCAGTTCTGAAAACATGCTCGGGGTGGTTGCTGTTATTGGTTTTCTCTCTGATATCGTTTTCGGCGTTTGCGCAGAGCAATCAGCTGGAGAGCGTAACGATTTCCAAGGGCAGCAATGGCGAAACGATTGTGCGCTTTCATTTGCAATCGGCACTGACGAACATTCCTTCCGGGTTCACGATTGAATCACCGCCGCGTGTGGCGTTGGATTTCCCGGATGTGGCGAACGCGATGCAAAGTAACCGTCAGACGATTGACGACGAAGTGGTGCGTAGCATTAACTTCGTGCAAACCAGTGGGAAAACTCGTGCGGTGATGAATCTCAACAAGCCCCAGCAATCGAAGACCGATCTTGAGGGTAATGTGGTTGCAGTTTATCTTACCGGTGAAGTCCAGGATGAAGCGACTGCGGCGATGCAGCAGGTTCAGCATTTTGCCGAAAGCAAAGCCGGTGAAACGCGACATGCGTTGCGCGACATCGACTTCCGACGCGGCGCCAACGGCGAAGGGTTGGTCGTGGTTGATATGTCGGATAGCTCGACGGGGATTGATATCCGTCAACAAGGCAAGCATCTGATTGTTGATTTTTTGAAAACCGATTTACCACATAATCTTGCTCGTCGCCTCGATGTGGCTGACTTTGGAACTCCGGTGGCGCTGATCGACTCCTTCTCGCAAGGCGATAGGACGCGGATGGTGATTGAACCGCGCGGCGCTTGGGAACATTCCGCCTATCAAACCGATACACGGTTTACACTGGAGATCAAACAAATCATTGAGGATCCCAATAAACTGACGCAAGGGTCGCGCAAGGGCTATAAAGGCGACAAGCTGTCGTTGAACTTCCAGAACGTGGAGGTGCGAGCAGTGTTGCAGGTGATCGCCGATTTTACCGGCCTCAATATCATCACCAGCGACACGGTTCAAGGCAATCTGACGTTGCGGCTGAAAGACGTACCTTGGGATCAGGCGTTGGATATCATCATGCAGACCAAGGGTCTGGATATGCGCAAGAACGGTTCGGTGGTACTGATTGCGCCGCGTGATGAATTGGCACTCCAGGAAAAGCAACAGTTCGAGGCGCAGCAACAATTGAGCGATCTTGAACCGCTACAGACGGAAATGTTCCAGCTCAATTACCAAAAGGCTGAAAACATTCAAAAATTGCTTTCTGATTCTAGTCAAAAATTTCTGTCAAAGCGCGGAAGCGCGGTAGTCGATGCGCGCACCAATATTATTTTCGTGCAGGACACTGCGGCGCGGCTTGAGGAAGTACGACAGCTGATTCAGAAAGTGGATATCGCCGTGCGCCAAGTGCTGATTGAAGCGCGTATCGTGATTGCGTCTGATGGTTTCAGTCGTAAATTAGGCGTTCGTTTTGGTGCGCAAGCCGGGTTCACATTCAATAACTACGCAGTGGGAACAACGGGGTCGTTAACAACGGAACCGACTGTGGAGATCGATGATAATAGCGTAGAGCGCGAGACCAGAACACCAACTCCTTGGGAAATCGCGGCTGGTTCTATCCTGTCTGGCGCAGGCTATCCCGGTTATTCAGATGTGGGCGGATTGAACGTGGATCTTCCTGTTGCAAGCCCAGCAGGACAATTGGCAATGACGCTGATCAATCTAGGTTCAGGAAATTTGATTAACTTGGAATTGTCTGCTTTGGAGGCAGATCATCGTGGTAAAGTAGTGTCGAGCCCACGCGTTATTACGGCCGATAACCAGAAGGCTGTGATTGAACAGGGCACTGAGGTGCCATATGTTACGCCAGGAACATCTGATAGTCCTGCGACGGTGGAGTTCAAAAAAGCGGTGTTGAGGCTTGATGTTACGCCGCAGATTACGCCGGATAACCGCATCATCATGAATGTTGAGATTCGCAAGGATTCGATTGGACAACGCGTTCAGTTGGGCGGTGGCTTCGAGGTGCCGTCCATTGACACCAAGAACGTGACGACGCAGATCGCAGTCAACAACGGCGATACGGCGGTGATTGGTGGTATTTTTGAAGAAGAAATTTTGAACGATGTCGATAAGGTACCACTCCTTGGTGATATTCCTGTTCTCGGCTATCTGTTTAAGACGACGGGGCGTGAGAGTAGAAAAACGGAGTTGCTTGTGTTTTTAACACCACGCATCGTTAAAGATACAGTGCATAATGTCCGTTAGTTCTTAATAAATAAGACACACACTTTCTTTCAACTCAGTCGCCACATTACCTATGTCCCTCAATGTAATTTATTGAGGGACATAGGTAGTTTAGATTGAGTATAATTAATGAAATAATTCTTTCAATAACTCCGCGAGTAGTTCCATTCGGTTAAATGAAAAAAGTTCATGGAATTACTGTAAAAAGTTGCAAGAACCAACATATCTGTTGATGGTAGCAAATAAAAGACATCAAGCAAGCCATCCGCGACACTTTGTTAAAACAAAGTATGCAAATATAGTTTTTATTCAACAAAAGACGTATAATGAATACGCCTTAAGGCATCTATTTTGTAAATCTTAGGAGATTTTATGAAGAAAATAATTTTAATCTCTTCGGGTTCAATTCCCCGCCGCTTGCGGCGTAAACTTGGTTGATG